>JANLQJ010000291.1:0-52533 GCA_031367715.1 Hyphomicrobiaceae bacterium | reverse complement strand
AGACACGGGACCTTTCGGGGCTCAAGCCGTGGTCCAACGCGGCAGGAGCCCCATGAGGTCCCGGATCAGCGCCGCACCATAAGAATGCTGCAGCGCATCCGGGATGACATTGTTTGCTCTGCCCATCCCAAAAACTGTCATCCCGTGCGCGGCGCAGCGTTTTGACGGTGCGCTGCAGACACGGGACCTTTCGGGGCTCAAGCCGTGTCCCAACACGGCAGGAGCCCGATGAGGTCCCGGATCAGCGCTGCAGCTTCCTTGCTTGTGCTCGGCGACTTCCGTTCCGGGAGCCGGCCGCCGAGCGCGTTGCAGCGCATCCGCGACGACAAGTTTGTGCTACGGCAACCGCGCCAGGCGCTCCGTCAGCAGAGCATAAAATCCGCCGGCATCCACGCTACGCAGGTAGCTGGCGTTGCGCGGCAGTTCGGTGACGCCCCACCAGTCGGCGACCGTCATGCCGAGTGTCAGCGGGCTGGCGGTTTCGACCGTTACACTGATGTCGCGGCCCTGGTAGAGTTGCGGCGCCAGCAGCCAGGCGATGACGTTGGGATCGTGCAGCGGCGCTCCGGCCCAGCCGTATTTCTTCAGATCGAACTGTTCCGAGAAGGTCAGCATCTCGGCCACCGCCTTGCCGGTGCGATTTCCCAAGGCGCGCAACGCTGCAATGCGATCGGGCGTCGACAGTACCTGATGCGTGACGTCGAGCGGCAGCAGAGTGATCGGCACGCCCGAGCGCAGTACCAGATCGGCGGCCTCGGGGTCGACATAGATGTTGAATTCGGCCGCCGGCGTCACATTGCCGACCTCGAAATAAGCCCCGCCCATCACGACAATGCGCTTGAGCCGCGCCGCGATGTCGGGCGCCTTGACCAGGGCCATGCCGATATTGGTGAGCGGTCCGAGCGTGCACAGAGTGATCGTGCCGGCCGGCCGCACCATGATGGTGTCGATCAGCCAATCGACGCCGTGCTGCGCGCCCAGCGGCATTGTCGGTTCGGGCAGGTCGGGGCCGTTCAACCCGGTCGGTCCGTGTACGTATTCAGCGGTGCGAGGTGCCCGCAGTATCGGTCGGCGGCAGCCGGCATGTACCGGAATGTCGGGCCGGCCGGCGAGCTCCAGCACCTTGCGCGCGTTGGCGGCCGTGAAAGACAACGGCACATTTCCCGCGACCGCGACGATGCCAAGCAGGTCGATCTGCTCGGGCGATCCAAGCGCGAGCAGGATGGCGACAGCATCGTCCTGGCCTGGATCGGTGTCGATGATGATTGTGTGTCTGGCGGACGCTGGGGACATGATGTTCATCTTTGACGTGGCACCGGCAGTGTAGCGGGGTCGGGACGACAACGCCAAAGATGAAATTTCTGTCCGCTAGCGCACCGCCGCAGGATCCAGGCCATCCAGATAGCGCCTGACATGGGCCGGCTCGGGCAGCATGGGCGGCGTCCAGTCGCGGCCTGGCGTGGTCGCGGCCGGCTTGGCTTTGACAGCGGCCTTGGCCTTTACCTTGGCCCGCGACGGATCGGCCAGCCAGCCGCCCATGCCGAGCAGGAAAAACAAGTATGTGTGCGTTGAATTCCAGTAATGCACCGTGAAACCGGACAGCGCCAGCGCAACAAAAGACAGGGTCCAGCCGATGGCGGCGCGCTGCTCGTCGGCGCTTCGCTGGCCAGGTCCGCGCTTGTGCACGGCCGCAATCAGCAGTGTGATGGCTGTGATCAGCAGCGCGATCGCCGGCAGACCCATCTGCATCATGACGATCAGCCAATAGCTGTCGACGCTGTCGGAATGCATCCAGGACGGCCGCACCCAATCGTTGAGGCCGATGCCGAGCCAGGGGTTGGCCCAGACGTTGTTCATGCCAAAACCCCAGATCAGCGTGCGGTAATAGGCGGTCCAGGGATCGATGCTGATGCGTGTGACGATGGCTGCGATCGGCGATTGGTTGGTGAACACCGCAAAGAACAGGTAGATCAGGACGAAGATGCCGAGCAGGATCTTCATGCGGTTGGGAAAACGCTTGGTGGCCCGGTGCAGCCCGCCGAGCAGGCTTTGCACCGCCAGCGTGTTCAATGGTGCCGAGGACAGCCCGAGGAACGTTGCCCCGAACAGCGCCATGGCCTTGGCGATCTTCTTGCCCATGCTCTTTTCGGTGAACCAGACCATCGACAACAGACTGGCGCAGAAGGCGCCATAGAGAATGGGATGGTTGAAGGTGGCATAGGAGCGATGCAGGCCCCAGCGGACCTCGTCGTTGGCGTCGACCGCGACGGTGCCAATGCCGCGCAACCAGATATGCACAAAATGGTAGCCGGTAATGGCCTCGGGCAAAGCTAACAGGCCGACAAAGCAGATTGCCACGAACAGCCCGCTCAGGGTGGCGAGGAAAGTCTGATAGTCGCGGATGTAGGCGCGCGCGATGATGTAGCCGCCAAGGCTCTCGACCATCAGCGAGCCGCCGGTCTGCAAGCCGGGCTGGAAATCGAGATGCATCAGGTAGTCAAAGACGATCCACAGCCCGTAGCAAATGAACAGCAGGTCGTAGCTTTGAAAGCGCATCTTGCGCTGGCCGAGCAGGCGCTGTAGCGCCGGCACGATGAAGATCAGGATAGCCACGCGATGCGGCATCACGGTCAGTGTGCCGATGATAGGCGAAAACTCGATCGGCGTGACGATGCCAATGATCAGCAGCAGGATCGCCAACGGCATGCGTGCGGGGCGTTTTTTCATCGGCCCGCTCAGAACGCATTCTTGCTGGTGAAACCGTAAACCGGGGTGGCGGCCAGGATGCGCAGATCCATCAGCAGTGACCAGTTGTCGATGTAGACGAGGTCGAACTCGACACGCTTGCGCATATCTTCGGGATGAATGGTCTCGCCGCGATAACCGTTCACCTGCGCCCAGCCGGTGAGGCCAGGTTTGACTTGATGGCGGTTGGCGTAGCGCTCCAGCATCTCGCCATAGTGCTCGTTGTGCACCAGCGCATGCGGGCGCGGGCCGACCAGCGCCATGTCGCCGAGCACGATATTGATCAGTTGCGGCAGTTCATCGAGGCTGGTGCGGCGCAGGAATTTTCCGACCCGAGTCACGCGCGGATCGTCGCGTGTCGCCTGCTTGACGAAGGCTCCATCTTCCACGACGCGCATGGAACGGAATTTCCTGACCTCCATGACGCGGTGATTGAGGCCGTGCCGCTTCTGGCGGAAGAACACCGGGCCGTCGCTGTCGAGCTTGATGGCGATGGCGATCAGCAGCATCAGCGGCGCGAACGCGATCAGCGCAGGTACGCCGATGGCGATATCTTCCAGGCGCTTGACGAATGGCGCCCAGTCGGTGAGCGGCTTGGCCTTGACGTCCAACAACCCGACCGGACCGACGCTGGAAACCTTGTGGGCGGCGAGGCGGGCATCGACCAGATCGGACGCAATATGCGTGCAGATGCGGATGCGCACCGGCAGATGCTCAAGCCGGCGGGCGATGTCGGCGATGCGCTTGCCGGCCGTTTGCGGCAGCGCGATGATGATCTCATCGAGGCGGTCGGCGCGGCCCGCTTCAATCAGCTCGGCAAGGCCGCCGGCGATCGACAGGCCGTCGGCATCGAGCCGCAAGGTCGCAATGCGATCATCGAAGACGCCGGTGAGCTGCAGGCCCGAGCCGCCGTGTTTGACATGCGTGGCGACGGCACGGGCGACCTCGCCGGCGCCGTAGATGGCAAGATTGGCATCGAACAAGCCAGCCTTGGCGTAGGGCGCCAGAAACGCCCGCGCGAGCATCCGTAGGCTGATGAGGAGGCCGCCACCCAGCAGCAACGCCAAGGGCTGCCAGCCGCGCGGAAAAGCCTGTGCGGCGCCGAGCGTGAAAGACACCGATTGCACGGTGGCAAAGACCAGGAACAGCGCAAGTGCCAGTTCGCCAAGGCCGATGCTGATCTTGGGGATCCGCGCTTCATCATATTGGCCGAATTGGCGCAGCACGAAATGGCCGACTGCCGCCGACATCAGGCAGAGTTCCAGTGCCGCAAAGCCGTTGCCGCCGGCAAAGCCGCTCGAGTGCCGGTAATAGAGCGTGGCGAGCGCCGAGCCGCCGAGCACCGACAAGGTATCGATGGCGGCGATCAGATCAATGGCGACGCGGCGCGACCAGCGCGGACGGGTATCGGCGCCGGGGGCGCGGCCGGGCAGATCGTCGGTGCCGTAGTCACTGGTTCCAACGTTGTTTGAGACAATGATGGACATCAAGCGGCCAGCTTCGGCTCGCGCCGACCCTTCTGTTTGACGTCGCTGTCGTCGGACGACAGCGCTTCCTCGCTGGCCAGTTGGTCCGCCTGCACTTGGTTGAGCACCACGCCGGTGACCTTGCCCAAACTGTGGCCGAGCGCGCGCAGCGCCTGCCTGGCCGCAGCTTGCGACGTGTCGCCCCATTTGTGCACAAAGACGATCTGGTCGGAAAGTTCGCCAAGAATGCGCGAGTCAACGCTCTGCAGCAGCCCCGGCCCGTCCAGCACGATGACCTCGAACTCCTGCGCCAGCTTTTTCAGCGCTGCCGCCATCAGCGGCGAGGACAGCACCTCGGCTGGCGTGATCGAACCCTGCTCCTTGCTGACGCCGGGCAGGAAATGCAGGCCGGTGGCCGCTTCCTTGACGATGGCATAGCGCAAGGGTTGCCGCGACATGATGCATTCATAGAGCGACATGCCGCCACCAGGCAGCAGCAGTGGGCTGAGCCCACGGCCACTGAGATCGCAATCGATCAGCAATGTGCGCACGCCCGACAGCGAGAAATGCAAAGCCAGATTGGAGGCGATCACCGACTTGCCTTCCTCGGCCAACGCCGAAGTGACCAGCACGGTCTGCGGCTCACGGCCCTTGCGTTGCCGGCCGATCGCGACCCGGATGGTGCGGATGGCCTGCGCCAGCGCCGAGTGCGGGGCAAGCAAAATGGCGCGCAGTTCGCTCAGCGTCACCCCCTCGGGAGCCGCATTGCGGTCGAAGCGCGCTATGGTCGTGATGTGGCGCAGCTTGAAGCTCTTTTCGATCTCGCTGGTACGCACGAAGCTCGGGAACAGGAACTCGACGATCAACGCCAGCACCAAGCCGATGCCAAGGCCGCCGCCAAAGCCACCCATCAGGATCAGAGTCTTTTTGGGCGATACCGGCACCGTCGGCACGATGGCGCGGTTGACGATGCGAGCATCGGGCGCCTGCAGATCAGTCTGCTGCTGGGTTTCCTGCACCCGCTTGAGGAAGTTCTCATAGACCTCGCGAGCCGCGGTCGCCTCGCGCTCCAGCTCGTGCAGGCGCACGCTGGTGGTGTTGTGGTTGGCCAGAATATCCTGGATCTTGACCAGATTGGCTTCCAGCGAGGCTTGAGCGGCAGCCGCCTGGTCGGCCTCCGATTTCAGGTTTGAGACGATGCGCACAACTTCGTTGCGCAGCTCCTGGCGCGCCGATTCGACCTGCGCATTAGCCTTGATAAGGTTGGGATGCAGTGCCCCATAGCGCGACGCGGCGGCGGCCTGCTGGCGCAGATAATCGGTATACTGCTGCCGCAGTGCAGTGATGGTGTTGGCCTTCAGCACTTCGCCGATGGCGGAAATATCGGCCTTGTTGTCCAGCACCTGGCGGGCTTCGAGGTATTTCGCCTTGGTGGCCGCGGTGGCATTGCGCGACAGCGTCAGCTGCTCCATCTGGCGGGCCACGGCGTGCTCGTCGAGTGGATGGCCGTCGATGTCGAACAGATTGTTGCTGGCGCGGAACTCGGCCACGGCCTTCTCGGTGACGAACACCTTCTCGCGCAGTTCGCCGATCTGCCGGTCCAGCCAGACGGTTAATTGCTGGGCGGCGTTCATCTTGGTTTCGACCTGCAGCTTGACATAGGCGTCGGCCATCGCATTGGCCACGCGCGCTGCCTTGTCGGGGTCCTTGGACCTGAAGCCGACCTGAATCAGGAAGGTTTCGCGCACACGCTCGGCGGTGACGCGGGAGAGGAAGGCATCGACCACTTGGTCGCTGTTGGGCTTGACGGCCGCTGTCGTCTCGATCAGCTCGCTCATGCTGGTGGCATGCGCTGGTTCGGGCCGGCCCATCATGCTGGCGATCATTTTTTTCAGCTGGCTGGTCATGCCCGATGGTTTGACCAGCTCGAGATCGTCGCCAAGCTGCAGATCGTCGATCACCCGGCCAGCCACGCTGGTCGAGTGCATGATCTCGGTCTCGCTCTCGATTGATGGCGTATTGGCAACAAGATCGCTGGTGACCTGTTTCATGTTGGCGACGTTGTGGTCGCGCGGGTCGATGAAGACCGTCGCCTGGGCCTGGAACTGCGGCGTGATCAGCTGCAGCATGCCAACGCTGGCGGCGCCGCACAGCAGCATCGCAAAGCCGATGATCAGCTTGCGCTTGCGCAACAGGCGCAGCAGGTCGCCCATGCTCGGCAGGCCGGCGCCACTTCCGCCTTCCTCACTGTCCTCGTCCTGACTGCTCATCATACCCCGGGGCGCGCTACTGACTGAGCTTCAGGCTCGCCATGAAGCGGTTGTCATCGAAATCGAATTTGGATTCGTTAGATGTCCGCTGGATATGTTGGTAGCTTAAGGTTAAGGCGAGGTTCTCGTTGAACAGATAGTCGACCGATGCGCCTGCATTCCAAATGGTATCGAGGCGGGTCGAGCCGACAAAGGAACCTTGTTGCAGCGACAGATCGAGCGTGCCGACGATGTTGTGATAGATGTCGTATTGCAGCCGGCCATGGATGTGGTCGTCGACTTGCGCGAAATTCACCCTGTCATAGGCCTCCAACATTTGACGGCCGGCATCGAGATAGACGGTCATGCGTTGGCTCGGCAACCACTGCAGACTGGCGTTGAATGTCGCCGTGCCGAAATTGGCGCGTGCGGGGTCGTCGAACTGGATCGATTGGTAGCCGCCATAGAGCGAGAACTGCAGCAGCGCATCGTACTCGAAAACCACACCCGTCTCGGCAAAATAGGTGTTGTGGTTGGCGAACTGAGTGCTTTCGTTCGGGAACACCTCGCGTTCGGCGCGCACCGCGATAAAGCCGCGATAGCCGGGTGACCAGCGGTAGTTCATCGTGCCAAAGACGCCACTTTTGTCATTGTCGGCAATGGTTTCGTCGACGATGTCGCCGCCGTAGGTCGGGACATTGAAATACTGGGTTCGCTGCCAATCGGCGCCCACCGCCAGCGATGCACGGCCGGCATCGTGCATGTAGCCCAGGGCGCCGCGATTGATCCAGACCGGGATAGGCGCCGCGATGTTTTTGGGATCGATCGGCAGGAAGTCGTCGTGATGACCATACTCGGTCTGAAAGGAACCACCCAGTGTGTCGGCGGCATCGATATCGATGCGAAAGTTTCCCTTCAGATTGGCATTGCCGTAGTTCAAGTAGGAATGTTCCTTGAAGGAATCGAATTCGCTGTCGACCTCAACCTGGAACTGGTGCCGAGGCAGGTTGGAGGTGAACAATGTGTACGTCGAAGCGACCGTGCGCAGGTCGCCCACCTTGTTCTTGTCGAGAAAGATATTGTCGTCGTAGAGCGACTTGACCGTGACCGACGGAAACAACATGTGGCCCGCCGGCAGCATCATGCCTTCCGGCTTGAAACCGAAGCGCGAATGATCGAGCACGGCTTCGGCATTAAACAGTTTGGCCTGGTCCCAGGTCTGCAACGACTGTGAAAACGCGAAGGTATTGAGATAACTGATGGCTTCTTGGCCGATCGATTGGGCCCGCACCACCGTCGAGCCGGCCGCCATGGTGCCAGCTGCCAGCACGCCAGCAACCGCCAATCTCAGAACTTGAGCAACAACGCGCATGCAGCCCGCCAAAACTAGAAGTACCGCTCTTCGACCGTCAGATTGTCGCCCGGCAGCACCGGAATGCTGTTGTTCATCGGGATGTTGCGGCCTTCGCCTTCGCCCTGGCGGCGCAGATAGATCGAGGCGGTGACGGCGCGATAGGTGTAGCCGCCGGCCAAGGCCACCGCGTCGGCAACGCTGAGGCCGGGCTTGAACGGCACCTCGCCGCCATGCCGGACCTCGCCCTGCACATAGATCGGCCGGTAGTTGAGCACCTGTACGCTCACCTGTGGGTTCTTGAGGTAGCCGTGCTCCAAGCGCTGGCGCAGCGTGGCCTTGAACTGCTCCAGCGTCATGCCCTTGGCCGGCATCTCGCCCAGCAGTGGCAACGACACCCCGCCCGAGGCGTTTACCTCGGCCTCGCCGGTCAGTTCCTGCTCGCCGAACACTTCGACCTTCAGCTTGTCGCCGACACCAAGGCGGAAGATGCGGTCGAGCTTCGTCAGTTGCGGGTTTTCAGCCGCAACAAACGACAATGGTGAAGTTTGCGAGCACCCTGCAAGGGTCGCCAACAGCAGGAAACCGGCAAGCGGAAGCAGGCGCGTGAAACGAACAGCAGCCGACAAGGGCGTACTCCATACGAATGCCCGCCAGTGTTGCCGCGCCCGCCCACAACCTCGAGCCCGTGCGCAGCAACTGGAGGCCCTGGATACGCCGCTGATGGTTAGCGCCGGGTTAACCGGCGGTCTGGCGGGGCGGTCATGGTTAACAATCGGTTGCAGCTTGCCCGTAATCGGAGCAGAAGGCGGTTTGCATCGAATCAGTGCATAGTCCAGCATTGCAGCGCCGGCCATCTCAGCCCAGAAGCGTGAGGCATCCGATGCCAACTTTGCGCACGGCAGTTACCGACACCGTCGATCGGCTTTGGGATGCCAGCCTCGGCATCGATACCGGCGGCGACGATTGCCGGCCGACCGCCTATCACGTGCTGCGACGCATCCTGGGCCGGATCGATCTGCAACCCGATGACAGCTTCATGGATATCGGCTGTGGGCGTGGCCGGGTACTGTGTCTGGCCGCGCGCCAGCCGCTCGCGCGCGCCGCCGGGGTCGAGATCACGCTGGAGCACGCCGCAGCAGCGCAACGCAATCTGGAGCGCATGCGTGGCCGCAAGGCGCGCGCGTTCGGTGTCATGGCGGGAAGTGCAGTCGATTTCGACTGCAGCGGCGGCACGGTGTTCTATCTGTACAACCCGTTCTCGGGACAGCTGTTCGCCGATGTGATCGGCAACATCCGTGACAGCGCCAAGCGCGGCGGTCGGCCGATCCAGCTGCTCTATGTCAACCCGGTATGCCGTGCGGTGCTTGATGGCGCCGACTGGCTGCAGCCGCCCGAGGTGCTCTACACCGACCGCGCCGGCAAGCCCGCCGCGCTGCGCTATCGCAGCCAGTAGACGTCACAACTGATAAACGCTGGCCGACAGCCGGACGATGTCGAACTCGCAGCGGATTTCGGCCGGAGCCTTGCGCGCGACCAGCACCAGATAAGTGCTTGCAGGACCGCCGCCGATACCCAGATCCGTGGCTGCCGCCGCCTCGCGGGTCGAGCGGCCGACCACCAGCGACAGGGATTCCGGCTGGCTCCAAGCGGCATAGCCGATGGCCAGATTGCGCGTCTTGGCTTCCTGCTGGCAGCGCTCGATAGCGTCCTGCCGGTAGGTGTTGATCAGCGCCTCGACCACGGCGCTGCGATAGGCGTATTCCTGGTAGCCAAATTTTGCAGCGGCCAGCAGGGCAACAAACAGGATGAGGCTGCGCAAAGCACAACTCCTTGTTGGCGAACAGCTTCCCCCACTGGAGCCTGCCAACCGGGAACCCATGTTGACCTGACATGGTGAACAAAGACTTTACTCCGGTGTCAATAATCCGGTGTCAGGCACTTGCGTTTTGCAGCTGCCTGACACCTTGTCGACGCCATCCAATGGGGAACGCCGAATGGCCCACAAACACTTCCGATTGCTGGTGACGCGCCGGCTGCCCGAGGCCGTGCTGGCGCGCGCTGGCCGGGACTACACCGCGCAGTTCAATGCCGATGATGCCCTCTACGGCCCCGACGAACTGATCCGCCGCTGCCAGGATGCCGACGCCGCGCTGATCTGCCTGTCGGAGAAATTCACGCCCGACGTCATCGCCGCGCTGCCCGATCGCTTGCGCGTCCTCTCGACCTTTTCGGTCGGCACCGATCACATCGATCTCGCCGCCGCCCGCGCCAAGGGTCTGCGTGTCGGCAACGCGCCGCATGGCGTCACCATCGCCACCGCCGAAATCGCCATTCTGTTGATCCTGGGCTGCGCTCGCCGCGCCCCCGAGGGCCAGCGCCTGATCGCCACCAACAAATGGAGCGGTTGGTCGCCAACCTTCATGCTCGGCCAGCGGCTGGACGGCAAGACGCTCGGCATTCTCGGCCTCGGCAAGATCGGTCAGGCGCTCGCTCGCCGCGCCCGCGCCTTCGATATGGAGATCCACTATCACAGCCGCTGCCGGCTGCCTCCGGATGAGGAACGCGGCGCGATCCATCACACCAGCATGGAGAGCCTCTGCCGCGTCTCGGACTTTCTCTCCCTGAATGCCCCCTCAACGGCCGAGACCAAACACATCCTGCGCAATGAGACCATCGCCTGCTTGAAGCCCGGCGCCATCGTCATCAACACGGCGCGTGGCGATCTGGTGCGTGATGCCGATCTAATTGCGGCGCTCAAGGATGGCCGGGTGGCCTTTGCAGGGCTGGATGTCTTCGAGGGCGAACCGAACCTCAATCCGGGCTATCTCGATTTGCCCAATGTCATGCTTTTGCCGCATATGGGCTCGCAGACCATCGAGGCGCGCAACCAGATGGGATTTGAGGCGCTCGACAATATCGACGCGTTGTTCGCCGGCCGGCCGCTGCCGTTTGCCGTGGTATGATACTGATTTTTCCTTTGCGCCTCTGGCAATCTGATGTCATCCCGGATGCAGCGCACTGTCAAAACAATGCGCCGCGCACGGTATGACAAACGATCGGAAGGACGGCACATGACACTACCCGCAGGAGTTTCGATCACCGGCACCATGCAGCCCGGCTTTGAGCACGTCCTGACGCCCGGCGCACTGGACCTGATCGCGTCGCTGCACCGCAAGTTCGAAGCCCGCCGGCAAGAGCTGTTGGCTGCCCGCGTCGAACGCCAGAAGCGCTGGGACGCCGGTGCGTTGCCCGATTTTTTGTCCGCGACCAAATCAGTTCGCGAAGGCACATGGAAGGTCGGCAGCATCCCGGCCGATCTGCAGGATCGCCGCGTCGAGATCACCGGTCCGACCGATCGCAAGATGATCATCAACGCGCTCAACTCCGGCGCCAAGGTGTTCATGGCCGATTGCGAGGATGCGACCTCGCCGACCTGGGCCAATGTCATCGGCGGCCAGCTCAATCTGATGAACCGTTGGCAAGGCAAGATCGACTTCACCGACGCCGCGAACGGCAAGAGCTACCAGCTTGGCGCCAAGCCTGCGGTGCTGATGGTGCGCCCGCGTGGCTGGCACCTGATGGAGGCCCACATCCATGTCGATGGCGCTGAAGTGGCAGGCGGCTTGATCGATTTCGCCCTTTATCTCATCCACAACCATGCCGCTCAGAAGGCCGCCGGGACCGGCCCCTATTTTTATCTCCCGAAACTTGAAAGCCATCTCGAAGCTCGGCTGTGGAACGACGTGTTCGTTGCTGCGCAGCAGGCTCTGGGCTTGCCCATCGGTACCATCAAGGCAACCGTCCTGATCGAAACGCTGCCGGCCGCGTTCGAGATGGATGAAATCCTGTCTGAGCTGAAGGACCACATTGTTGGCTTGAACTGTGGGCGCTGGGACTACATCTTCTCCTTCATCAAGTCGCTGAAGGCCAAGCCCGAATTCGTCCTGCCCGATCGCGGCCAGGTGGTGATGGGGAAGTCCTTCCTGAAAGCCTACAGCGACCTGCTGATCAAGACCTGTCACCGCCGCGGCGCTTTCGCCATGGGCGGCATGTCGGCGGCCATACCGAATCGCAAAGACGCGGCCGCCAACGAGAAGGCGCTCGCCGCCGTCGCCGCCGACAAGCTGCGCGAGGTGATCGCTGGCCATGACGGCACCTGGGTCGCGCATCCGGATCTGGTGCCGGTGGCCAACGCGGTGTTCGACGCCCGCATGAAGGGTCCGAACCAGCTTTTGGTCATGCGCGAGGATGTGCGTGTGACGGCCAAGGACCTGATCGAGATCCACCAAGGAACGCGCACCGAAGACGGCCTGCGCCTGAACATCCGCGTCGGTGTGCAGTACATCGAGGCCTGGCTGCGCGGCTCGGGTGCGGTGCCGCTGTACAACATGATGGAGGACGCGGCGACGGCGGAGATCTCACGCACGCAGGTCTGGCAGTGCATCCATCACGGAGCCAAACTCGCCGATGGCCGGGTGGTGACTGCGGCGATGTTCGAGGCCTGCCTGGCCGACGAGATGGCGAAACTGCGCGAGACGCTGAGCGCGATTGTCTATGACGGCGGACGATTCCCCGAGGCGATCGGGCTGTTCCGCAAACTCGCGACGGCGCAGGAACTGGATACTTTCCTGACACTCTCGGCGTACCGGCTGATCGCATGATGGAGATGACTTTGTGACCCTGATTTTGCCGAAGTCGAACCCGCTCGCACGCATTCCGCGCGGCGTCTGGGCGCTCGGATTTGTCAGCATGTTCATGGACATCTCGTCGGAGATGATCCACGCTCTGTTTCCGATTTATCTGGTGAGCGTGCTTGGCGCATCGATGGTCACGGTCGGCCTCATCGAGGGCATCGCGGAGGCGACGGCGATGATCACCAAGGTGTTTTCGGGGGTTCTGTCGGACTGGCTCGGGCGCCGCAAGCTGCTGGCCGCCATCGGCTATGGGCTGGCCGCCTTCACCAAGCCGGTGTTCCCATTGGCCTCGAGCATCGGCTGGTTCGTCGCTGCCCGCTTCATCGACCGCATCGGCAAGGGCATTCGCGGCGCACCTCGCGATGCGCTGGTGGCCGATATCACGCCGGACGACTTGCGCGGGGCCAGCTTCGGGCTGCGGCAATCGCTCGACACCATCGGCGCCTTCACCGGACCGCTGCTGGCCATCGGATTGATGCTGCTCAGCGCCAACAATTTCAAGCTGGTGTTCTGGATCGCCGTCATCCCGGCTTTCGTGGCCTTCGCCCTGTTGGTGTATGGCGTCGAGGAGCCGGCAAGAAAGCCGGGTGCCACCCAGGCCAAGCGCCCCTTGCAGCTCAGCGACGCCAAACGCTTGCCGGCCGCGTTCTGGGCAGTGGTGGCGATTGCCGGTGTCTTTACACTGGCCCGCTTCAGTGAGGCGTTCTTGATCTTGAAGGCGCAAAATGTCGGCATGCCGATTGCGCTCATCCCCGCCGTCATGGTCGTGATGAACATCGTCTATGCGCTCGTATCTTATCCCGTGGGCGTATTGTCGGACCGGATCGGCCGCGATGGCCTGTTGTTCGCCGGCATTGGCCTGCTGATCGTCGCCGACGTCATCCTGGCTGTCTCCGGCACGGTCCCGGCAGTGCTTGCGGGAGTCATGTTCTGGGGCCTGCATATGGGTATGACGCAGGGGCTATTGGCAACGCTGGTTGCCGACACCGCGCCGGAGGATCTGCGCGGCACGGCCTTTGGCCTGTTCAACCTGGCAAGTGGTGTCGCCATGCTGGCCGCGAGCGTGATTGCCGGTGGCTTGTGGGACGCCTATGGGCCGCAGACAACGTTTCTGGCCGGAGCGGTGTTCACAGTCATCGCTCTCGGCGGCTTGCTGTTACTCCGGCCGCACCTCAAGCCAGGGCCCGCTTGACGGGCTCGCCAACTTGTCCGCAAGCTCGCTGCTCCGCGACCGAGTTGAGGCAGCGTCATGACCAACCATTCTCCCGCCGCCGCCAATCGCTGGAAACGCTTTGCCGATTGGGACGAGCGGCCGCTGCGGCTGGACAAGTTCGCGGTTGAGGATGCCTCGCACGGCTTCTCGGCCTTTTTCAGCCCCAACGACGCCAAGCCGGGGGTGGTGATCGAGGCGGGCCGCGTCGTCTCGATGGACGGCGTGGCGGCTGCGAACTTCGACATGATCGATACGTTCATCGCCCGCTATCACCTCGATCCCGCGGTTGCCCCCCAAGCCATGGCCATGCCGTCGCTGGAGCTGGCGCGAATGCTGGTCGATATGACCGTGCCGCGCGAAAAGCTGTGCCGGCTCGCGCACGGCCTGACGCCGGCCAAGCTCGCCGAGACTGTCTCGCATCTCAATTCGATGGAAATTGCCTTCGCCTATTCCAAGATGCGGGCGCGCAAGACGCCGGGCAATCAGGCCCATGTCACCAACGCCAAGGACGATCCGTTGCAGCTCGCCGCCGATGCCGCAACCGCCGTCGCTTTCGGCTTCGATGAGATCGAGACCACCCAACGGGTGGCGCGCAATGCCTGGTCGAACGCGCTGGCCTGCGCGGTTGGCGCGGCGGTGGGGCGCTGGGGGACGCTGTTCCAGTGCTCATCCGAGGAGGCCGAAGAGCTACGCATCGGCATGGCGGGGTTCACGTCCTATGCCGAGACGGTGTCGGTCTACGGAACCGAGCGCGCCTTCATCGACGGCGATGATACGCCTTGGTCCAAGGCGTTTCTGGCTGCAGCTTACGCGTCGCGTGGCATCAAGATGCGCTGCACATCGGGGGCAGGCTCTGAGCTGTTGATGGGGCACCACGAGGCCAAGTCGCTGCTGTACCTGGAGGCGCGCTGCCTTTGCTTGCAACGCGCCATGGGCGTGCAGGGCACGCAGAACGGGGGCATTGACGGCGCGCCGATCACGGCCACGGTGCCATCGGGCGTGCGCGAGCTGATGGCAGAGAACCTGATTGCGGTTTGGTTAGATCTCGAATGTGCCTCCGGAAACGATGCGCGTACATCGGAATCCGAGATCCGCATCGGAGCCAAGATCTTGCCCTATCTGATCGCGGGCTCTGACTTGATTTGCTCCGGCTTCGGATCAATCCTGAAATACGATAACTCCTTCAATCCGTCGCTGCTGAATGGCGAGGAGATGGAGGATTATCTCGTGCTGCAGCGCGACTTCGAGGCCGACGGCGGGCTGACGCCAATTGATGAAGGCCGCATTCTGGAATTGCGCAGGCGCGCGGTCGATGCCTTGGCCGCGGTACTGGAAGAGCTGGCCTTGGGCGCACCAACCAAGCGAATGCTGGCGAGCGTGGTGGCCGCGTCTGGCTCGGATGACACCGCCAGCTACACGCCGCGCGACGCCACCATCATCAGCGAGGCGATCCAGGCGCGCGGCATTTCCGTCATCGATGTCATCAAGGCGCTGGCAACACGCGGTTTCCGCGAGGAGGCCGAGAATCTGCTGCGCATTGTGAAGTTGCGGGTGTCCGGCGACTATCTGCAAACCTCGGCCGTGATCCGCGATGGGCGCATTCTCAGCGCCATCAACGATCCCAACGATTATGCCGGGCCAGGCAGCGGATATCGTCTGTCTGCGGATCGTAAACTCCAAATCGCTGGCATCCGCGATGTGCTGGATCGCAAAGAGGTACTGCGCGCCGAGAGCGTGCACGGGCCGGGCGAAGCGCTGCGCATCAAGTATCAGACCATCGGTCCGGCGGCCGTCGGGACCGATCCTCGCGAGGTGGTGATCGGCGTGTCGCCGGCGTTCGGGGTGAAACTGTTCCAGACCGTGGCCGGTCATCCGCTGTCGGACATTCTGCGCGTCCTCACCGAGGGCGTCCGGGCCAAGGGTGGCGTGCCGCGCATCGTGCGCATGAAACATACGGCGGATACCTCGTTCCTCGGTCTGAGCGCGGCGCGGCTGGCAGGTTCTGGCGTTGGCATCGGCATCCAGGCCAAGGGCACGGCGGTGATCCATCACAAGGATCGACTGCCGCACAACAATCTCGAACTGTTTTCCAATTCGCCGATCACGAGCCTCGCGCACTATCGCGGCATGGGCGAGAACGCGGCCGTCTATGCCTGCGGAGAGTTGCCCGAGCCGGTCGTGGTCTCGACCCAAGGCATGGGGCTCGGCGCCCGCTATCATGCGCGCGTGGCGCTGATCTACGCCATCGATACGGAAATGACCGTAGACGGCGCATCGCCGGAAGAGGTCGAGGTGACATGGATCGGAGGCGCGTCATGAGCATGGCCAAGTTGACGGTAGCCGACTATCCACTGGCGGAGAAACGTCCCGAGCTGGTCGCCAGCGCGCGCGGCATGACGCTGCAGGCAATGACGCTCGAAGCCGTGCTTGCCGGCGACGTGACGCTGGAAGATCTGCGCATTCCGGCAACCGCTCTTTCCCAGCAAGGCGAGATCGCCGCCGCCGCCGGCCGGCCGACGCTGGGTAAGAACTTCACTCGAGCCGCCGATCTGGTGGACGTGCCGCAGGAGATGATCATGCGGGTGTACGAATTGCTGCGGCCCGGCCGCGCCAAAAGTAAGGCTGATCTCATCGCCGCCGCCCGCGAGCTGCGCGAGACGTATAGAGCCGAAAGCATCGCCGCCTTCGTCGAGGAAGCCGCCGAGGTTTACGAACAGCGCGGCCTGTTCCAGCGTCGGTTTTGATGGGCGGCTCAAATGCTGTTAGGATCGCAGTGGAAAGCGAGCTGGGGCCCGAGCGATGAACGCCCGAATTGAATTGACCATGGACAAGACCACATTCTTTCGATGGGTCCAGGAACAGGATCGTCGCTATGACCGGGTCGACGGAAAGGCGATCGTGCAACAGGGCAGCACCCAGCATCACGATCGGGTGGCCAGCGAATTTCAGTTTCAGTTGCGCAGCCAGCTCGATCCAGACACCTGGCTGGTCTTTGGAACCGACTTTGCGGTCGATTTGGGCGATCAGATCCGGTACCCAGATGTGATGGTCCATAAGATGAATGACGATGCAAAGGCCATGTCAACCTTAGCGCCAACGGTGTTGGTCGAAGTGCTTTCGTCATCGTCAGTTGTCACAGATCTGAACATCAAGACTCCGCGATACAGGTCGCAACGAAGCCTCGATGCCCATATTGTCGCCTCCCAGGACGAGGCGCGGTGCCGGGTCTGGCAGCGCGATACCCGCAAGTCGGATCGACCGTTCCCGGTCGAGGCCGCGATAGTCCACGGAAATGACGCCAGAATCGACATCGCAGCGCTCGGCATTTCGATCGCGCTCAAGGACAACTATCGAGGCATGTTCAAATCGTGAGTTCCTGGAAATCCTCGTTCGTCTCCCTCTACTACGACGGCGCGCCCGAGCCGGCCGATCCGGAGCTGACCCGTGCCGACACGGCGCTCCTCGTTATCGACGTGCAGAACACCTATCTCGCACGTCCCGACCGCACGACCCTGCCGCCCGATGAACAGCGCCGCTATGATCTGTGGACGCCCTTCCACGACCGCATGCACGAGCAGGTGATCCCGCGCACGACTGAACTGCTGCGCCAATTCCGCGCCCGCAAGATGGAATGCCTGTTCGCCCGCATCGCTTGCCATACCAAAAATGGCCGCGACCGCTCGCTGTCGCAGAAGATGCCGGGTTGGAACAATCTGCTGCTGCCCAAGAACGAGGGGCCTTCGCAGATGGTGCCGCAGCTGCAGCCGGTCGGCGACGAGATCGTGGTCACCAAGACCACCGATTCCGCGCTGACTGGCACAAACCTGCGGCTGATCCTCAACAATCTCGGCATCAAGACTGTGGTCTGCGCCGGCATTTTCACTGACCAATGTATCTCCTCGACCGTGCGCTGCCTGGCCGATGAGAGCTACAACGTCATCGTCGTCGAAGATTGCTGCGCTGCAGCATCGGACCGAATGCACGCCCAGGAACTGGCGATCATCAACCGCATTTATTGCCATGTGATGAGCACAAAGGAGTTGACAAACTATCTGCCGGCTTAAGCCTACCGGACTTGCCGCTGGTCAAGTTCATGTGATCACAATAGATTTACCGAATCGGGAGGTTACAAGCCCGAGGGCGTGAGCGTGTTCGAGTGAGGCACGGCCGTCCCATTGCGGCGGCTAGACTTGGGGAGACGACAAATTGAGCCAGACCAAAGCATCGAGCGGCGCCGCGGCGCCCGAAGACTATGTCGTCAGCAAACTGAAAATTGTCGACAAGCTGCACTCCAAGGCCATCGGCCTGATCGGCGTGCTGTTCTTGACGGTCACCGGCGCGGCGCCGATCTCGGCCATGCTCGGCAACGTGCCGTTCGCGGTCGGCTTTGGCAACGGCATCTATGCGCCAGCGGCCTTCTTGCTGGCAACCATCGTGCTGACGATCTTCTCGGTCGGCTATGCGCGCATGGCCACCAAGGTCTCAAGTGTCGGCGGCTTTTATTCCTTCATCTCTCACGGTCTTGGCCGCGAGGCCGGGCTGGCGGCGGGCCTCTCTTCGCTGTTTGCTTACAGCATTTTCGAGGCGTCGCTATACGGCCTGTTCGCGTTCTTCGGCAATGCCGGGTTGAAAACCCTGACGGGGATGGATGTGCCCTGGCTTTATCTGGCGCTGTTCTGCGTTGTCCTGGCGTCGATCCTGTCTTACTTCGACGTCAAGATCTCGGTGGCCGTGCTTGGCATCGCGCTCATTCTCGAGGTCGCAATCCTCCTCATCTTCGATCTTGGCGTGTTCTTGTGGGGCGGTTCGGCAGTGCGCGTTTCGATGGAGTCGCTCAACGTCTTCAAGGTGTTCAGCGATATCGTTGCCCACAAGACGGTGGACGGCAAGGACATCGCGGCGGGCGCCGCGACGGTCGGCATCTTCATGGCGTTCTGGTCGTGGGTCGGCTTCGAGATGGCGCCAAACTATGCAGAGGAATCGCGTGATTCCAAGCGTATTGTGCCGCTGTCGCTGTATGTCTCGGTGATCGCCCTTGGCATCTTCTACACCATCACCAGCTGGGCGGTCGTCTCGGCCTATCCCAAGGTCGATGACCTGTTGCTGAAGGCGCAAACCGACTCGGGCAATCTCTTCATCAGCCCGATCAGCACGCTGGTTGGTCCGTGGGCGGCCAATGCCATGAGCATCCTGATCCTGACCAGTTCGTTTGCCTGCGGTATGGCTTTCCACAACACGGCGTCACGTTATTTCTATTCGCTCGGCCGTGAAGGCGTGATGCCAGCGGCGCTCGGCAAGACGCACGATGTCTACAAAAGCCCCTATGTCGCTTCGATCCTGCAATCGGTTCTGGCGGCGATCTGGCTGGTCGGTTTCGGCGTCGCGTTTGGATTTGGCGATCCGAACTCCCAGGCCTATCTGGGCATTTACACCATGTACGCCATTCTAGGCACAATGCTGATCCTGATCCTGCAGGCGGTGGTGTCCTTGGCCATCATCGTCTATTTCCAGGCCAACCATCCGGACGATGCGCATTGGTTCACGACGCTGGTGTGCCCGGTCATCGCGCTGCTGTCGCAGCTGTACCTCGTCTACCTGCTGATCACGCAGCTAGGCACGCTTGGTGGTACCGGCAGCTTTGGCGCCAACATCCCCTACATCGGGGCCGCCGTGATTATCATCGGTCTGGTCTGGGGCTTCATCCTGCGCAGTACTGCGCCCGAGACTTACGCCCGCATCGGCCGCATGGTGAATGACGGCTAGGCGGCCGGACGGCAGGCTAACCGTGGGTTCTGGGTCAAGCCACTTGGCGCGACCCAACGTCCGCGGGTGGTGCAAGCAACGTTGGGTCGCGCAAAGTTTGACCCAACCAACGGATCCGGCTTTTCAGGCGACCTTTTCTCCGCGCAAAACGAGGGGAACGAGCAAAACAAAGGCCGGGATCGCTCCCGGCCTTCGACACTTCAAAATTCCAATCGCATTCTCAATGCACCGCTGCAATCGCCAGCTCGCCGTCATGGGCTTGCGCCATCGCCGCCTGGCGGCTGTCGGTCAGCGCCAGCGGCGTGCCATCGGCCGCGTTCAGCGAGAACAGCTCGATGCCTTTCGGGATACCTTTGATCGCCGGGTAGATCTTGCCGGCTTCCTTGGCGGTCATCTGCTTGATGTAGGCAACCTCGCCATCACCCAGCCGCGCCAACTCCACGGGGCTCACCGCTGACCGCTTTGCGCCCGTCGTCTTGGCTTGCTTATTCATCATACACCTCCGGGGTGATGCCCGCTCCAACCGCTGGAACAGTATCATGATCGATCGCGCCTGAATGGCACCTGAAAACCACGACACGCTGCATTTCGCCGCGCCTTAGTTTTTCTTGATGGTCTATTTTGGGTCGCGCTGCCGATCGGAAAACCGGCAACCACTTTTCCGCCAGCGTTCCTAACGTCTGTCCGCGATCTCGATCTTGCGCATCAGCCGCTCCGGCTCGGGGCGCGTAAGATCGATCGCCAGCAGGCCATTTTCGAGGCTCGCCGATTGCACCTCAATGCCGTCGGCCAGCACGAAAGTGCGCTGGAATTGCCGCGCTGCGATGCCGCGATGCAGGTAGGTCCGGCTCTTGTCGTCGTCCTGCCGGCCACGAATCGTCAGCTGGCTGTCCTCGACGCCGATGTCGAGCTGATCGCGTGTGAAGCCGGCCACAGCCAATGTGATACGTAGAATCTCGCCTTTAGCGTGCGTCTTGCCGTTGGTGCCGCCAACGGGGCTGCCAGCGATGCGCTCAATATTGTACGGCGGGTAACTGTCGCCGGGCGACTTGGCCAGCCGGTCGAGCAGCCGCTCAACATCGTCGAAGCCCAGCAGCAGCGGGCTGTTCAATTGACTCATCCGCGACATAGGTCCCCTGTCCTTATCCGAAGCGACGGGATCGTTGATCGGGCCCTTCTCGGCACCCTGCAGCTTTGCCTCCCGGTTCCGGGCAGGCGCAGCGGCGCTTCACTTGCACTAGCATATAGGGTCACGTCCGCGGCGTTCAAGCGGCAGGCGCGGTCAAATCCGGATCACTCTTCCGCCAGCCGCGTTGGCGTCGGCTTGGTCATGGGTGACCAACAAGCCCGGCAGGCGGCGATCCTTAAGTCGCGCGAACACAAGTATTCGGATTTCGTCCTTGAGGTTGGCGTCGAGCTTGGAGAACGGTTCGTCCAGCAGCACGGCGTTAGGCTCCGAGAGCAACAGCCGCATCAGCGCCACGCGGGCTTTCTGGCCGCCTGAGAGGGTGGCGGGATCGCGATTGCCGAAGCCTTCCAGGCCCGCCTCGATCAAAGCGCTTTGCGCTCGCGCCCGCCGGTCGATCACCCCGGGCGGCAACCCAAACAGCAGATTGCCGATGACTGTCAGATGCGGAAACAGCATCGGGTCCTGGAACAACAGGCCGATGCGGCGCTGCTCCGCGGGCAAGCCGGTGACGTCGGCGTTATCGAGTATGACTGTGCCCTCGGCGGAGAAGTCACGATCAAGGAAGCCCGCGATGTAGGCCAGCAGCGAGGATTTGCCCGAGCCCGATGGTCCCATGATGGTCAGCACTTCGCCCGGGGCCACCGCCGCATCTACACTTAGCAACAGAGTGCCCCCCAGCGTCAGCCGGACGTTCTGCAGCTTGAGGCCTTTCTGCATCCTGCCTGGTTCCGTTCAACGCGCCACGAGCATTGCACGACGGTTGTGCCAGACTAGGCGCGGAATGCCTATCGCCAGCGCAAAGGCAATGGCCGGCAGCAGCGTTTGCGACAGCGCCCAGACGCCGATCACCCGGTTCTCGCCGCCCGACGCCAATGCCACCGCTTCGGTGGTGAGCGTGGCCACCCGGCCGGCGCCGAGCAGCTGCGTGACGAGATATTGCCCGGCGCTGACCGAAAAGCCGACCGCGATCGCCGTTAAGCACGGGGCCAGCAGCATGGGCAGCCGGATGGTCAAGAAGGTGCGGGTTGGGCTGGCGCCCAATGTTTGCGCGAGGCGGCTCCAGCGCGGATCGAGGCGGCGGTAGGGTTCGGACAGCGAGAGATAAATGTACGGCAGCACGAACACGACATGGCCGAGTGCGACGGGGAGCGCGCCGGGTGTCAGCCGAGCCGCCTGCGCCGCGATGGTGAGGCCGAACAGGAACGCAACCGGCGGGACCACCAGCGGCAGATACAACAACCGCATTGCCCAGGCCCCGGCGGGACGGCCGCTGCGCAATTCATGCTCCAGCGCGGCAATGACGATGACGAACGACAGCACCGTCGAGATGGCGCCGATGACGAGCGTCTGTACGAGCGGTGTCCACAGGGTGCCAGTTGCGCGCAGCCAGTTGGCAAATGTAAACGTTTCGGGTGTCAGCGCCGGGAAACGCCAGCTGACCGCGAACGACCAGATCGTCAGGCAGACCATTGCAAGCAGGGCGGCGGCCGCGACCATGCCCATGCCGAACCCGCCAAGCATTGCCAACGTCCGGTCGCCACTGAGGCGCGTGCCGGCCTCCATCCAGGAGCGCGACAAGCGGGCGAAAAACCGCTCGGCCAGCAGCCATAGTCCGAGCGCCAGCAGCGTTACGCCGAGCTGCAGCAATGCTCCCGCCGAGGCCATGAAGCGCGCCGTGAGGTCGGGATCGTTCAACCAGCGCAGCACAGCCACGCTGAGCGGCGGCGGATTGGTTGGGCCAAGGATGATCGCCACATCGACCACCGAAGACGAATAGGCGATCACCGCCAGCAGCGGCAGGCGGATGAGAGGATAGAGCGCCGGCGCCACGGTTTTCAGCCAGGCCGAGACGGGTCCGTAGCCAAGCGTGCGCGCTACCGCGATGCGATTGGGCGCATCGATCTGTGCCAGGCTGGCGAGCGCCATCAGCAGCAAGAACGGTACTTCCTTGGTGATGAGTCCGGCCATCATGGTGAGGCCCCAGGTATCGTGCACGATCAGCAAGTCGGGTGGGCGATCGGTTCCCAGGCCAACTGTCGACAGCGCACGGAAGATGAGGCCTGAGGGTGCGATCAGAAACGACAGGCCGAGCGCGGTCGCGGCATGCGGCACAGCCAGCAGCGGTGACACGAGACGGCGCATGGCGTTGAAGGTGCGGCTGCCATGGAAGCCGGCCAGGAACAGCCCGGTGATGAAAAGCGTGATCGTACCGGTAACGAGGCCACTGGCCAGGCTCACCCAGACGCTGCGCCAGAGGCCGGGCACGGCGAGCAGCTGCCGCCAGGGGTCGAACGAGAAACTGTCTCCGCCAAGCGCCGGCAGGTAGCCGAAGGCCGGCAGCAGCACGAACAGCAGCCCCACGATCACGGGCCCGGCAAGCACCGCGAAGGCGAGCGCCGGGATCAAGGATCGAGCGGATGGGGACATGTTGTTCAGCTTCGACCATCGCCAAGCTTGGTAATGGTGCGCTGGCTCGCGAGCCGAAGCTGGACTTCGTGTCCCCGTTTGTTGCTGCACACCAACTGAACGGGGACCCGAAGCTCATCTTCGGCATCAACGGCGGCGTTCCGTGCCGACGACTGGTTCTCGCCGAAGATGATCATCATGTCCCCAATCCGCCAGTTACTTCGCCCCATACCGCTTGGCCCATTCCTTGGCGATTTCCGTCATCCAGCTCGGATGCGGCTCGGGCACGGGCGCGCCCAGTTCGGCCGGCTTCAGCGTGGCGATGCCCAGCTCCAGCGCGTCGAACCTGGCCTTGTCCTCCGCGCCAAGACTGCCCACGGCCAGTACCGTCGGGTCGCCCCAGACCTTCGGGTCGGCCTTGCGCGCCTGGGCTTCCGGCGACAGCAGGAAGTTCGCAAACACCATGGCGCCAGCTTTGGCCTTGGCGTTGAACGGAATGGCGACGAAATGCACGTTGCCGATGGTGCCCTTGTCGAGCACGAAAGTCCGCACCGACTTGGGCAAATCGCCCTTGGCGATCGCTGACGATGCGTCAGAAGGGTTGAACGCGAAACAGATCCCGACCTCATTGTCGCTCAGCAACTTGCGCATATCGGGATAATTGGCCGGAAACGTCTTGCCCTGGTGCCACAGCGCGGGATGCAGCTCGTCAAGATAGGCCCACAGCGGCGCCGTCACCTTGGCGAAGTCCGCCTTGTCGACTGGCCCATTCAGCGGCGCTTTATCGGCGACCAGCTCAAGCAGCGCCTGCTTCAGGAACGTCGTCCCGGTAAAATCGGGCGGCAGCGGATAGGTGAAGCGACCCGGATTGGCCTTGGCCCAGGCCAGCAGCGCCGGGATCGATTTAGGAACGTCCTTCAGCTTCGCGGTGTCGTAGGAGAACACCAGCTGCGCCTTGCCCCAGGGCAGTTCCTGCCCCTCGACCGGCACGGTGAAATCATTGCGCACGCCGGGGTTGTTGTCGGCGTCGGCGCCCTTGAAGCTTGGCACGCTCTCGCCCCAGGCCTTGCCCAGCAGCAGACCCTTGGACTTCATGGAGGCGAAGTTCGCGCCGTTGATCCAGATCAGGTCCACCGAACCGCCCTCGTTCGTCCCCGCGGTCTTCTCGGCCAGCACGCGGTTTACGGCGTCGGCGGTATCGGTAAGTTTCACGTGGCTAACTTTGACGCCGAACCGCTTCTCAACCTCGGCGCCGGCCCAGGCGATGTAGTCGTTGATCTGCGTATCGCCGCCCCAAGCGTTGAAATAGACCGTCTGCCCTTGGCCTCGGCGGTTACGGCGTCCCAGGCCTTGGGGTCGGGATCGGCCGCTAGTGCAGGGGCCGCGAGGCCGAGCAGCAGAAGCGCGCCGGTGACGGCAAGGGTGGGCAAACGCATGTAGTGCAATCCTTTTTCGTCAGTTGCGGCGGTTCCACAGGGCGCCGCCATCCATATGGTACGCATGAGCACCGAAAGTCGGACCGCTGGCAAGCGCCATGGGGTGAATTCTGCGTGAGCAGGATGTGTGAGCAGGTATCAACTGCGCAAGACTTATCAATCGGATCCGTGGGAGCTTACCGTCACACCAGCCACAGCCAAGGGAACGCATCATGAAACCCGAAACCTGGACCAGCTATGAGGACCGCCTCGACCGCGTCACCTCGTACATCTACGACCATCTCGACGACGATCTGGACATGGACACGCTCGCGGGCGTCGCGGCGCTCTCACCCTATCACTGGCACCGCGTCTATAGCGCTGTGCGCGGAGAAACGATCACGGCAACCGTCAAGCGTCTGCGCTTGCAGCGGGCGGGCGCCGATCTAGCACAGTCGCGGCGTCCGCTTGGCGAGATCGCGGAGCGGGCCGGCTATGGCGGCGTGCCTGCCTTCACGCGAGTGTTTTCGGACGCTTACGGGATGCCGCCGGTGAGTTATCGTGACAATGGCAGCCATAAGGAGTTCCAGCCGGGCCGCCTAGTGGCCCCGCGCGCCAGCTGGCAAATCGAAGTCAGGCCGCTGCCCGTCCTGAAGCTGCTCACGATACCGCATAAGGGCTCCTATATGGAGATTGGTCGAGCCTTCGAAACCGGATTGACACATGCGGTCGGCCAGAAATTGATGCCGCCCAAAGTCCGCATGCTGGGCGTGTATTACGATGATCCGACGCTGACGCCGGAAGTGGACCTTCGTTCCAGGGCGGCACTTGTCGTTGATCGCGACCTTACGCCGGCCGCGCCACTTGAGATGGTGGACCTACCTGCCCGCAGCTATGCCGTGCTCCACTACCGGGGCCCGTATTCCGATATGCGCGCCGCCTATCTGTGGATGTTCGGCACTTGGCTGCCGCAGTCGGGCCGCGAGGCAGCAGATGCGCCCATGATCGAGGAGTATCTCAACAACCCGCGCGATACGCCGCCATCGGATCTGTTGACCGAGCTGTGTCTGTCGCTGGAGTGACGATGGTCAAGAGACTCAAGACTTCGCGGAGCTGGCTGGACAAATTGCGCGCGCTGGACACGCCGGTCGTGAAACCGGCCCCGATCGACATCGCCGGCATGCGGGCCGGGCAAGTGATGCTGGTGCCAACAGCACAGCAGATCGATGTGTTCATTCGTGCCATTCCCTTGGGCGAGACAATGAATGTGAAGGCGATGCGCGCGGCGCTGGCGCACCGACATCGCGCGGAGGTGACATGCCCGATCTACACCGGGTTCCATTTGCGCACCGTCGGTGAGGCCGCCTACGAGCAGCATCTGATGGGCGCGCGCCTGACCGAGATCACCCCATTCTGGCGCGTCATCGACGTCAAGACTCCCACAGCCAAACGGTTGGCTTGCGGGATAGACTTTGTTCGTAAACAGCGGATCTCCGAGGGTCTTGATCCCTAGCCCGCAGCGCCGACAGTTGACATCGGCCCGCTCCCCGGCAGTGTGAGGGGACATCCGTCACTTCCACCTCGGGAGCCGCACCATGCCCGCAATCGACTTCGTTTTTCCCGCCCTCCCCCCCGTGACCCTGCCCATCGACGGCACGGCACAGCGCTTCCCCGTGCACCGCATCTATTGCGTCGGCCGCAACTATGCCGAGCACTCACGCGAGATGGGCTTTGATCCGGACCGCGAACCGCCGTTCTTCTTCCAGAAGAATCCTGATGCGCTGATCGAGGCCGGGGCGGGGACGGAAGCGGTCTTTCCCTATCCGAGCGCGAGCCAGAACGTGCACCACGAGATTGAGCTGGTGGTGGCGCTGGGCAAGGGCGGCTGCGACATCGCTGCGGCCGACGCGCTCGTGCACGTCTACGGCTATGCGGTGGGCTTGGACATGACGCGTCGCGACCTGCAGGGCGTAGCCAAAAAGACCGGCCGCCCCTGGGAAGTCGGCAAGGCGTTCGACCATTCGGCGCCGTGCTCGGCGGTGGTGCCAGTCGCCAAGGCTGGGCATGTGGCGGCGGGAGAGATTTGGCTGGATGTGAATGGGGTACGGCGACAGACCGGAGATCTCAGCGAGATGATCTGGAAGCTGCCGGAAATCATCGCCGAGCTGTCGCGGTTATGGGAACTCAAGGCCGGCGACGTGATATTCACGGGCACGCCGGCGGGAGTGGGTGCGGTGATGCGCGGTGATGTAGTGGAGGGTGGGGTCGCGGGGGTCGGGACGGTGCGGGTGAGGGTGGGGTGAGGATTACGGCCGCGAGCGCACGAACGCGGTCATATGAAAGCGGATCTGCGCGTCCGGGTACCGCATCTCTGGCGCCACGGGACAGGCGTCGCGAGCGCGGCAGCCGAGATCGGCACAATGCGGGTCGCGGCCGGTCGTGAGATGCGCGCCGCACGCGGACACATCATACCGCACCCCGTCGAAGGCGGAGACCGGGCAGGCCGTCAGGCACGGCTTGCTGGGGCAGCTGCCGCAGGGGCTGGCGACCTCGGCGCGCACCGGAAGGCCTGCGACCGGCATGGCAAACAGCAGCGCGCCCCGGTAGGCGTGCCACAGACCCCATTCAGGATGGATCAGGATGCCGAGCGGCGAGGCATGCACCGGCTCGGCTTGGCGCGCCCAACGCTGGAACGGGTGATAGGGGCTATCATTTGGATAGACGGCAACGGCGCCAAGCCTGGCCGCGATCGGATCGGTGACGCGCTTTGTCCAGGCATCGAGCGGATCGGGCTCGGCACGGCAGCCAGCCTCGAACGCCGCCCAGAGGCCAGGACCGTGGTTGCCAATGAGCACAATCGTGACCACACCGGCTGGACCCTCGCCATCTATCAGCTCGAATCCGCCGCGCACCGACAATCCGCTGTCGGCAAAAGCGGCACGGATAGTGTCAAAATGCGTTGGCGGATGCGCTGTCATCGGCCGTCACCAGAGCCCTACTCCGCGACCACGGCGTCGACCATAAAAGCGCAGAACTTGCCGAGTGATTTCTTCGCCGCCGCCTCTGCCTTGTCGACTTCGGTCTTGGCCGCGCTGCCCGTTGGCAGTTTCAACTTTGCCAGCTCCAGCTCGGTGCGCGCGGTCAATGCCTGCTGGCGCAGCATCACACCTTTGACCACGAAGCTGTTCACCACTTGCTCGAACTCGTAAGCCAGATGTTCCTTGTTGAGGAAGCCGATCAGTTTGTCAGCCGCATCAAGGCCGGAGGGCACCTCAAAGGTATCCTCGGTCATGCGCGTGCCCTCCTGCGTCGGCAGCTTGGCGGCGTCCGGACACAGGTCTTCGGCGAGCGCCAATTGGCCTGAATTGGCCAGCATCATTGCTACCACAACTCCGCGCATCGAACGCTCCTAAGACCCCGCACCTTCGGCCCACTTCCAGGTAGTTACCCGGTTGCAGGTTGCGCATACCATCGCGACACTAGGCCAATCGGCATACCGCTGGAAGGACTCGATGGCCCGCGTCCACCGTTTGATTTGCACTGGCGCCTTGTGGCTAGCCATGATGACCGGGCTCGGTTCGCTGGCCGCCGTGCCAGCCCATGCCGAAAAGGTCATGGATCTGGCGACGTTTCTCGTCACCTATCGCTGCGGCGTGGTCAACCGGCTACAGGCGCTGCATGCGAACACCGAGCCGGCCATGAAAGAGCATCGGTGGCTCGCCATCACCCGCGATGGTGGCGATCAGAGCTATGTCCAGTGCATGTTCAACGACGACTCGCGGCAGATGTGGTGCGAGGCGGCCTCGGGATACTACTCCACCGGCCCAGACGAGCCGCGAAAGATCTGGTTGTCGTTGCCCGTCAAAGCCAGCCTGAGCGCGCTCGGTTTCGATACAAGCATCGAGAAGGGCAACTATCCGCGCTACATCGATACCGTGCGCAGCCAAGATATCGACGCGGCAGCCGATCTGCTGCTGTCAGCGCTATATCTAGCCTACGGCGCTCGCGACACCACACCGATTACGCTGACGGCCGCGCGGGGCCTAAACGTTCGCCTGCAACCTTGCGCGCCGATCAGTTGAGCCTCGCGTCTCGACGTGTCACGTCTTTTCGTCATTGAGTCGAAAGGCCCCGCGGAGTTGCATTCTTGCGACGTCCGATCCTGGCGGGCCCTCAACTTGCGGCTCCTTTCATGTGAAGGCGTCGGGCATCGACGCCTTCTTTCTCGCAACGAACTCGTTCACCGCTTCGTTGATTGCCGGATCGAGCGCGGGCGCCTCATAGTCCTTAAGCCATTTTTCGGCGATGCCATGCGCTTTCTGCTCGGTGCGCTTTTCGCCTTCGGCCAACCACTGCTCGTAGCTGTCATTGTTGGCAACCATCGAGCGATAGAAGGCGCTTTCGAAATTGGCGCGGGTGTGGGCGCTTTCGAGAAAATGCGTCTTGCCGGCATTGCGGGTTTCGCGGATGGCGTCCATCGCCTGGCCATTCTCGCTCATATCTATGCCGTCGGCGAACCGTTGCATCATGGCGCACTGGTCGACATCCATGATGAACTTGTCGAACGAGGAGACAAGACCACCCTCCAACCAGCCGGCCGCATGCAGCACGAAATGCGTGCCCGCCATCAGCGTCGGGATCAGCGTGTTCGCGCTTTCGTAGGCGGCCTGCGCGTCCGGTAGTTTCGACGCGCACAGCGAGCCGCCCGAGCGGAAAGGAATGCCCAGGCGACGCGCCAGTTGCGCCGCGCCATAGATGACCATGGACGGCTCGGGCGTGCCAAACGTCGGCGCGCCCGTCTGCATCGACATCGATGACGCGAACACGCCGAACACCACCGGTGCGCCAGGCCGGCACAATTGTGTCAGGCAAGCGCCCGCCAACACTTCGGCCAGCACCTGCGTCAGGGTGCCAGCCTGCGAAACCGGCGACATGGCGCCGGACAGGATGAATGGCGTGACGATGTTGGCCTGATTGGCGCGCGCGTAAACTTTCAGCGCACCCAGCATGGTGTTGTCGTAGATCATCGGCGAGTTGACATTGATCAGATTGATCAGTACGCAGTTTTTATCGACGAACTCGTTGCCGAACACCAGTTTGGCCATGGCCACGCTGTCCTCGGCGCGCAGCGGATGCGTCACCGAGCCCATGAACGGCTTGTCGGAATAGCGGATGTGGGCGGCCACCATATCGAGATGGCGCTTATTGACCGGCACATCGACCGGTTCGCAGACGGTGCCACCGGAATGGTGCAGCGACGGCGCCATGTAGGCCAGACGGACCAGGTCCTGGAAGTCGGCGATGGTGCCGTAGCGGCGCTCGCCGTCCAGGCCACGCACGAACGGCGGTCCATAGACCGGCGCGAACACCGTGGACTTGCCGCCAATCTCGACCGAGCGCTCGGGATTGCGGGCGTGCTGGATGAAGGATTTTGGGGCGGTTTTCTGGATGATCGAGCGCGGCAGGCCTTTTGGAAAACGCACGCGCACTTTCTGCGGATCATCGAGCGCCTTGCAGTCGGCTCCGGCCTTGCGGAACAGCTCGACCGACTCTTCATCTTCGCGGATCTCGATGCCGATCTCCTGCAGGATGGTATCAGCATTGGCCTCGATGATGGCGAGGCTTTCTTCGCTGAGGATGTTGTAGGGCTCGATCTTGCGCCGGATGTAGCTGAGCTGGACCTGCCCCTGATCCTTGCGCAGCGCCCGGCGGGCTTCTGCGCCACCGCCGCCGCGTCGGCGTCCGGCAGGCTTGTCATCAGGTTCGTTGGCCAAGGGGACTCTCCCATGAGTTCGGGGAGGCAGCGTGGCAGCTCCTCCGATACAGCTAACTGTTCTGGAACCTGTCTAGGGAGCATGGCAAGCGGCAACACGTCCGGTGGCGGCAGGGCGGCGCCGGAAAGCGACATTCTTATCTGCGCCCGGCGACGCCCCTGCGGGGAGCTGGCCGCCGGGCGCATTTGCTGGAGCGGTGGCAGGTCTCACTTTCCTCTCCCCGCTGTTACGGGGAGAGGATCAGTGGCGCCGTCAATTGCTCTGGAATATCCGCGCGGTATTGCCGGCACCGTGCTGCTTGACGTCCGCCTGCTGGCCGGGGCCGATCTGGCGCTTATAGATGCGGTTCGGCGCCAGGTCATTTGTCACCACTGGCGGCACCAGGGTGACATCCGGTATATCCAACGGCGGCTCGATCGACGTTTCGATGACCTCATCGTCGGAACCAAGTTCCATGCTGCGGAACAGCCAGTTGAACATGCTCCAGTGCTGGACGGCAGCGGAGCTGCGATACTTGGCCGTGGCCTCCGGGCCCTCCAACCGGGTCATCATTTCAACCAGGCGATCCCTGGGCGAGGCGGCATTGGCAACGCCCGCCGTGGTCCCGGCGGCGATGCTGACGATGGCTGCGATGGTCAGTAGCGTTCTCATAGCGGTGTCCTTTCGTTGGCCTGTATGTATCCTGGAAAGGCGGTCGCACCATGGCGCCGCCGCCGGTTCGCGTTTGTTAGAACCCGACATCGACCTGCAGGCCGGCCTGGTTGTTGCCGTTCTGCTGGACGTTGGAGGAGGCGCCGTCGCCGAACTGCAGCACGCCTTGCGTGTTGTTGTTGCCATTCTGGCCAACCGTGCTGGAACAGCCATTGCAATTCTGCACGATGCCGGTGCTATTACCGGTGCCCTTCTGCGTCAGGCCGGCCGAGTTGTTCTTGCCCTTCTGCTTGATCTTGCCGTGGTTGCCATTGGCGCCGCCCAGCGGGGCATGTGCGATGATGGTGTCGATGATTGTCAGGGCCTTGCCGGCGTCCGAGCCCTTGTCGGCATTGATGCCGATGCTGATCTGGCCTTTGGCTTGTGCAGTTGAGCTGAAACCGGTCATGGTCAGGGCGGCAAGGCCAAGGGCGAAGGCGGCGGTCTTGAGGGTGGTCTTCACTGGGGTACTCCGTTGGGTGGGGTGTTCGATGTGGTCTGCTCAGTTGGTCGCCGATGGCCTGCCGAAGGTTCAAAGAATGTTGTAGATTTTCGCTCAGCTCTTGGCCGCGCAGCTGGTTGAGCCGCCGGCCCAGCTCACCGTCAGTTTGGCGACGTATTTGGCGCCAGGGCTGAACGTGGCGGTGTTGAGCACGGTTTCACCTGCCGCCAGGGCGACATCGTCGCCTTCGCTGGTGACGGCGTTCGAACCGGCACTGACGGCATTGAAATCGAGCTGATAGCTGGCGGCGATGGCTGCGTCGGCCTTGGCGACGGCCATCAGCGCGGGCGCGCCACCGGCATTGGCCAGCCGCAGCTCGCAGGTGATCGGCTTGGCGACGGCGGCCTCAGCCGACGCGCCGACGCCAAGCCCAGCCGCGGCAAACGCCAGCGGCAGGGCCAACAGAGAGGCAAGTTTCAACATGTTCGGTAACCTTGTTTTGAGGTGAATGGCTTTGGCAGGGGTGCGGGTTGGCGCAACCCCTGCCGTGGCCGTGAAGCGAGCGAAGTAACCGGATTTAGTTGTCCTGGATGACGACGGCGGTGTTGCCGCTGCCGGTCTGGCTGACGTCTGCCGAGTGGCCAACTCCGTTCTGCAGGATCAGGCCACCGTTGTTGTGCCCGTGCTGCGTCAGCGTGCCCCGGTTGAAGGCGCCGGTCTGGCCGATGCCGCCCACGTTGCCGCTGCCGGTCTGGCTGATGGCGCCTGAGTTCAAGATGCCGGCCTGACCGAGCACGCCGGTGTTGTTGTGGCCGTGCTGGATGACGGTGCCATCATTGAACAGGCCGCTCTGCGCGGCGCCGATCTTGTTGCCGTTGCCGGTCTGCAGCGAGCCGAACGAGTTACCAAAGCCGAACTGATTGAGCTTGAGCTTGTTGCCGGCTTCGGCGCCGGAGAGGCCGATGGTCAGCGACAGCAGCAGGGCGGAAGCGATGGTTGCGAACGTCTTCATGGTTTTAACTCTCTGTTTTCTCTGGTTGATCCGGCGGCCGGTGCGGGCTGCCTCTCTGGTACGCAAGGTAAGTCGCGGGGTGGGGCGGGAAGGTTCACTGGGGTTCGAGAAAATTTTGGCGACCCATCAACTGGCTGACCAAGTGTGGCCGCAGGGATGCGGTTTGCCTGCCCGTTCTGGGCTAAGGTCGCGCCTTGTTTGAGTGAACAAATCGTGGAGATTGCTTATGACGACGTTCAGAAAACTGGCCCTTGGGCTAAGCTTGGCGGCACTGCTTGCCGCTGCCGCCGGCCCGGCCAGCGCGGGCTCATGCGGGCGCTACGGCGGCTGGGGCATTGGCCTGACCCAGGACATCGCGAAATTCATGTCCGATAAGGCCACGCATCAGGCGATGGACAAGGACAACGCCAAGCCGGTGAGCGCGCTCAAAACCGACTGCAATACCAACGCCGTCATCTATGTGCAGTGCCACACCACCACCAAGGCTTGCGCCAAGTAGGTGGCCGATTCCATGCCGGTGAACGGAAGCCAGACCGGCATGGCGATTGATCTCAGGTCAAAGCAACAAATGGTGTCATTCTTGAGCTTGTGCCGAGGACCCATCGCTGAGCGCATGCCAGCGTCAATGGATCGCGAAACTTAAGGGGCAGCCTTAGTTTCGATACTCACAACCGGCTTACGAGGTTGTCGATCCATGGGTCCTGGGGACCAGCCCGAGGACACCAGTGGGCGGCGCGGCAATTGCCACTCACCGTTCCGTCAACTTCAACTCAATCCGCCGGTTCTTGTTGTAGGCGTCCTGTGTCGAGGCGGCGTCCAGCGGCTGGAACTCGCCGAAGCCGGCGGCCACCAGACGATCCGGCGGCACGCCGCGCGAAATCAGGAACTTCACCACCGCGATGGCGCGGGCGCTCGACAGTTCCCAGTTGCCCGCGAACTTGCCGCTGATCGGGCGCACGTCGGTATGCCCGTCGACGCGCAGCACCCAGGAGACTTCCTTGGGGATCTGATCCTGCAGCTCTAGCAGGGCCGTACCCAGCTGATCGAGCGCCACCAGCCCCTCCGAGTTCATTTGATCGGAGCCCGATGGGAACAGTACCTCGGCCTGGAACACAAAGCGGTCGCCGACCACTTGGACATCCTTGCGGCCAGCCAGCAGCTTGTTCAACTTGCCGAAGAACTCAGAGCGGTATTGTGACAGCTCCTGCACCTTCTTTGCCAGCGCCACATTTAACCGCGCGCCCAGATCGCCGATCTTGGCCTGGCTCTCCTTGTCCTTGGTCTCGGAAGCGTTCAGCGCCGATTCCAGCGCCGCCATCTGCTGGCGCAGCGCCTGCAGTTGCAGATTGAGCAGATCGACCTTGGCCTGCGCTTCGGCGCTGAGCGTGGTCTGCTTGGCAAGATCCTCCTGCAATGCGGCGGCATGGGTTTCAGCCGCGCCGGCCTTGCTGTCGCCCAGGCTGATCAGCCCTTGCAGCTTTTGCTTCTCGGTGGTTGCCGACGTCAGTGACGCCTGCATGGACGCCAGTTCGTCCTGTGTCGAGCGCTCCTTGCCTTTTTCCAATGCCAGCAGATCGGTCAGCTCGGCGAGCTGGCGCGACAGCTTTTTCAGCGCCGTATCCTTGCCGGACGACTGCTGGCTGACGAAAAACTGCGCCACCATGAACAGTGACATGAGGAAAATGGTCGTGAGCAGGAGTGTGGACAGAATGTCCACATATCCGGGCCAGAAATTATCGGCGTGGCCGGAGCGGCGGCCGCGGGCATAGGCCATATCAACTTCCGTTCTTGACAGGGCAGACGTCGAAGCAATTCGTCTTTCCCGCGAAGGTGGGAATCCAGCCATGTCCGCAATGACCACGCGGGCCAACCCGAATCGCGAACCTCGTCGAAAGCAGTTCTTGCATCAGGCGCCTTTCGTGACGTTTGCTTTGACTGGATTCCCGCCTGCGCGGGAATGACGAAACGCTTGGCTGAATAGATTCCAGAAGTCTTGGGGTTAGTTCCTCGGCAGCGAACGCGTCGACAGTTCGCGCAGCACCTCCATCAGATCGTGTTGCTGCTGGGCCTGCTCATCCACCCATTGCCGCACCACGGTCTGTTCAGCGCGCATCTGCTTGACCAGCTTCTCGATGCCGTCGGCCAACTCCCGCACCGCCTCGGCCTGACCGTTGCTAGCCGGCGCCGCCGCCACTCGCTGGTCCAGCACGCCGATCGAGCGCCGGATGTCGCCCAGCGCATCGGCCAGCTGCGGCACGGCATGGCCGGGAGCGGCAGCCGGCGTCAGCTCGGTGATGCCAGACAGCCATTCTTCGAACTCGTTGTAGAAGCGGTTCTGCGCCTTGGAGGTCTGCAGATCGAGAAAGCCCAGCATAAGCGAGCCCGACAGGCCGAACAGCGAGGCCGAGAATGCCGTCGCCATGCCAACCAGTGGCGCCTGCAGGCCGTTCTTGAGTTCCTGGAACACATTCAGACTGTCGGTGGAATTGATATCCAGCGCGCCGATCACCTTGCCGACCGATTGCAGGGTCTCCAGCAGGCCGAAGAACGTTCCCAAGAGGCCGAGGAAGATCAGCAGATTGACCAGATAGCGCGAGGTGTCGCGCCGCTCATCGAGCCGCGAGCCGACGCTATCGATGATCGAGCGCATGGACGACGGCGTCAGCGACAGCACGCCGCGCCGGTCGCGCAGCATGTTGGCCATCGGCGCCAGCAGGATCGGCTGCTTGGCGACCGCCAGCCCCGGATCGGCGATGCGCAAGGAGTTGACGTAGCGGATCTCGGGATAGAGTTGCACCACCTGCCGGAAGGCATTGATGATGCCGATGGCGAGCGCGGCCAGAATGACCGAGTTGAGGAACGGATTGCTGACGAAAGCGGTCTGAATCGGCTGCATCAGGATGGCGGAAACGAACCCGATCAGGATCAGGAACAGCAGCATGAAGACGAGCGGAAACTGCGGCCGGGTGAAGGACGCTCCATAGTTCTGGCTGCTGCTGGCCGCCACCTCACGCTTGGCCATCTTGCCCCGTCACTCCATGCTCTCTGCAACCGGCATCTTCGCGCCTGGCACGAACCGCCATCATCGGCGTGCCTACCATTCACGGCATTTTTGCGGGTGGCACTCGGTGTCTGACATCTTGTCCGCCGCTATGTCGTGCCCTCGCCAGACACCAGCCCGAGCAGACTTTTGTGCATGTGGGCGTTGGCCGCAACAATGCTATTGGTGCCGAACATGTCGTTGCCGCCGTGAATATCGGTTACGAACCCGCCCGCCTCGCGGATCATCAGCAACCCTGCCGCCATGTCCCAGGGATGCAGATTGCGCTCCCAGAAACCATCCAGCCGGCCCGACGCCACGTAGCACAGGTCCAGCGCGGCGGCGCCAAAGCGCCGAAAACTCGCCACCTGGTTCATGACGCTGCGCACTTCGCTCAGGAACTGATCGTGCACCTGAGCCGTCATGGTCGGTGTGCCGGTGCTCATGACGCAATCAATCAGATTTTTGCGGCCCGAGACGCGTAACCGCCGATCATTGAGGAACGCACCCTTGCCCTTCTCGGCTGTGTACAGCTCGTCCATGGCCGGATTGTAGACCACGCCGGCCACGATCTGTCCCTCGCGCTCCAAGCCGATCGAGATGTTGAAAATCGGAATTCCATGCAAAAAGTTGGTGGTGCCATCGAGCGGATCGACGATCCAGCGATGCGTCTTGTCGGCACCCTCGACCGCGCCGCGCTCTTCCATCAGAAAGCCGTAGCCTTCGCGGGCCCTCGATAGTTCTTCGAAAATGATCTGCTCGGCGCGGTGGTCGGCGGCCGAGACGAAATTGCCCGGCCCCTTCAGCGACACCTGCAGCTGCTCGACCTCGCCGAAATCTCGCGCCAAGCTGCGCCCCGCCTTGCGAGCGGCGCCGACCATGACATTCATTAGGGCAGATGCGGGCATAGGTCTCTCGCTTGCTATCGGAAGGCACTTTTTTCTCTTCTCCCCGTGCTTACGAGGTGAAGGTGGCGCACTTGCGCCGGATGAGGGGCAGCTCCTTGCTCCGTGCCCTGCCGAAACAGCACTGGACCAAGTGGCCGTTCCTCACCGACCGCGAGGCTCTTGGCGCAAAAAGGCGCCTGCCCATTTACTTTTGCGCCTCCGCGCAGGAGACGCGGTCTCGTCTCCCCGTAAGTCCGGGGAGAGGAGAGGACCATGTGCTACCCCTGCACCATCTTGTGCGCCTGCTCGCCCAGCCCGTCGATCCCCAGCGTAACCCGCTGCCCCGCCCGCAAATACACCGGCACTGGCTTCACGCCCATGCCGACACCTGGCGGGGTACCCGTGGAAATAATGTCGCCCGGCTGCAGCGACATGAACTGCGACAGATAATGCACCAGATGCCGCACGCCATAGACCATCGTCTTGGTCGACCCGTTCTGATAGCGCTTGCCGTCCACATCGCACCACATCTTCAGCGCCTGCGGATCGGGCACCTCGTCGGCCGTCACCAACCACGGCCCGATCGGCCCGAAAGTGTCGCAGCTCTTGCCCTTGGTCCACTGCCCCTGGCGCTTGGTCTGGAAATCGCGCTCCGACAGATCGTTAATCAGGCAATAGCCCGCGACATGGTTCATAGCATCCGCTTCGGAGACATATTTCGCATGGCTGCCGATAACCACGCCAAGCTCGACCTCCCAGTCGGTCGTCTCCGACCTGCGCGGGATCTCGGTATCGTCGTTCGGCCCGCAGATGGCGCTGGTCGCCTTCATGAACACGACCGGCTCGGACGGCACCGCCATGCCGGATTCGGCCGCGTGGTCGGCATAGTTGAGGCCGATGCAGATGAATTTACCGACGTTGCCGACGCAGGGCCCGATGCGGGGGGAGTCCGAGAGCAGCGGCAGGCTCTTGGGGTCAACCGCGCGCAGCTTGTCGAGTGCGGCCGGCGACAGATGCGTGCCCGCAATGTCGCCAACTACTTTGGAAAGATCGCGGATGGCGCCCGAGGCATCGAGCATGCCGGGTCTCTCTTGGCCCGCCGGGCCATATCGAAGCAGTTTCATGGTGCGGAGCGTCCTTGGGGATGCGGTCGGGAGAAATTCCCCCCAGCAATAGGCGCAGGACCAGGGCCGGGCAAGACTCAAAGAACGGCGTACAGCATCTTCAGCGCCGTCAGCCCCAGGAACAGCGCGAAGGTCTTGCGCAGCCAGACCACATTGATGGTGTGCGCCGTGCGCGCGCCATAAGGAGCAAACAGGATGCTCGATGGCACGATCAGCGCAAAACCGATCAGCCAGACATAGCCTAGCGACAGCGGCGGCAGGCCGGTCGCGTTCCAGCCGCTCCAGATGAAGCCGAGCGCGCCCGGCAGGGCGATGATCAATCCAATCACCGAGGCCGTGCCAACCGCGCGGCGGGTGGGAAAATTGCATAGGCTCAGCACCGGCACGCTGAGCGTCCCGCCGCCGATGCCCATCAGCGTCGAGAGCCCGCCGATGCCGAAGCCCAGCAGCTGCAGCATGGGCGCCTTGGGTAGTTCCGCCACCAGATGCGTGCCTTCGGGCGTCAGCGCCATATGTGCCGAGACGATCGCTGCCACGACGCCGAAAACAGCGGTGAGGGTGGCGCCCTTGACCGACGCCGCAATGGCGATGCCGCAGAGCACGCCGAGCGCCACCGGGAGTGCCCAGCGGCGCAACAAGTCGGTATCGACCGCGCCCTTGGTGTAGTGCGTGCGCATGGACAGGATCGAGGTCGGGATGATGGTAGCGAGCGAGGTGCCGACCGCGACGTGGGCCTGCACGTCAGGCGCGATGCCGAAGGCGGTGAGCACGAAGTAAAGCGCCGGGACGACGACAATGCCGCCGCCGATACCGAGCAAGCCGGCAAGGAAGCCGGAGAGGCAACCGACCACGACGAGGGCGAGCGCGAGTTCCGCAAGTTCAGTAAGTTGGAGGCCGAACATGTCGCAAGTGGCTTTGAACGGAGGGCAGCCGGATCGAGGCGTTGGTGGTCCGTGGCGTAGCAGCATTGATGGAATGCGCCAAGCAGATGGGTGCTGCGCGCCGCCAAAACGTCTGCGTTGATCCAGCGCCTGGCCGCGTCCGCATCTCCGCAATTCGACGCGGTTACTAGGGATAACCCTTAGTGACAGGCCTCAAAGCAACACGCGGACACACCTGCGCGGCTTGAGGACGACGAATTCCGTTTTGAGATTTCGGACGACCAGTCAAACCGTCGGCTGGATAAATCCGAAACGCACGATGTGTTGTGGGTGTTACAAGGTGTCAGGCACTGGTGCGCCACAAGTGCCCGACACAGATCCAGCCGACACCGACCTGCCGGTTGGCAAGTAGGCGCTTACGGCTCCAGCTCGGTATCCCAATAGAGATAGTCCAGCCAGCTCTCGTGCAGGTGGTTTGGCGGGAACAGGCGGCCGTTGCGATGCAGCTCGTACACCGTCGGCCGGTAGGGCTCGTGATACGGGTGCATGCGCGCTTCGCGCGGCATATGCCCGCCCTTCTTCAGGTTGCACGGCGCGCAGGCCGTCACCACGTTGTCCCAGCGCGTCATACCGCCCTTGGAGCGCGGGATGACGTGGTCGAACGTCAGTTCGCCCGGCGCGCCGCAATACTGGCAACTGAACTTGTCGCGCAGAAACACGTTAAAGCGGGTGAAGGCGGGGTAGCGCGCCGGACGTACATAGCTTTTCAGCGACACCACGCTGGGCAACCGCATCACGAAGCTGGGGCTTTTGACCTCGCGCTCGTATTCCGAAACGATGTTGACCCGGTCCAGGAACACGGCCTTAACCGTATCCTGCCAGCTCCACAACGAGAGCGGATAATAACTGAGCGGCCGGAAGTCGGCGTTGAGCACTAGCGCCGGAAACGTCTCAGGGGACTTGTATGCGGCTAAGGCTGTCACGTCAGCTTGACCCTAAGGTTGTTGCTTCAGTTCCTCCCAGCGTGATTCGCACCATCACCCTACTCATCCTCGCATACTACAGCCCTATGTCGGTTCTGTGAAGAATAGAATCCGTCGCCGCAGGAACAAATCATGAAATACCGGTCATAAGGGCAGGCCGCGCGGGGTCCGATGGTGCTGACAATGGTCTATTGCTGCGGCTATGACAGGCCTTACCAGGGCTCGACCGAGGACATGGCATGACGAATGGCGGCAGACGTTGGCTCGGCGCGCGCACCCGCCGCATCCGCATCGGCGAACGCGAGGTCATCACCGAGGGGCTCGGCGGCCGCATCTGGACCGATTTCTACCACCGCGCCATGACCGCCAGCTGGCCGGTGTTTTTCGCCGGCACCACCAGTAGTTTCCTGGCGCTGAACGTGCTGTTCGCCGCCGCCTTCGCCGTTGATGCCAACTCCGTCAGCAACTCGCGCGGGCCCGGCTTGCTGCAGCTGTTCTTCTTCAGTGTCGAGACGCTGGCAACCGTGGGCTATGGCGACATGCATCCGCAGTCGATCTACGGCCACATCGTGGCGACGGCCGAGATCTTCACCGGCATGACCATGATCGCCGTCATGACGGGCCTGATCTTTGCGCGTTTCTCGATGCCGCGCGCCCGTTTCATGTTTGCGCGCCAGATCGTCATCGGCAAGCATGATGGCCGCGACACGCTGATGATCCGGCTCGCCAATGCGCGCCAGAACACCATCTCGGGCGCCACCGCCCGGCTCTGGCTGCTGACCACCGAGCAGACCCTTGAGGGCCGCCCTTACCGGCGCTATCGCGAGCTGAAGTTGATCCGCAACGAGAACCCGACCCTGGCGCTGAGCTGGACCATGTTTCATGTCATCGATGCTGTAAGCGCGCTTGCCGGTGCCAATGCCGAGAGCCTCAGCGGCATGGATGCGTCGCTGCTGCTGACCGTCGCGGGCTACGACGATCAGTCAACGCAGGAACTGCGCGCGCGCCACAGCTATTCGCACCGCGACATGGCCTGGGGGCACCGCTACATCGATATCGTCAGTTTGGAGGCAGGCCAGACCCGTATCGATTTCGGCAAGCTGCATGATATCGAGCCGGATGTGGGGGAGGGGTGAGCGACGCGCAAGTGTAGGTTCTAAGTCAAGGGTTTCAGCGCGACCCAACGTGGGACGTCCGGTGGCCGCCATGTTGGGTCGCGCTGAAACTCTTGACCCAACCTACCGGCCGGTGAATGCTTCGACAGCATCATTCTAATTCCGGAGCCCTCCCAATGTTCACCTTACTCAGCGGCAAATCCGTCATCGTCACTGGTGCCAGCAAAGGCATTGGCAAGGGCATCGCCACTGTTTTCGCACGGGCCGGCGCCAAGGTGCTGGTGGTGGCCCGACACTTGGATCAGGCCGAGGCAACGGCTGCCGAATTCCGCGCGGCCGGCGGCACGGCGGCGGCGTTCGAGGGCGACGTCACCAGCAAGGCCGATATGCTGGCCATGGCCGATGCCGCGACGCGCGCTCACGGCGGCATCGATGTTCTGTGCGCCAATGCCGGCATCTTCCCGCAGATGAAGCTCGAGGACATGAGCGAAGAGGTGTGGGATCACGTCATGGACACCAACCTCAAGGGCACCTTCCTGTCGGTACAGGCTTGTATACCCGGCCTGAAAAAATCAGGCCAAGGACGCATCGTGCTCACCTCCTCGATCACCGGACCAGTTACCGGCTTTCCCGGCTGGGCGCATTACGGGGCGAGCAAGGCCGGCCAGCTCGGCTTCATGCGAACCATGTGCATGGAACTGGCCAAATACGGCATCACCGTCAATGCCGTATTGCCCGGCAACATCAAGACCGAGGGGCTTTCGGGACTGGGCCCAGACTACGAAGCCAGCATGGCCGCCTCGATCCCGCTCAAGCGCCTCGGCACGGTCGAGGACATCGGCAATGCGGCGCTGTTCCTGGCGACCCGCGAAGCCGGCTACATCACCGGCCAGACCATCGTTGTCGACGGCGGCCAGATCGTACCGGAAAGCATGGATGCGCTGGCGCAGATGTGAGGAGGCAAGCGCGAGGGCCCGGTATGCCTTGCTGACGGGTGGCAACGAACCTGCGCCGCTACGAACGACCCGCCGGCAACCATGCTGGTCACTGCCAGACCACAATGTCGTGGCTGCTGGGTCTGAACCGCTCTATTGAGTTCAGTCATGAAAACCGATCTCTCGCCACTGCTCTGGCTCGCCCCGTATGTGCTGCGCTACAAGCGTATCGCGCTGCTGGCACTGGCCGCATTGGTGGTGGCCTCCACCAGCATGATCCTGGTGCCAGTCGGCGTGCGGCGCATCATCGATCTCGGTTTTGCAGGCACAGATGCGGCCTACATCAACGAGTATTTTCTCTCGATGATCGGCGTCGGCGTGCTGTTGGCACTGGCCAGTGCCGTGCGTTATTTCTGCGTCAGCTGGCTGGGCGAGCGGGTGGTTGCCGACGTGCAGACTGACGTGTTCCAGCACCTGCTGCGCCTGGGCCAGGGGTTTTACGAGAAAACCCAAACCGGCGAGCTGCTCTCGCGCCTCACCGCCGACACGGCCCAGATCCGCACCGCCGTCATCACCGCCATTTCGCAGACTCTGCGCAATCTGCTGATGCTGATCGCGGCATTTGTGATGATGTTCCTCACCAGCACGAAACTCACGCTGCTGGTTCTGGTGGCCATTCCGCTGATCGTGCTGCCGCTGGTGTTCTCGGGGCGCGGCGTGCGCAAGCTGACCAAAAGTGCCCAGGATTCGCTTGCCACCGCCGCGGCGCATGCTGGCGAGAGCCTGATGGGCATCCGCACCTTGCAGGCCTTCACCAACGAGCTGCCGGCGGGCAAACGCTTTGGCACCCTGATCGAATCCGCGTTCGACGCCGCCCGCAAACGGCTATGGGCGCGCGCGACGCTCACAGCGGTAGCCATGGCGTTGGTGTTTTCATCCGTGGTCGCCGTGCTGTGGTACGGCGCGACCCAGGTCCTGGCGCATCAGATATCAGCCGGCAATCTGGTGCAATTCGTGCTGTATGCGGTATTTGCAGCCGGAGCGCTCGGCGAGCTATCGGAGGTGTATGGCGAGGTGCAACAGGCGGCAGGTGCAGCGGGACGGCTGTCGGAGCTGATGGCGCTGACGCCCGAAATCGCCTCGCCCGCCAGCCCGCGTCCACTGCCGCAGCCACCGCAAGGCAAGTTGGAATTCCGCGATGTCAGCTTTCGTTATCCTTCGCGGCCCGGTGCGGCGACGCTTGACCGCGTGTCGTTCCTTGCCGCACCCGGCGAGACCATCGCCATCGTCGGGCCCTCAGGAGCGGGCAAGACCACGCTGTTCAACCTCGTCCTGCGCTTTCACGATGCCAACACTGGCGCAGTGCTCGTCGACGGTGTGCCGGTGAACGAGGCGGACCTTGCCGATATGCGACGCCGCCTCGCCCTGGTGCCGCAGGATGTCACCATGTTCGCCGATACGGTGGCCGCTAACATCGCCTACGGCACGCCGAATGCCGCGCAGGCCGATATCGCCGCAGCCGCCCGCACGGCCAATGCGGACAGTTTCATAGAGGCATTGCCGTTGGGCTACGCGACCCTGATCGGCGAGCGCGGCGTCACGCTGTCGGGCGGCCAGCGTCAGCGCATTGCCGTTGCGCGCGCCGTGCTGCGCAACGCCAAAATCCTGCTGCTGGACGAGGCGACCAGCGCGCTTGATGCCGAGAGCGAGGCCGAGGTGCAGAAAGGTCTGGCTGGCGCCATGGCCGGCCGCACCACGCTGGTGATCGCCCATAGGCTGGCCACAGTTCAAGGCGCCAACCGCATCCTGGTGATGGAAGCGGGCCGCATCGTGGAAGAGGGCACGCATGAAACCCTGACGCGCGCCGGCGGGTTGTATGCACGGCTGGCGGCGATGCAGTTCCGCGAGGGAGGCATGCTGACGCCGGTGTTGAATGGCCATGCTGTGGCTGGGGCATAGGGCGTAGATTGAGTCAAGCACTGCGCAACCCAACATGGGAAGAACGCCGACCCGACCACGTTGGGTCGCGCCAAGAGGCTTGACCGACGCCGCCCCGACACGGAACTGCTTTTATTGCGGTGCATGATGACCAAAAGTGCCCCGCCCGCGAGCCCTTCATGACCTCCGAAATAATCGACTTCGTCCGCCGTGCGCTTGAAGCCAAGCTTGGCCGCGACGACATCGCCAAGGCGTTGGCGGCTGCCAAATGGCCAGACGCCGAGATCAAATCCGCCCTCGGCGCGTTCGCCGACGTGCCCTTCCCAATCGCGGTGCCGCGCCCGCGCCCATATCTGTCGGCGCGCGACGTGTTCACGTACCTGGTACTGTTCGGTGCGCTCTATGCCAGCGTGTTCCACGTTGTGCAGCTGCTGTTCGCGGCCATCGACAGGCAACTTCCAGATGCGGTCTACGGCCAGTTTGGATTCGACAACTCCGACAGCACGATACGTTGGAGCGTGGCCAGCCTGGTCGTGTCGGTGCCCATCTTCCTCTACACGTTCCGCCTGGTGTCGCGACGGATCGCGCAAGACCCGATGGCGCGTGAATCGCGGGCACGCAAGTGGCTGACCTATCTGACGCTGGCGCTGGCTGTTGCGACGCTAGCGGGCGACTTCAGCAGCATTGTCTACAATTGGTTGAGCGGCTATCTCAGCCCTGTTCTGTTGTTCAAGTCGATGGTCGTCGCCCTGGTTGCGGGCGGCACGTTCTACTACTTCCTGACCGACGTGCGCCGGGGCGAGACCATATGAAACCGGCCAATGACAACACGCGCAACACCAGCCCGTTGATGACAGGCATGTCGCGAGGCGATGTCTGGTTCGGCACCGTTCTGACCCTATCGGCCGCCTTGGCGATCGTCCTGGGACTGCTGATCACCGACGCCCCATGGATGGTGCGCAAGCGGCAGGCGGACCAGATACGGGTGAACGCCCTTATGGCAATGAACAACGATATTCCGCGCTTCGCTGCGGAGAAAGGCGCGTTGCCACATAATTTGACGGAACTCAATCAGTTCGCGAAAGCCGCTGGAGACGGCTTGCCGCAGACTGATCTGGTGACCGGCGCGCCCTACGAGTATGTCCGTGTGACGGATCACATCTACAGACTGTGCGCTGTTTTCGATCTCGCGACACAAGACGATGCCAGGTCGGTATTCCGCAGCTGGATCCACCAGGCGGGCCATCACTGTTTCGAATTTTCGACGCCCGTCATAGTCGTACCAGGGGCACCATTGCCCACTGCGCCTCTTAACCTAACGCCCACGGCGCCACCTGTCACGAACGACGGAAAAACCTTCTGAACATCCCACGGCTGGTCACGTCCCGTCCCACCCCGGCACATCCCTTTACCCGACATTAACCGGCGCAGCCCACATTTGGTCCCTGGCTGTATCGTTGTCCCAGGGACCGCCCCGTCATGCCGAACGCTTCGCTCGCCGATCTGCCGGCGCAAGTCGCCCTCGCGCTGTCCATGGCGAGCGATAGCACGGGCACGGATTATAACTATCTCCTGAATACGGCGCGCAGCGAGTCGAGCTTCCAGGCCGAGGCCAAGGCGCCGACCTCGAGCGCGCAAGGGCTGTTCCAGTTCATCGAGGAAACCTGGATCCGGACCGTCAAGGACGAGGGCGAGAAATTCGGGCTCGGCCGATACGCCGCGCGGATCACCAAGACGGCGACTGGACGCTACATCGTCGCCGATCCGGCCGACCGCGCCGCCATTCTGGCCTTGCGCAAGAACCCAAAAGTCTCCGCCATGATGGCGGGAGCCTACGCCAAGCGGAACGCCGAATTCGTGGCCGGCGAGATCGGTCGCCAGCCCACCTCGGACGAACTGTACATCGCCCATTTCCTCGGGCCGTCGGACGCCGTCAAGCTGATCACACTGCGCGATCGCCGGCCCTCGCTGAGCGCCCCGGATATGTTTCCCGCCGCCGCCAAGGCCAATCGCGGTATTTTCTACGGCAATTTCGGCCCGCGCAGCGTAGCGCAGGTCTACGACCTGCTGGTCGCCAAGCAACAGAGCACCGGCACAGCCGCCACCGACAACGGCGCGTTCTTCAGCGGCCGGATCGACTTCGGCAACTGGTCGCCGACCATCGAGAAGACCTTCGATGCGCCGGCGGCCGTCAAGGTCAAGGCCAGGAAACCGCAGTTCGCCTCGGCCGATGGCCTGTCGATATTCGATTATCTGGCCGGCAAGGGTACCGATAAGTCCGCAACAGCCGATACCGCACCCGCGGCGCCACAGGACGCCGGCAGCTGGGCCGCCGAGGTCAACCCGCCCGAACACAAGGACATCCCCTACATCACCGTGGCCGATGACGTCGGCGACCCGAACCAGCCGCAGGGTGGGCTGCTGAGCGGTTTTTCGCCATCCAGCACCGAGCCGCCGGCCGCGCCCGAACCGTTTGCCGAAGTAACGGCCGCCGCCGACCTCGCACCAGAAGCGCCACGCCTGAAGATCATCCACGTGGCCAAGAAGTAGGTCGCTTCAAGCCGCTTGGCCCGACGCAACGTGATGGTCCGTTCTCGCAATATTGGATCGCGCTGAAACGCTTGACCCAGAACCTACGCCGTCATTCACCGTATCAATACCGGAACTGCTCAGTCAGAATGCGCTCGCCCAGCGTGTGGCCCTGGTCGAACATCATATGCATCGAGCGGCTGGTGTCTTCGGCCACCTGTACTTCAATCACAGATCGGAATTCGATGTTGTCGGCGGCCGCACTGACCGGGCGTTTGGCAGCTTCCAGAACCTCGATGCGGATGCGGGCGCGGTTTGGCAGCAGCGCACCGCGCCAGCGCCGTGGCCGGAACGGGCAGATCGGCGTCAGCGCCAGCAGTTGCGAATTGATCGGCAGGATCGGGCCGTAGGCCGACAGATTATAAGCCGTCGATCCGGCGGGGGTCGCCACCAGCACGCCGTCGCAGATCAATTCCTCCAGCCGCACCGTATCGTCGACCGACAAGCGCAGCTTGGCGGCCTGGTAGCTTTCGCGGAACAGCGACACCTCGTTGATGGCCATGGCCTCGCGCTCGATGCCATCGGCATCGCGCACCTGCATGCGCAGCGGATGGATGGCCGAGACTTCGGCCGAGGCCAACCGCTCCAGCAGCAGATCCTCGTGATAATCGTTCATCAGAAAGCCCAACGAGCCGCGGTTCATGCCGTAGATCGGCACACCGGAACCAATGAACTGGCGCAATGTCTGCAGCATCACCCCGTCGCCGCCCAGCGTGACGATGACATCGGCATCCTTGGGCCGGACATCGCCATAGCGGGCGATCAGCCGGCGTTTGGCTTCCATGGCTTCGGGCACGCTGGAGGCCAGGAAGGCGATCGATTTGAACTTGCGACGGCGCTTGGCTGCCATGATCTCGATCGGTCCCAGAGGTTCGCCAGCGTGGTGTCAGTTCACGATGTTCTGCACCTGATTGCCGAAGGCATCGTTAAGCTTCTTTGGGCATCGGCTGTTCGCCGATCAATCCGCCGACCGCGCTGCCTGCCAGCGCCAGCAGAACAATGGCGCCGCCGATGATGGTCAAACGCCCGGCGGCCTCGCCAAAGGCCAGAAACACCCAGAGCGGACTGAGCACGACCTCGGTCAAGGTCAGCAAGGGCAATTCGGCCGCCGGTACGACGCGGGCACCGAACGTGTACAGCGCCAGCCCACCCGAGAGCACGACGAAGCCTAGCCCGAAGGCGATCGCAGCATCTTGTACGGGAATCGCCAGCGACTGCCCTGCAACCAGTGCCGCGGCCGCTGAAGTGACGCTGCAAAAGAGGCCGCCAAAAAAAGTCGCCGGCAGACTGTCGCCGGACGGTTCCCAGCGCAGCGCAATGGTGAAGGCGGAAAATCCCATGGCGCAGACCAGGGCCGCCACATTACCGTAGAGATGGCCGACCGAAATGCCCTCATAGACCATCAGGCCAACGCCTAACGCCGCCACCGCGATGCTGGCCCAGGTTGTGGCGCGGACCGGCTCGCCCAACAGAATGCGGCCGAAAATGGCGGAATAGAGCGGCGCCGTCGCCCAGAGAAAAGAGGCATTGGCGACCGAGGTCTCGGTCAGCGAGATGATCGATCCCATGAAGGCAACCACCAGCCCGAGCCCGCCCAGGATCGAGGGCAGGCCGGCCGTGGCGAGCGCCCTCACCGGATGACCGCCGCTACGCCAGGCCAACAGCAGAAACAGGCAAGGCAAAACGCCGAGGGAGCGGAAGAACAGGATCTGGAAGGCCGAGGCGGTGTGAATGGAGCGGATCCCGAGGCCCATCAAAGACCACACCAGGCCGGCCATCAGCACCATGGCGATGCCGGCCGCGTAGGTCATGACGCCTGCATGCGCTTCTTTGGTCGGCGGCATGGGCGCAAAACCATTGTCTACTGCGTGGGCCGCCAAAGCAGCCGGTTCAGCGGCAGCATACACGGCAACGGGAAAGGTCGGGGACACAAAACTTGATTCGGCCCATCAGCACATCGGAGAGGAGACAGTGAACCTAAGGTCGCTGATGAACTTCGTGTCCCCATTGGCAGCCCGCAATCGGGACACGAAGTTCATCTTAGGCGATGGTCCGGCACAGGCCATTGGTTCCACGGCTGGCCGAAGTCGAACATCATATCCCCATCCTTCTTGTACAGCCAACGCCCGGCGGCCGGCTCCCCGGAGTGGAGTGGCCGGGCGCAAGCAAGAAAAAGAGAGGTTAATTTTCGCTTAACTGATTCGGGTGCAAGCCATGGGTCCCGATCCAGGCGCTCCAACCAAGCGCGGCATTTCATAGCGAGCATTCGGCACCATGGCCAATCCCTCCCAAGCCGGCTTCGCGCTCGGCAGCGACAATCCGCTGGTCAGGAAGGCCATCGCTAATTGCCGTCAGGGCCTCTACTACGTCGGCGCCTTCTCGATCATCGTCAACGTCCTGATGCTGACCACCTCAGTTTACCTGATGCAAATCTCCGATCGCGTCATGGTCAGTCGCTCCAACGACACGCTCATTCTGCTGACGGTCGGTGCGATCTTTGCCTTGATCATCCTGGTGGGCTTCGATTTCCTGCGCAAGGTGATCCTGAACCGCCTGGGGGTGAAGATCGAAGCCTCGCTCGGTGGCCCGCTGCTGGCAGCCTCGATCGAGCGCTCGATCGGCGGCGTTGGGACAGACGCACAAGGGTTGCGCGATCTCTCGACGCTGCGCGGCTTCATGAACGGCCCGGTCATGCCGACGTTGTTCGATGTCCCGACCGTCCCGTTCTACATGTTCGTCATCTTTATGGTCCACTGGCAGTTGGGCATGCTGACTCTGGCCGGCTGCGTGATGCTCGCCTTCTTTGCCAGGCTCAACCAGGTCATCACCAAGGTGCCGCTGGAGGAAGCCAGCAAAGCCGGCGCGCTGGCGCTCAGCCGTGCCGCCTCGCAAGTGCGCAATGCCGACGCCGTGCGTTCCATGGGCATGATCGGCGAGTGCGTGGCGGTCTGGGGCGGCTACAATGCTAAATCGCTCAATGTGCAGCTGCAGGCAGCGCAGTCCAACGCCATCGTTTCGACCTTGTCCAAATTCGCCCGCCTGGTGCTGCAGATTGCGATCCTCGGCTGGGGCAGTTATCTGGCCCTCAATGGCGAGATCACATCCGGCATGAGCATCGCCTGCTCGATCATCGGCGCGCGTGCGTTGGCCCCGGTCGAGGCGGCCATCGAGAGCTGGAAGAGCGTCGTGCAGGCGCTCGAATCCTACCATCGCGTCAACCGCCTGATGTCGGCCAGCCAGCTGGCCGCCCCGCGCATCCGCTTGCCCGATCCGATTGGCGAGATCCTGGTCGACAAGCTGGTCTATGCCGTACAGACAGCCCGCGAGCCGATCATCAAGCAGATTTCCTTCGGAGTCTTTCCTGGCACCTCGGTCGCGCTGATCGGCTCGACCGGCGCGGGCAAGTCGACACTCGGCCGGCTGCTGATCGGTGCACTTCCCGTGACCTCGGGCACCATTCGCCTGGATGGCTCGGACCTGCGCAACTGGGATCCGACGCAGCTTGGCCGCGCCGTCGGCTATCTGCCACAGGATGTCGAACTGTTCCCTGGTACCATCGCCGAGAACATTGCCCGTCTGCGCACCGATGCCAGTTCCGAGGACGTGCTGGCCGCCGCCAAGTTTGCCGGTGTCCACGATCTGATAGTTAAGCTCAAGGACGGTTATGAGACCGTCGTGCACGAGCGCGGCGCGCCGCTTTCAGGTGGCCAGCGCCAGCGTGTTGCGCTCGCCCGCGCCTTCTTCGGCATGCCCAAGCTGGTGGTTCTCGACGAGCCCGACGCCGCCTTGGACCAGGAAGGCGAGCAGGCCCTGATGCGGGCGCTGCAAAATGCCAAGCAGGCCGGCATGACCGTGATTGTCACCACGCAGCGCCGCAACATTCTTTCCGCCATCGAGCGCGTGCTGGTGCTGCGCGACGGCATGATCGAACTCTACGGCCCACGCGAGCAGGTGCTCGAACGCATGGGTCTTGCCGCCAACGGTCAGCCTGCCACCGCTCCCAAGCCCGTCATCGTAACCGAGGAGGCCGGTCAGCCGGTCCGCGCCCATGCAAAGCAAGCTTGACGCCCGATCGAACCAAAATTGGCGCCAGAACCTCGGCGCCGCCCTCGACAAGGCCTCGCCGGTCGGCGCCAAGCTGGTGAACTCGCTGGGTTCACTGGTGCTCGGCCAGCCCGAAATTGCCGTTCCGGCCGTCGCTCCGGCAGGTGCCGGCGCCGGCGCTCCGGCGTCGGATCTTTCGGCGCAGCTGAATGGTTGGACGCGCGATCTCAACCAGAGCATCGCCAGGCCGGCGCGCGTCGGCCTGATCATGATGGTGGTTTTCATCTTCGGTCTCGGCCTGTGGGCCACCACCGCCCCGCTCGCCAGCGCTGTGGTCGCGCGTGGCAGTTTCGTTGCCACCGGCCAGAACAAGATGGTGCAGCATCTGGAAGGCGGCATCATCGCTAAGATCCTGGTCAACGAGGGCGACAAGGTGCAGGACGGCCAGGCCCTGGTCGAGTTGGACGACACCACATCAAGCGCCGACGAGCAGCGGCTGACCATCAAGCAGGCGACCTTGCTGGCGTCCAAGGCGCGGCTGGATGCCGAACGCGACGGCGCGAGCACTGTCACCTTCCCCGAGCAGCTGGAAAAGATGTCCGGAAATCCGGAAGTAGCCAAGAGCATCTCGGCGCAGCGCGCCGTGTTTGTCTCAAGGCAGACCGAGTTCGATGGCCAGCGCGACATCAATGAGCGTCAGATTGGCGCCATCGAGCAGGAAGTTGTCGGCCTGAATGCGCAGAAATCGTCAGCGCAATCGCAGCTGACGCTGCTCACGCGCGAGGTGGAGACCGCCGCCAAGCTGCTGGAAAAGGGGCTGACCGAACAATCCCGAGTGCTCGATCTGCGCCGCGCCAAGGCCAAGACCGAAGGTGACATCGGCCAGTTCGTGGCCGAGATCGGCCGCGCCGAGCAGCGCATCCTGCAGGCCAAGAACGAGTTGGTCCACCTGCATTCCAAGATGATTTCGGACGGCGCCGATCTCTATCGCGAGACCACGGCCGAACTCTCGGACACCGAACAACGCCTGACGGCGGCCAAGGGCATTCTGTCGCGTCATATCATCCGCGCACCCGTGCATGGCGTGATCGTGAAGATGAACTACCACACGGCCGGCGGCGTCATTCCGCCCGGCCAGGTGGTCGCCGAGATCCTGCCGACTGACGCCAAGTTAATTGTCGAAGCTATGGTACGACCGGAGGAGATCGACTTCGTCCATACCGGCCAGCAGGCCGAGGTGCGCCTGTCGGCGCTGAACCAGCGCACCACGCCCCTGGTGGTTGGCAATGTCGTCTACGTCTCAGCCGACAAGATCCAGAATCAGAATGCACGAGCCGGCGGGGCGGACTATTTCTACCTCGCCCGTGTCGAGTTGGACGAAGCGTCGGTGAAGGAGCGCATCGGCACCTTGAAACTCTCCCCCGGCATGCCCGCCGAGGTCTACATGAAGACCGGTGAGCGGACCATGTGGCAGTACCTGACCCGCCCGATCGTCGACGTGATGTGGCATGGGGCGCGGGAGCAGTAGTCAGCGAACACCGGCCAAGGCCAACAAAACGGCGATCGATATCGCGGCCATCGCGATCACCGCCGTTCCGCCGCCGACTTGCCGCAGCGTCGTCAATCCCAACGAGCCATTGAGCGCTACGGCACTCGCCAGGCGGCTGACCAACAGCAAGGCGCCCAGAGCAATGACGATCGGTGCACGCATGCCCATCATTTCAGCGGCAATCAGAAGGAGCACCGCCAACGGTGCCTGTTCGATGAAATTGCCGTGCGCGCGGATCGACTGCGCCAGCCTGGCGTCGCCGCCATCGCCCGCCGTCACTTTGGTGCGCACGCGGTTTACGATCACATTGGCGGTGAGCGCCGCTGCCAGAAGACCGAGAATGGCGGCAAAGACAACGCTGATGTAGGGGAACGTGGCGAACATGAAAGTCTCCGAAGGTTGATGTGGAAGGGGCCGGTATCCGTCCTGTTGCGCGGGCACGTTGACCCCTCGCTGAACCAATGACGCTCTCGCGGCAGTCATTTCGACATCGGCGGAGATTCTATTGTTCGCATCCCTCACTTTTGCTGCACGAACGTCAGCTTGTTTCCGAACGGGTCATCAATGGTCAATTCCTGCGTGCCCCAAGGCGTTCCTTCGGGGCGGCCGGGTTTGGCATAGCGGTAGTTTTTCGCCGTTAGGGCCCTGCAAAGCTGATCGACATCGCCGGTCTCAATCCGCACATGCGAGCCGGGGCTGGCGTCGCCATGGTGCTCGGACAAGTGCAGCACGCAGTTGCTGTGCGATATGCCGATGTAGATTGGAAAGTTATCGCCATACCGATGTTCAAAATCGATCTTGAAGCCGAGAAAATCGACGTAGAATTCCCGCGCCTTCGGCTCGTCGAAAATGCGCAGGACCGGGACAACGGAACTCAGCACTGTCATTGGGTGCTCCATTTCGGTCGTGTCGTTGGATGACGTTACTCGGCAGCAATTCTCAATGTGGGGCACGGCGTCTGAAGCGCAAGGGGCGAGACTTGTCTCGCCCGTGGTGCGACAGCCGCTGCGTGTGGCGAGACGGGCGAGACAAGTCT
>JANLQJ010000270.1:0-17386 GCA_031367715.1 Hyphomicrobiaceae bacterium | reverse complement strand
CAGGCTCGACCGGCGCAGCAGCGCCTTGATCCGCGCGGTCAATTCGGCCGGGGAGAACGGCTTGGTCACGTAGTCGTCGGCTCCGGTCGACAGGCCGCGAATACGATCGCCCTCCTCGCCACGCGCTGTCAGCATCAGGATTGGCAGGCTGCGCGCGCGTTTACCTGCGCGGATTCGGCGGCAGAGTTCGATACCCGAGAGCCCAGGCAGCATCCAGTCAAGCACCAGCAGATCGGGCGGCGATTCAGCTAGCGCAATCTCAGCGTCTTCACCCGATTCGACGACGTCGACCAAAAAACCCTCCGCCTCAAGATTGTACTTGACCAATGTGTTGATAGCGCCGTCATCCTCGACAACGAGTATGCGTGCGGTCATATTGAAACCCTCAGAGGTTAGGAATTGACGTCGAGTTGCTATCGTCCCCTTTGGGCCGGTCGTCTGTAAGCTGGGTTCCTGTCGCCAGAAAATATGTGGTCTCGGCGATGTTCGTCGCATGATCGCCGATACGCTCAAGATTCTTGGCGGCGAACAGGAGATGCGTTCACAGCCCGATATTGCGGGGGTCTTCCATCATGTACGTCAACAATTCGCGGAACAAAGAGTTGTGCATGGCGTCGATCTGATCATCGCGCCGCCAGACGGCTTCCGCCTTGGCGGCGTCGCGCGTGGCGAAAGCGTCGAGCACGTCCTTCACCGGCGTGCTGATCAGGAACGGCATCGCCATCAGCATGGACGGCAAAGGGGCTTGGCGGGACAATGTCTTTGTCGAGCGCTTCTGGCGCAGCGTCAAATACAAAGAGGTCTACCTGCGTGCCTATGAGAACGTGCCGCAAGCTCGCGCCTCGCTCGACCGCCACCTCACGTTCTACAACGGCCGCCGCCCCCCACACGGCGCTTGACCGGCGCACCCCCGATCAGGCCTACTTCAGTCCGCAGCCGCTCCGCGCGGCTGCCTAACCCCGGCAGAGAGTCTACTTAGAAACGCGGATTTCTTGCGCAGACAACCGGGGCCACCTCCCATCACACCAGAACCGATCACCGTGGCGAGCAGGAAGGCTGATCCGAGCCCCTCGGCAATCAACCGGCGTAACAACGGTTCAGTCATCCTTGTTGCCTCCCGCAAGTTCGGTTGCGCCGTGCAGCCGCCCGATCTCGCGCAGTGACACTGACAACGCGACGGGATCGAGCCTTTCGATAGGCAGAGCTACAAACGCGGCGATGCGGTCCTTAATCTGATGAAAGGCCTCGGTGAAGGCCCGCAACTTCTTGATGTCGCCGCCAGTCACAGCCGCGGGGTCCTCGATGCCCCAATGCGCAGCGGCCGGTCTGCCAGGCCAAACCGGGCAGCTCTCGCCCGCCGCGTCGTCGCAGACTGTGATTGTGACGTCCATCTGTGGGGCGTCGGGCGTCGCAAACTCCTCCCAGCTTTTCGAACGCATACCTGCGGTTGGATAGTCCATCGCAGCCAGAACATGCAGCGCGAGCTTATTGATCACGCCTTTGGGCTGGCTTCCGGCAGAGAACGCATTGAAGCGTCCCGCGCCCAGCTGGCGAAGTATACTTTCGGCAAGCACCGAGCGGGCGGTGTTGCCGGCGCACAGAAACAGGACGTTGCAGGGGCGTGTGGTCATGGATGATCGGCTTTCGGCAAGCAATAGCGGGCAGCGCTCTTTTCCTTGCCTCCCGTTTGAATGATGCTTGCGACAGCCAGATGACAGCGCTGGGCACCGCAATCAAAACCCTTCAAACGTCGCCCGACGCCCCGCGAATCGGGCCTGCAACCGGGACGGCCTCAGGGGCAGTAAAGCGCGCCCGCGATCGATATCGGCGATGCGCTCGGCCATCATCATGGTCGGGGCATTGAGATCAGCTTTAGTAACTTGCGGGATCAGTGAGGAGTCGACCACGCGCAAGGTGTCGATCTCGCGCACGCGACCGTCGGGGTGCTGGCGGAGTCGCGAATGCTCGCAGCAGGGATGTTTGAGGTTGACGACCTGCGGCAATGCTGCAAAGCCTTCGGCACGCGGTTTGGCGGAACCTGACGGAGCGACTCGCTGCGCCCATCTTTGGGCTAAATTTTGGGGTTAATTCTTATCATCTCCAAGCCTTGGCCATGCCCAAACGCGCCGAACCCGCAAGCCATGCGCCGCCTGTCCGCTACCGCCGCGAAAACCATCTCCACGCCCGGCTCGCATACCGACGGCGGCGACCGCAACGGCACCAAATGCTGGGCCATGCATACGTTTCGAATTGCACCTGCCGCGTGATCCGGCACAATGAGGATCCTGCTGAGACCGGAGACATTGCCGTGCCGAACACGACCGCCAATCCTGCACCAACCGCACTGACTGCAATCGACGCTAAATTCCTTCGCATGGCCTACCAAGAGGCCAAGGCGGGTTTTGATGAAGGCGGCTGTCCAATCGGAAGCGTCATTGCGGAAGGCGAACGGCTGGTGTCGCGCGGGCGCAATCAGCGCGTCCAGGGCGGAGATCCGATCGCGCATGGCGAGATGGACGCACTGCGCAAGGCCGGCCGCCAGAAGAGCTATCGCAAGATGACGCTGTATACGTCGCTCAGTCCCTGCATGATGTGCACCGGAACGATCATCCAGTTCGGCATCCCGCGCCTGATCGTGGGCGAGAATGTCAATTTCGGCGGCAACGAGGATTTTTTGCGCTCGCGGGGCGTCGACGTGGTGGTGGTCAACGATGCCGACTGTATCGCACTGATGAAACGCTTCATCGAGGAACAGCCGGCGCTGTGGAACGAGGATATTGCCGAGGATTGATCCTCAGCGCGGCAGGACGAAGGCGGCTTGTGGTTTCCACGCCAGATCGACGGGCGAACCTGGCCTTAGCTGGCCGGTCGCAGCATCCTTGCCGAGCAACAACCTGACCTCCTGTCCGCCGCCCAGTTCGACATAGAGCCGGACTGCGGCGCCGAGGAATTCCTCGCCGATGACCGTGCCGGACATGCGGTTGTCGGTGTGCGCCTGGTTCGCGATGGAGATCTGATCTTCCGGCACCACAAATGTGATGGTCTCGCCGATGGCGCCAGTGCTGGCAAGTCTAACGCCTCCGTGAGCGGTGTTGACCGTGGCGATTGCTCCATCCGACCCCGTCACGATCCCCTGGAAAATGTTCGATGCGCCCACGAACTCGGCTACGAAGCGGCTCGCCGGCTTGCGATAGACCTCCACCGGCGTGCCGATCTGCTCGATCTGGCCCTTGCTCATGATGACCACGCGGTCGGCCATCGAGAAGGCCTCGGCGTGGCTGTGCGTGACGTAGACGAAGGTGATGCCGAGATCGCGCTGCAGCTTCACCATCAGGCTCTGCATGCGCACCTTCAGGCTGGCGTCGAGCGCCGACAAGGGCTCGTCGAGCAGCAGCAGGCGCGGCTCGGTGACCAGCGCGCGGGCAAGTGCGACGCGCTGGCGCTGGCCACCAGATAGGGTGCCCACGTCCCGTTCGGCGAAATCCGCCAGATCGAGGCGGCCGAGCCAATCGAGCGCGCGCCGCCGCCGCTCGGCCTTGTCGACGCCGCGCATTTTCAGGCCAAACTCGACGTTCTCGCGCGCGTTGAGAAACGGGAACAGCGCCAGCGACTGCCACACCATCGGCGTGTCGCGCAAATGCGCCGGTACGTTCAACAGCGATGTCCCCGCCAGCCGAATGTCGCCCTCGCTTGGTGCTTCGAGCCCCGCGAGCATGCGCAAGGTCGTGGTCTTGCCGCAGCCCGATGGGCCCATGATGGCCAGGAATTCTCCACGTTGGATGGTCAGCTGAATGTTCGCGACCGCAACGAATGTGCCGAAGCGCTTGGTGACGTTGTCGATCTCGACCAGGGGTTCGGTCATGTTATGCGGCCCCCGCCGGTTTGGAGCGCTGCATCAGCAGCAGTTGCGAGACGACGATCAGCGTCACCGATGTGAGGAACACGAACGATCCGATGGCGTTGACACGCGGATCGACGTTGCCGGTGAAGATCTCGAGAATGAACACGGGGATAGTCTTGTTCAGGCCGGAGACGAACCAGGCGATGGCGAATTCGTCGAACGAGACTGCAGCCGTCAGGCACAACGCCGAGATGATGGCGGGCAGCGTGAAGGGAATGATCACCTCGCGCATGGCCCGCCATTCCGAGGCGCCCATGTTCCAGGCTGCCGCCTCCAGGCTCGGGTCCATCTGATTAAGCCGTAGCCGGATGACTGCCATGGCGAAAGGCGCGGTGAGAACCGTATGGGCGATGACGATCGAGATGACTTGACCCGACAGGTTGAAGTTGGCGAACCAGCCAAGCATCGCCACGGCCATGATGATGAGCGGAATGGTCGGTGGCAGCAGGGCGAGGCCGAGGAACAGCGACTTGCCGACGAAGTTGTAACGAAAGTCGGTATAGGCGCCGCCAAAACCGATGATGGTTGCGAGCACGGCCGAGGTCACCGAGACCACCAGGCTTATGCGCGCGGCCTCCCAGACATTGGCATCGCCGCCGATCAGCTCATACCAATGCGTGGTGAGGCCGCCCATCGGCAAAGAGGGAAAGCGGTTGGTGTCGAAGGAGAAGATCACGGCTGTGACGATAGGTGCAAAGACAAACGCGAACACCAGCGCCGCGTAGAAGCGCAAGGCCCAGGTGCTGGCGCTCCCCATTGTCATGCGCGTTTCCGGTAGGCATAGCCGATGGCGCCGAAGGCAACCGTCAGCAGCGTGATGATCATGCAGATGGCCACCACCGCCGAGCGTGGCCACTGCTGGCCGGACTTGACGGTATCGACGATCAGGATCGAGAGCGTCGGCGGTTTCGAGCCGCCGAGATAGTAGGGACTGACGAAGTCCCCGAAGGAGAGGATGAATGTAAACACGGCCGCGACGACGAGACCGGTCTTGGCCGCCGGGATGATGACCTGGAACACCGCATTGAGGCGGCCCGAGCCGAGGTTGTAGGCCGCCTCGACCAGCCGCTTGTCGATGTTGGCGAGCGAGAAGGTCTGCAGGATGAGCACCAGCGGCAGGCATAGCGTCAGGTAGCCTACGATGGTGGCGAATTTCGTGTTCAGCATGGTGATGGTGCCGATGCCGACGAAGCGGAAGATGCTGTTGAGCACGCCGTTCTCGGCCAGCAGCACCTGCCAGGAATAGGTACGCACCAGATAGCTGGTGAAGAACGGAATGATCAGGAAGAAGACCGCCCAACGGCGGGCGGTGTCGCTGACCTTGAAGGCCAGGAAGTAACTGACCGGGAAAGCGAGAATGCTGGCGACAATCGTACTGATGACGGCGAGCTGCAAGGTCAATGCGTAGGCGTTCCAGAAGAACGGCTTGCTGAGTATGTTGGCCCAATTGTCGAGCACGAAAGCCGGCTGCATACGGTAGTTCTTCACAAAGAAGAACGACATGGCGACCATGAAGACCAGCGGCCCGACAAAGAACAGGCCCTGCCACAGGATCATGGGTAAGCGCCACGTCCAGGCGTAGGCGGAGGAATGCGAGTTACGCTCCGGCATCAATGACGCTCATGAGTGACTGCTCTTCCTGGCGACCCAGAGTGAGTGCGACATCCGCTGCTCCGCAGTAAGTTGCGCCAGAACGCGCCTTAGGCGATTGAGTTGCTCGAACAGCACCTCACCCTCGAGCTGGCGCAACGCCGCCGCATGCCGCTCGCGCGCTTGCGCATGCCGCAAGCTCGAGGCAGCGAGGGCAACTGTCAAACTCTCGTGGCAAAGGAGATCAAACCCTGTCTCTGCGAGCAGCATCTCGAAGTGACTCGGTACGTTGAACTTCAGGTAGCCGTTGGGCGTGCGGTCTGCGATGTCCTCGCTGCTGATGGGCCCGGTGATGTCGAATGTCGTGACGACGATCCGGCCGCCGGGCCTGAGCACGCGGCGCCAGCCTCCAAGGAGCTGCCGCCAATCGCGAAAGTGTCCGATGGCGTCCGTGCACAAGACACCGCTAAGGCTCGCCTCTGTGAAGGGCGGCGACTGTTCCGCGTCGTGGACGATGAATTTTGACCGGTCGGCGAGCCCGGCCGAAGCCGCCGCGGCCGTCGCGAGGGCAATCGCGTCCGCATTGCCATCGATGCCGGTGCACCGGCATTTGGTCACACGTGCTAGCCGCAGCGCCGGGGCCCCCGACCCACAGGCCACGTCGAGCACGTGGTCCTGTGGTCCCACTTCCAGCCAGGCAATCATTCGGTCGTAGTCGGCGGTCGAGGTCAGGCTGCTCTGTCCAAAATAGTCGTCGATCGCCTCACCAAACACGACGTCCTGTAGCGCCTTCATCTCTGGCGAATAACGGTTGCGATAGAAGGCGCCACCCGCGACGTCGATTGTGGTCATGGTGTCCGTCCTTGAAGTCAGACCCGCCCTCAACTCGCGCTCTTATACTCCGACCAGAACCCGTTCCAGTCTTCCAGGCTCTGCTGCTTGGGCGTGTCGCGATAGTGGATGCTGCCATTCTTGATCAGCGAGATCGGATTGTTGGCAGCGCCCTCGACTTGCCCCGTCCGCTGAGCTTCTTTCGGGTCTTTCTCGTTCAGCGCCTTCATGCCGGCCTTGGTGACGCAGAAGCCGGGGTAGGCCGCCATGCGCGCCGAATGCACCTGACCATCCGCCGACATCATATACTGGATGAACTTCTTGGCGATATCGGCCTTGGGCGAATTCTTGCCGATGGAATAGGACTCGGTCCACTGGATGCCGCCCTCTTTCGGCACGACACTGGCGACCTTGGCGCCGTCCTTCTCCAGCACGCCGGTGATCCAGTCGCCGATGCCGACCATGGCGTGCATCTCGCCGCTCTTCAGGCCCGAGAAGGTGCCGTTGTAATCGAAGAAGCCGCCGACCTGCGGACGCAGGCTCATGGTGGTCTTCTTTACCGCGGCCCATTGATCGGCCGTCAGATCCCACAGCTTGGCGCCGTTGCCGTTATAGAGGCTCATCATGCCCAGGCTCGGCAGATGCCAGTCGAAGTGGCCGACATGGCCTTTCAGTTCCGGCTTCCAGAACGCCTTGTAGCTCATGGCCTCTTCCTTCGACACCTTCGTGGTGTTGTAGGAAACGCCCAGATGGCCGAAGCGCAGCATCACGGAATAGAGTTTCCCGTCCTTCCAGTGGCCGGGGAACTTCTTGAAGTCGTCGTAGATCATGTCGTCGAACGGGTAATCGGCCGCGTTCAACTCCTCGATGTAGCCAGCCGCATTCAGCTGCTGCACGAACTCGCCGTCCGACAGGATGAGGTCGTAGGTGCCCGGCGGCGATTGCGCGACCAGCCCCAGCATGTTGTCGCCGCCGGCATAGTATTTCGGCTTGAACTTCACGTTGTTGGCGGCCTCGAACTCGGCCACCATGTCGGGCTCGCCGTGGCCGTACCAGGCCAGCATGTTGATTTCGGTCGGCGCCGCGTGGGCGCGCGAGATGTAGGGCATCGAGAGCGCCGCGACGCTGGCCGCTGCTCCCTTCAGGATGCTACGGCGCGAGGTCGGCAAAAGAATTCGCTCTGTCATGTTGGTCCTCCGAACTGAAATTGGATCCGAAACGTCACCATTCTCCCACGGCTGGCAGGCTAGATCGGGATTTGAGCACAGCACAATTGAAGCTGCAAATGGATCGATGAGACCTTCTTATCACGCGTCCGAGCGGAACGGGCGGTCGATCTTGATAAGATCGGTCTGCCCGGAATCCTGCAGGGATTTCATCAGCGTGGTCGCCAGCATCAGGCCGGCGGTCGAGAGCGCCGCGTGTTTGTAATGCAGGCCGACATGCACGTCGCTCAAGGCTGGCAGGCCATCGGGTTCGGCCAGAATGCGCATGCCCGACAGCAGCGTGCGCCGCGTGAGTGCCGTCACACCCCATCCCGCCAGCACCGCGTTCTGCAGGCCGCTGACGCCGGGGCTGGAGTAGACGATGCGCCAGCGCCGGTCGATCTGATCGAGCCCCCGCGTCATCCGCTCGCGATACTCGCAACCGATATGGTGGGCGACCAGGGGCAACGGGTTCTTGAGATGGGTGTCGCCGTCTGAGGCGGCGGCCCAGACCGGTCGCTCGGCCCAGGCGAATGCGAGATTGGCGTGCGCTTGCCGCTCATACATGGCGATGGCGATGTCGAGCTGGCCGTCCTCGAACTTGTACAGCAGGCTGGGGCTCAGGTCGCAATAGACTTCCAGCTCGACCTCCGCGTGGGTGCGCATGAAATTGCCGAGCGCCGCCTGGAAAAACGCGACCGCATAGTCGATCGGCAGGCCGACGCGCAGCCTGCCGGTGCGCGGCTGCTGGCTGAGTTCGGCGACCGCCCCATCGTTCAGCGCCAGCATCTGGCGTGCAAACTGGATCAGCGCCGAGCCTTCCGGCGTCAGGGCCACAACGCGGCCGCTGGTATCGAGCAGGCGACACTCAAGGATTTCCTCCAGCCGCCGGATCTGCAGGCTGACCGCCGGTTGCGTGCGCCCCATGATTTCGCCAGCACGGGTGAAGCTTTTCAGCTCAGCGACCGCAACGAAGGTGCGCAGCATGTCGGTCGGTAGATTCTGGTGCCTCATGTCCGGTCCCGCTTATGGCAGCATTGGCTAAGCAATTCTCACCAAGGATTCCAGCCCGGCTCGCAGTTGGCAAGCTGTCTCGATCCGAAAGCTGCGGCAATACGGGAGTCATGCGCGCCTCCGGCGATTGGACATGGCTGTGCCTTGATCGAACCCAACCCAGAAGGGGTGCGGGGACGCCGGATGCCGCGAATGGATTTTAGAGAGTGCGGCACCCGGCCGCCCCGCCAGCGATTTATCGATCCCTACGTCGCCACTTGCCATGGGCTGCTCCACCCCGGGGCTTCTCACCCCCGGAGGACGACGTCGGCCGCCAGCGCCAAGGTGTGCGGCACCCGGCGCCGGTCGCTGCCCTCTCCCAGCAGATCGAGACGCCCTCAAGTGCATCCCCGTAGAAGAGGTGAGTGGAGGATAGCACTAAAGCAGACAAATGCAATTTATACTATAGAATAAGGTGAATTATACTGCATTATACTGTCTTGCCGTCGACCGCCAAGGTCGTGCCGGCCGCGACATGCAAGGCTCGGTGCCGCATGCGCCGTCCCGCTTATGGCAGCATTGACCGAATATATTTCACGATTGATTTCAGGCGGGCCTAGGCTTGGCAAGGCCTCATTTACCCGGAGGGATGCGGATGACCACCCAATCGAACATGCTGGCTGAACTGACCTGGGATGAATTCCGCGACGCTGCGGCCGGTGGAACGCGCCCTGTCCTGTTGCCGATGGGCTCCACCGAGCAGCACGGCCTGCATCTGCCGTTGAACACCGATCAGCTGCTGCCGACCGAGGTCAGCCGCCGGGTCGCTGCGATGCAGCAGGTCTTGATCGCCCCCACCCTGACCTATGGCTACAAATCACAGCAGCGGGCGGGCGGCGGTAACTGGTTTCCGGGTACGCTCAGCCTGGACGGCGCGACCCTGGTCGGGCTGGTCAAGACCGTGCTGACCGAATTGGCCCGCCACGGCGTGCGAAAATTCTGCATCGTCAACGGTCACTACGAAAACTCTTGGTTCCTGCATGAGGCCGTCGATCTGGCGCTGAAGGAGTTGCGCTGGGACGGCGTGCGCGATGCGCGTGTGATCCTCACATCCTATTGGGACTACATCGGTCCCGACACCATCGCCAAGATCTATCCCGACGGTTTCGCCGGCGTGGAGCTGGAGCATGCCGGCGTCATGGAAACCTCGATGATGCTGGCCGCGCATCCGCACCTGGTGAAGCTCGACCGCGCCGTGGATCATCCGCCAGCCAAGTTTCCGCCCTACGATATCTACCCGCCCAACACCGAACTCACCCCGAAAGCGGGCAGCCTGACCTCGCCCAAGCGCGCCACGTCCGAGAAGGGCACGATCCTGTTCGATGTCACCAGCAAAGGCATCGCAGAAACATTGAAGCGCGAGTTCGGCGCGGCGTAGCTGGTGCCTAACAAGTCATCGACCGAGAGCTCTCACTGATGTCCAACTTTCACACGTTCAACGCTTCCCGGAATTCGGTGCGCTTTTTCTTCGCGCGGCGAATGTCCGGGATCTTCACGCGTCGAGAAAAGTGACTGACGAACTGCGACTCCTGTTTCCACGGGCGCGGCGCCAGCTGTGTTCGAATGGCGCCAGGTAAGGATCCCGGAAATTTGCCACGCGAAAAGGCGTGTCAAATGCCGGGAAGCGTAGATACCAAGCTCAAAAACCGCCCACGGAGGAACTCATGGCCAAAGTCAAAGCCAGCACCGAAGACATGCTGCACGTCACCAAATGGCACAATGGCGACAAGCGCTGGTCACCCTTCTCGGATGCCGAGATGACGCGGCGTCAGAACGACATCCGCGCGCATATGGCCAAGGCGAAGGTGGATGCCGCTCTGTTCACGAGTTATCACAACATCTGTTACTATTCTGGCTTTCTATATTGCTATTTCGGCCGGAAATACGGCTTGGTCATCGATCAGCAGAAGGCGACAACCGTCACGGCCGCTATCGACGGCGGCCAACCCTGGCGGCGCACGTTCGGCGATAACATCACTTATACTGATTGGAAAAAAGACAACTACTTTACCGCCGTCAAATCGCTGACCAAGGGCGTCAAGCGGCTCGGCATCGAGTTCGACCACGTCTCGATCGCCTTCCGCAAGCAGCTGGAGGAAGCCTTCCCCGGTGTCGAACTGGTCGACATCGCCGAACCGGCCATGTGGCTGCGCACGGTGAAGTCGGTCGAAGAACACAAGCACATCCGCGAATGCACGCGCATCTGCAACGTCGGCGCGCGCGCCGTGATGGGCGCCATCAAGGAGGGCGTGCCTGAACACGAAGTGGCGCTCGCCTCCACCAACGCCATGGTGCGCGAGATCGGCAAGAGCTTCCCGTTCGTCGAGCTGATGGACACCTGGACCTGGTTCCAATCCGGCCTGGAAACCGATGGCGCGCACAACCCCGTGACCAACAAGAAGGTACAGAAAGGCGATATCCTGTCGCTCAACTGTTTTCCGATGATCTTCGGCTATTACACTGCCATCGAACGTACCTTGTTCTGCGATCATGTCTCCAACGCGCATATGGATCTTTGGACCAAGAACTGCGAGGTGATGAAAGTCGGCAGCGACCTGATGCAACCGGGAAAAACCTGCTCGGAAATCGCGCTGGAACTGAACGATCTCTACCGCAGCTGGGATCTGCTGAAATACCGCTCCTTCGGCTACGGCCATTCCTTCGGCGTGCTCAGTCACTACTATGGCCGCGAGGCCGGCGTGGAATTACGCGAGGACGTCGACACGGTGCTGCAACCCGGCATGGTCGTTTCGATGGAGCCAATGATCATGATCCCGGAGGGTCAACCAGGTGCCGGCGGTTACCGCGAGCACGACATCTTCATCATCACCGAAACCGGCGCCGAGAACATAACCAATTTCCCCTACGGGCCCGAGCATATGATCATCAAGGGATAGAACGCGTACGTCCATCCATGGCTAGTGGTTGCTCTTCCAGGCCCTTTCAACGTCGTCGGTCGCCAGACGTTGCACGCCGATATCCATTTGATTGCAACGCCGGTGGATGACATCGAAATAGGGCGAAAGCAGCGCATTCTGCTTTTCAACATTGCCATGATAGGCGAGAAATTCCGGCATCAGGGCGCGCAACTCCGCAAGCAACGCCGTCTCATCTACCTTGGTGAGCCGGCCGTCTTGCATGACAATCTCGCCATTGACCATGACCGTCTCGATCGAGCTGCCGTTCTCGCAATAGACGAGATGATTGCGGATATCATTGAGCGGGGTGAAGGCGACGGACCGGGTGTCCAGGATTAACAGGTCCGCCCGCTTTCCCACTTCAAGCGACCCGGTCTGATCGCCGATCAGCGCACTGCGGGCACCGGCCAAGGTAGCCGCATGCAGCACTTCCGAGGCGGTCAGCCATTGAGCGTAGTCTGGCCCGGTAATCTTATGGATGAGACCACAGGCGTGCATGACGTCGAACATCCGAGCATTGTCGCTTGAGCAGATACCATCCGAGCCCAAGGCGACATTGACACCGGCTGACAGCAACCGGCGCACCGGTGCGATGCCCGCGCCGAGCTTTTGGTTGGAGATCGGGTTGTGTGCAATAGAGACGCCAGCGTCGCCCATCAATTCGATGTCGTCGTCGCTGACCCAGATTGAATGTGCGATGGTGACGCCGGGGTGCATGATCCCGAGGTCTTTCATGTATCGCATCAGGCTCTTGCCGTAGAAAGTCGGGCCTGTGACGCCTTGCACTTTTGTTTCCACAATATGGGTGTGGAATGGAACCTGCCAGCCCCGTGCCAATTCATTGGCCGCCTGCAAGAGTTCTGGCGTGCAGCGCTGCGGCGCGGAAGGCGCCACCATGAACCGTATGCGTCCCGAACGGTTATGATATCGCGCATGGGCTTGCTTGGCGTAGGCAATGTATTCAGATGTCTTGGGCGGATCCGCCCGCTGGACCAATTGCTGGATATCGGCGGGAACCGTCTCACGAGCGAACGGAATGGTATCAAGGAAGTTCCGATCGACGACATGACCCGACAGCGTCGCGCGCATGCCGATGTCGTCATAGGCCTGCACCGCGGCACCCAGTTGATCAAGCGTTTGCTGGGTTGACTCATACAGATCGTCGGTGACGGTTGTGACCCCGTTCTTCAGAGACTCGATCGCTACCAGCATGGTACGCAGATAGATCAACCGTTCAGTGAGCGCCTCGGCGCCAATGATCGGGTAGGCAAACAACATCCACAACTCAAGCGGCAGATTGTCATAACGACCTTTGAACAGCGCCTCACCCGAATGGAGGTGGGCGTTGACGAGTCCCGGCATCACCAGCCGATCGCGGCCATCGATCAGCCGTGCGCCGGGCGGCTCGGCCAGCCCGGTACCGATGGCGGCGATGCGGTCGCCTTCGATCAGCAGGTCGCCGGTAAAGGGTGCCGAGCCATTGGCGCCACCCATGGCAAGAACGGTTGCATTTCGGATCAGAATGGTCATGGCAACATCTCCCGTCTTGGCCGCTTGACCATCGGCGCCGAGCCCATCGGAAAAGCCGGGTCAGTGGAGCAGCGCTGCAAATCGATCACGCCCAGGGCCGGCTTTTGGCCAAAGCCCGGTGCGCGGTTGCCGTAGCCTGTGGATGCATGGCCGTCGGTCATTTTTCCTGCACCTCATTGCCAATAGCCAACGAACCTAGGCACTATCTCACCAGAAACGACCGGGCTGCAAGCGGATCAGTCGGGACAAATAGGCTATCGGATCTCGGTCGACACCGGCGGCACGTGCACGGACATCATCGTGCTGGATAACGCGGGCAGCATTTTCGAGGGCTCCCGAGGCGATCGGCGTGGTGGCCGGGGACTTCAAGGACTTCTTCACGTTCAAGGAGAGTGGCAAGCACGGACCGCACGACTAATGCTACGATGATCCGGACCCGTATATTCTGCGCCGGTACACCTTCGAGATCGCCGAACGCATCGGCTCCGAGGGCCAAGTGGTCACCCCGATCGTTGATGTCGAAGCACGAGATGTGCCGCGAACAGGGTTCCTACACAGCCGAATGATAGACGTCGGTGACGACAGCAAATACCGCCGAAGGGACGCCAAGATGAATGTGCTGATTGACGGACTGCAATATGCCAACTGGTCGGAAAAGGTGTTTCGCCAGATGCGGGCGGGTGGCGTCGATGCAGTGCATGTCACGATCGCCTATCATGAGACGTTTCGCGAGACGGTGCTGAACATCGAGGCCTGGAATCGCCGGTTCGACCGTTACTCCGATTTGATCGTGCGGGGGCAAACGGCGTCCGACGTAACACTGGCGAAAGCCAGCGGACGAACGGCGATTTTCTTTGGCGCGCAAAATCCCAGCTGCATCGAGGACGATATCGGCCTGGTGGAGGTGCTGCACGCGCTTGGCCTGCGCGTCATGCAGTTGACCTACAACAACCAATCGCTACTGGCCACCGGCTGCTATGAGACCGAAGATACCGGCCTGACGCGGATGGGACGCGAAGTGGTGACCGAGATGAACCGCGTCGGCATGGTGGTGGATATGAGCCATTCGGCCGAGCGCTCGACGCTGGAAGCGATTGCGCATTCCACACGGCCGATCGCCATCACCCATGCCAATCCTGCAACCTGGCACCCGGCCAAGCGCAACAAATCGGAGCGGGTACTGCGCGCACTGGCGGACAGTGGTGGAATGTTGGGGTTCTCGCTCTATCCGCATCATTTGCGGGACGGCAGTGCGTGTACGCTCGATAGCTTCTGCCAGATGATTGCGCGCACCGCCGACCTTATGGGCATCGAACGCATCGCCATCGGAAGTGATCTGTGTCAGGATCAACCCGACAGCGTGGTTGAATGGATGCGCGTTGGCCGCTGGACCAAGCACGTCGATTACGGCGAGGGCAGTGCGGCCGCGCCAGGCTTTCCGCTGATGCCTGACTGGTTCCACGACAATCGCGATTTCGGCGCGATTGCGAGCGGCTTGCATGCTGAAGGCATGAACGAGAGCGATATCTCGGCGGTGATGGGTGGCAACTGGCTGCGCTTTTTCGAGAACAGTTTTGCACCGCAGACAGCAACACCATGACCTGTTCCGCACTCAACCTTTTTCCCGAGGCAATGAACTTTCGCCGCTCGCCCGAGACCGTGATGCGGTTGGCGCGCATGGGCAGCGCCCACCCGACCCGGCTCTCGTTCCTACGCGCGCTGCTGCGACGGCTGAAGGACGAACATTGGACCTTCGACCGCCCAGTCTGGGAGTTTGATGTCAAGGGTGTCGGTCGTGCCGTCTATCGCGCCATCGGCCCCGAACGGACCTACTCGCTGGTGGCCTTCGGGCATGACCTGCCGGCCGAGAGGCGATCGGACCGCGTCATTGCCACCGCCTGGGACGCGACCTTCGCCTTGTTCGATGGCACGCCGACGCCAGCAGATCTTGAGCGGCTGCAAGCCAATGTGCCGCTGCAGGAGGCGGGTCGCATCAGCCAGAGCGAACTCTCGATGAGCCGCGCCAATCGCTCGGTGCGATTGTTCGATCATGTTGTCGATAGGTTGGCACAAGGCCGGCAGCCCGATTTCAAGGAGATCGAGGGTGTCGGCTACCTGATGCGCACGACCGCCGTCTACGGTTCGGGCAAGTTCGGCGCGGCCGATCGAGCTGCCATTGCAGATCGGGCCGAACTGCGCGGGCCGTTCCGGGCTGAGATGCTGTCGGTCTGGTTGACACGGGCCTTTACTGTGGACCTTGCCGAACACCTGGCACGGGCCCGCGGCGGCATGCAGGCCGTCCGGCTCGATCGCGACCTGCGGCGGTGGCTTGGCGTCGGCAATGCCACCGGCTTGGGCATGGCGCCGTTCCTGGTCCGGCATCCCGTGCTGCTGAACAACTGGATGATGGCGCGCGAGGAAGCGCTGGCTCGCGTCAGAGCGCAACAAAGCATTTTGCCGGCAGCTGAGACAGCTTTGCGTGCCGCGTTGGCCACCGCGATCGATAACGCGGCACTCTGGCAAAGTGAGCACCCGATACAGATTGAGAAGCTTGCCTCACTTCGAACCGATCTGGCCGGTATCGGGGTTCATATCGATACCGATTGGAACCGGACGGCCCGACACCCGTGGGACGACCTGTGGCGATGGGGCGAAACTGCGTTGTCGATCGAAGGGCAAGAACAGTTACTGGCATTGTTGCTGGAGCCGCACGGAGCGCTCGTCGATGGTTTGAGTGACTGCATGGATGCCGACGAAGACGCTTACTTTTTGATCGACGGCGCCATGGCGTTGTCCCGGCTGCGCGCTATCTTGGAGGAGCGCTATGACTGGGCCCTGCGGCTGCAATTCAAAGAGCCTTCGACACAGGCACGCTTTTGGTATGTCTCGGAAGAAAAGCTGGAACCCCGGATCGGCAACCGCATCGACGATGCGGGCGTCGAGCGTGAATTGCCGCTGGCGACTGGACGCGCGGCTGCCTTGCTTTCACGCGCTTTGAAGCACTGGACCGGGGCCCCAACAGTTGCGGCCTTCTTGTTGACGCATCCTGAACATCGCCTGACGATCCGGCGCGCCCAAATCGCCGCACGCCATCCCTTTGCCGAGGTGCGCGACAACCTGATCGATGCAGCCATGCTGCCGATCGACCTCCTGCGTTGCAAGTTGGCGTTCTTCGGCGCCACGCGTTTTGATCCGCGCTCGGATCTTTGGGTTCGAATCAGCCTCTATCAAGGCATGCCCTACCCGGACGAAATGGGAGCCAGCGCGTGACCCAGTCGGCAAAGCATGGCGAGGTCATGTTTTCACGCTCCGAAATCGAGGCGGTCGCAGCCAAAGCCGCCCGTGGCGTGGGTTTCGACTGGGGCCTTGCCGAAGAAGCAGGCATGGCTGCGCGGCGCCTCGTCGAGGCGGGGTTGCCAGGACCGGAACTGCTGTTGGCATATCTTGAGGGGGCTCGCGGTTCCGCCCCGGAGATTGCCATCAACCATTGGCGCGCGCCACTCGGCGGTATCCTGTGCCCGCTGCTGACTGGCGCGGCGCTTTGCGACCACGCCGCAATTCTTGCTGAAGCCCACGACCTCAGGCTGCACTGTCTTAGCCATCCCGCCCTCATTGTTCCGTTCGTCGCGCAGGTTGCCGCCAGACAGAAACGGGTACTGCGCGTGACTTGGACGGGAGCAGGGGTGATCACCACGCCAGGCGCGTTGCATCCTGTGTTGGTAGATGCTCTTGCGACCACGGAAGCGGTCGAAGTGACGATCAGTATCCTGACGACGGCCGTGCCGGCTACCAAACCCTTGCAAACCGGCCGCCGCGTCTCGCAGGACGTCTGGCGCCGTTTGGATGCGCTGGCCATCGCCACTACGGTCCCGGCAACCGGGAGTTCGCGCGCCGGAGCCGGTGCCGGCAATCTTGACAACGACTGAAGGACACTGCGGTGCCTGGCCAGACCACCCGCTTAGGACTCACCAGACGACAACTGGATCGCAATCCGCACACGTTCGACGTGGCGTCTACAGTACGGTGCAATAGGCGTATTGGCCGTATTGCACCGCCAGCTGGCGCTCTGCATCGCGGCGGTGCAATACGGCCCGCAACGGTCGATTGCACCCTACGGTCGACCGAACAACTCGGCAGGCGGACCAAAGCGAAGCGCTTACTGTTACGGCTATCGATAGTGCCGTAGCCCGGCACAACCAGTTCCCGAAACCGAAAGGTCAACGCGGTGTACACTGAATAGTGTCCATGAGAGCGATGTCATACCGTCCAATTTATGGTTTGACCTGTCACTTTGAGGTTTCGTGACAGAGGTCATGGCGTTGGGGCGCACAGCAGTGCGCCCGTCTAGCTGCGCGGCA
>JANLQJ010000237.1:0-14765 GCA_031367715.1 Hyphomicrobiaceae bacterium | reverse complement strand
AACCTGATGTCTGGAAATTGCTCTTGAGGCAATGTGGCTGTGGACGCGCTGTCCGCCCCCGCGGGGGCGGACAGCGCGAATCACGCATCGATGTTCTTCGACCAAGAGGAACCTCGATGACAACCAACGATACGACGATTGCGCGCCTGCTGGAACAACTGATCGCGGAAGGTCCACAGGCGATGCGAGAGGTCACGACGACGCTGATGAACGTGGCCATGAGCCTGGAGCGCGAGCAGTTCCTCGGCGCCGGGCGCTATGAGCGCGGCCCCGAACGGCGGGGTTATGCCAATGGCTACAAACCCAAGCGCATCGACACCACGGCCGGAACGCTGCACCTCGACATCCCCAAGACGTCGGGCAGCGCCGAGCCTTTCTATCCGCAGAGCCTGGAACGGGGCCGGCGCTCGTGCCGTGCCGTCATGTTGGCGGCGGCTGAAATGTACGTGAAAGGAGTATCGACGCGCGCGGTCGAAAAGGTGCTGAAGGAATTCGGCATCGAGGGCCTGTCGTCGACCCAAGTCAGCCGCGCCGCCAAGCTGCTCGACGAAGATCTCGAAGCCTGGCGTCGCCGCCCGCTCGGCCGCTTCCGCTACGTCTTCCTGGATGCGCGCTACGAAAAGACCCGCGAGCACGGCGTCGCCGACGATTGCGCCGTGCTCACCGCCATCGGTGTGGACGACCTCGGCCGCCGCCGCGTGCTCGGCGTCTCGATCAAGGTGTCGGAGGCCGAGGTGCACTGGCGCGCCTTCCTCGAAAGCCTTGTGGCGCGAGGGCTTCAGGGCGTCGCGTTCATCACATCAGACGACCACGCCGGTTTGAAGGCGGCGCGCAAGGCCGTGCTGCCCGGCGCCCGCTGGCAGCGCTGCCAGTTCCATATCGCGCAGAACGCCATCCATCATGCACCAAACCTCAGTGTACGCAATATCATCGGCGAAGAGTTGCGGCAAGTCTGGAATGCGTCGACCCTGGAGGCGGCCGAGGCTGAACTGAAAGCCCTGATCGTCTGCTATCGGAAAGATGCGCCGAAGCTTGCAAATTGGCTCGAAACCGCCGTGCCCGAAGGCCTCGCCGTCTTCAAGCTGCCCAAGGAGCACCGGCGGCGCCTGCGAACCTCCAACCCGATCGAACGATCGATCCAACAGGAGTTGAAACGTCGCACACAGAAAATACGCGTCTTCCCAAATGAGGCCTCGCTCGAACGCCTCGCAACAGCCATCCTCGTCGAAATCGACGAAACCTGGACCGCCTCCCTGCAACCCTATGTCAACTGGAATAACGTCGATGCGGATTAAATCCACAGCCTAAAGTCCAGACATCAGGTTGCGTTATCGGCGCCTGACACCGAACGCTCGCGATGACAGTGTGTGTGGCGAGGTCTCCCCTTGGACTATCCCTCTGTTTGGCCGACACTATCCTTAGGTTCGGGTGATTCGCGTTCGCGACACTGGAGCTAAGCGAATTGGGGCAGGGACAGCAAACCGTTGGGCGCCGCACTGATCAATAGCATAGCCATTGCCGAGGCCGTCTTGTTGCGGCTGAGCGATGAGCGCTGCCCGCTGCCCGGGCCTTTGCGGCTGTCGCGCGATCTCGAGCCGCTGGTGTCGCATCGTCTGTCGGCGCCGGTCTGGCGTCAGATGTTGGATGACACCGTGGTCGCGCTCGCGGCCAAGGACTACATCTCGATGCACCGCCAGCATTTTCACGCCACACCCAAAGGGCACCGCTGGCGCGACGAGCGGTTTGGCTGCTGCATTCCGCACCATGCCCACTGGCACGAGTTGCGCGACGTGCATTTGGTCGGTCGTGCACTCGGTGTCAGCAAGAGCCCATTGAAATTGCACGCTTTGCTGAGCGCTGAAGGCCTGCGGCGGTTGGTTCTGGAGAATACGTTTGGCATCAAGCTGAAGCAGTCCGACAGCGTTTCCGGCATGCGCGATGTGCTGGCGCGACTGGCGCTGCGGCGCGGCACGGTGACGGGCAATCTCGCCCGCTCCACCCATCTCTTGGACGCTTCTTCGCGCCGCGCCCAGGCCGCAAGCCTGATAGGCCGCAAGTCAGCGCCCGCCACCGATCATCGCTTGATCGCCGTGCTTGCCGCCGATCAGATCGGTGCTATAGGCACGAGCCCGGCCGACTTGCGGTTGCAACTGCTCCGTCGCTATATGTCGGGCAAGCCGCTGGTGAGTAGGCCTGTGCCTGCACCGCCACAGTCGCGTTTCGATTTCGGCGATTTCCTCCTTGAGGTTCGCAATTTCGCCCGGCAATGCGCGCAAGGGTGGCATGGCAACCGACGTGCGTTGATCTCGCGGGTGTTTCCTGTGCTGGCTGACGCGCATCCGGAATGGGGGCTGGACGTGACGCGCTTCAAGACTTTGCTGGCCGAGGCCCATAAGGCCGGGCGACTGCATCTTGTGCATGCTGACCTGCGTGACAAGAAGCTGCTCGATGACCTGCGCGACTCGGCGTTGGCCTACCAGAACATGATCCTGCATTTCATACGGGTCGAGGACGAGAACAGCGATGCTGCCTGAGGCCATGAAACGCGTTGCGCCCGATCGTCTGCCGGCCGTGTTCGACCACTCGATCACGTGGGAGGACGACGTCTGGAAGGCCGACCCGTTCGACGTCACCGAAGTGCACGAGCGCGCGCGCCGCAAGTTCCGCGATCTGTTGACCAGCCTGACCAATGGCCAACAGGCGCAAAAGCAGAACCGTATCCTGCTGTTCCATGGCCAGTCGGGCGCTGGCAAGACGCATCTGGTGCGCGCGCTGCGCACCGAGGCGCACACCAACGGCACCGGTTATTTCGGCTATGCGCAGATGACGCCGGATGTGGCGAGCTATGCCGACTATTTCCTGCGCCGCCTGGTGAACTCGCTGGAAAAGCCCTACGACCCGGTCGAGCGGGGCGAGTCTGGGCTGATGCGCTTGTCCGACCATATGGTCGCAAAGGCGCAAGGTGTCGTGCAGCAGGACCTGAAGGACCTACGCGAGACCGTGCTAGGCGACGAAGCGCTGGCCCGCCTCGTCGTTCGCATCGCCGATGCGGTGTTGGCGTCACCCCGCTTTGGCGAAGCCGACATCGACATCAACATCCTGCGCGCGCTGCTCTATCTGCAGCGCAATGACCCGACCGTCGATCAGCGCGTGCGGCAATATCTCTATGGCCGCGAGATCACCGGCTTTTCCCAACTCGCGGTCGGCGCGCTCGATCCGCAGCGCAATCGCGATCCGTTCGAGATTATTGGCTGCCTCGGCACGTTGATGAAGCTCGTCGATGGCGCGGCGCTGGTGTTCTGCATCGACCAGGTCGAGGATTTGCGCTCCTTCGCCGATGCTGAAAGCCGTTTCAACAACGCCATCTCGGCCCTTATCCAGATCGCCAATACGGTGCCGACCGCGATCATCATCGTCAGCTGCCTGGATGATTTTTACGACGAGGCGCGGGCCTATATCTCACAGTCCTCGATCGATCGCATCGAGCAGGCGGGGCCTGTGCAACTCCCCGGCGCGCGCTCGGCCGCGGAGGCCAAGCTGATTGTCAACCGCCGGTTGGAGCGGGCTTTCGAGGCCGAAGGTCTGCCCGATATGCCAAGCGGTTCGCAGCTGTTTGGCGCCGGGTTTTTCGACGAGTTGGCCGGCCTGTCGACGCGCAAGCTGCTAGAGCATGCGCGCGAGCGCTGGCTGCAGTTGCTGGGTGATACCGGCCGCAAGCCACAGGCCGCCGAGACCAACGAAAGCATCATGGAAAGCCCAGATGTGGTCAGCATCCGCCGGCGCTGGGAAAGTGCGTTGCAGACCGATGCGCCGGAAATTCCCGTCGATGAGCGGCAATTGCTGGAGGTACTCACAAATGCCCTGAAGCTGACCGCAGAAGAGCTGGACGGCGCGCTCACCATCGACATCGGCATCGTGCCGCCAACCGAAGATCTATTTGCCGCCGATATTACCGTCAGGCACACGCTCAGTGGGCAGGCGCAGCGTGGCCGGCTGTTCGTCTGCAACCGCTCCAACCAGGGTGGCGGCCTGAAGAAGCAGATCGAGAAGGTGGTGGAATCGGGGTCGGTCATGCCCGCCATCCTGGTGCGCGGCAGCGAGTTCCCGCCCGAGGGCAAAACGGCGGTTGCCGCGCTGCTGAACCGGCTCGCCGCCGATGGCGGGCGCAAGGTGGTGGTGGCGCAGTGGGAATGGGAGCGCATGCTGACGCTGCAGTATTTCGCCCCCTGCCATGACCGCGAAGACGGCTTCATGTCCTGGCTGAAGGCGGCCCGGCCGATGAGCACGGATCTGGAATCCATCCGCGAGTTGCTGATGCTCGACCAACTTGAGCAGCCGCAGCTGGACAATGTCGTAACGTTTCATCCCGAACCCGAATGGAGCGCGCAGCCGGCAATGCCGGAACCCGACTTGGCGGCTGCGGACGAGTTCATTGCGGCACCACCGCCCGCACCGATAATTCCGGACGATCCGCACAATAGTTTCAGCGTTGCACACCGGGCGGGCGACCCGGCCGACGCGATCTTCCTGAGCAAGAACATCCTGCGCCGGCACGCGGCTGTGCTCGGCGGCTCGGGTTCGGGCAAGACCACGCTGGCCTTGTCCGTCATCGAGCAATTGCTGCTGCGCGGCGTGCCGGTGGTGCTGATCGACCGCAAGGGGGACCTGTGCAGTTACGCCAATCCCGATGTTTGGCGCGACAATCCGGCCGAAGATCCGCTGCGTCTGGCGGCCCGCAAGGAACTTGGCGATAAGATCGACGTTGCAGTGTACACGCCAGGCCGCACCTCGGGCCGGCCGATCAACATCACATTGCTGCCCAACGGCATTAACGAACTGCCCGAGCACGAGCAGGATATGCTCTCCATGGTTTCGGCTGCGGCGCTGGGCGAAATGCTCTATCTGCGCCGCTCGGCCACCCATCAGCGCCAGAGCGGCATTCTGTCTGTTGCGCTGAAGATCCTCGGCTCGCGCAGCCGCAGCGAAATCCGCCTCGGCGACCTGATCCGCTTCATGGAGGAGGACAATGAGGAGCTGATCGAGCTGACGCAACGCATGGACGCCAGCGGCAAAGCGCGGCGCGATCTGATCTCGCAGCTGGACAGCCTCAGGCATCGCAATGGGGCGCTGTTCGAAGGCCAGGGCGAGCCTTTAAGCATGGAGTCCCTGCTCGGGTTGGGATCGTTCGGCAAACGGGGCAAGACCCGTCTTTCGGTGATCTACACCGGCTTTCTCGGCGACAACGAGAATGTGCTGTTCTGGGTCTCGCAGTTCCTGTCCGAAGCCCTGCGCTTCTGCCAGCGCAATCCGAGCGAGGCGCTGCAAGCGGTCGTCATGTTCGACGAGGCCGATCTCTACATTCCGTCCAATTCCAAACCGCCAACCAAGGAGCCGCTGGAAAGCCTGCTCAAGCGCGCCCGCTCGGCCGGCATTGGAATTATGCTGGCGACGCAAAGCCCGGGCGACCTCGACTACCGCTCGCGCGATCAGGTGACCAGCTGGTTCATCGGCCGCGTCCGCGAGGATACGGCGCTGAAGAAACTACGCGCGGCTTTCGCGTCCGACAGTGGCCTCGACCCCGCCCGCGTGCTGCCGAACCAGACCGTGGGTGAGTTCCATCTCATTCAGGAGGGCAAGGTGCATGCGATCAAATCGCACCGCTCCCTGGTCATGGCCGAGCAGGTGCCGTTCGACAGGATCGAGCAGTTTGCGCGCGATACCAACCGCAAGACGGCGGCACAGCTGAAGCTGGATTTGGGGATGTAGCGGAGTTTATGCCGGAGCCGTGACCCTTAGGGTGCGATGGGCCCTTTTTCGGGCCGTACTGCGCTGCTTCGGGGTACATTATTGCGGTGAATACGGCGCAGATGCCTATTGCACCCTACGTTTCGCCTTCGGCAGCGCATGCGCATAGGCCATCTTCAGCGCATTCGACAACTCATCCACGCTGACCTGCGCCAGCACCACCGTGGTCCAACCTTTGCGGCCCCAGGCGTTCGGGATCGGGCTGAAGGCATCGGGCGCCAGCAGGCACTTGAATTCCTGTTCGTCGGAAGTCAGCAGCAGATGGGCGCTTTTGCCATCCACAGCGATGACCGCATAGATACGCGCCACCTTGAACCCCGCGCGGTCGAAATGCGGCTTCTCCGTCGTGCCGTCGAGCGAAAGGGCAATCTTGCGCAGATTGTCAGCCGTCGCCATTTCGCATCTCCGTCACACCGTGCCCGACCGTTTCACCGCTGCATAATACGCCCACAGCATGCGCGCCGCTACACCGCGCCAAGGGCTCCAGCGCGTCGCGATCTCGGCCAGCGCCTTGGCATCCGGCCGTCCGTCCAACTCCATCAGGTGCTGCGCCGCGATCTGCAGGGCAAGGTCGCCGGGCGCAAAACTGTCCGCGCGGCCGAGACAGAACATCAGATAGATGTCCGCCGTCCACGGCCCGATGCCCGGCTGTGCCACCAACCGCTCTCGCACATCCTCTTCCGACACATGCTCCAGCGCCGGCAACCAATCGCCCTCTTCCGCCAAATGCCGCGCCAGCTTCGTCAGCGTCACAATCTTTGGCCGCGACAGACCGAAGGATTTCAACGCCAACTCATCCAACTCCGACATCCGCTCAGGCGTGAACGGCTGCACGCCAGTAGCGACGCGCGCCCAGATGGCGTTGGCGCTGGCGATCGAGACCTGCTGGCCGACCACGATGCGGGCCAGTCCCTCGAAGCCGCCGATATCGCGTCGCAACGGCGGGTCTCCGGCAATGCTATGAGCACGCCGCATGTGCGGGCACTTGCGTTTGAGCGCGCGCAGCCCCACCTCAATATCGGCTAGCGACACGATGCATTGCTGACCGCGTTTTTCAGCCATCTCGACGCAGTTCTTTCAATATGCGAGGACTGTTCGATCATTGTCTTGAATAGGTAGCTCAGAGTTCATGTCTGGAACAACCACGCGACCACGTCCACAAAGGCATCGGCCGGGCATGAAACCGAAACGCATTGAGCCTGCGGAAGCCGCAGTGGCGCCGTCACCTCGCGTGGTCGTGAAACTCGGCGGTCCGCTGATGTCGGCGGTGGGCGGTGATACGGTGTTCGAGGTCGAGGCCCGTACCATCCAGGAGATGCTTGCCAAGCTCGGCCAGAAATACCCCAAGCTAAAGCCGGTGCTCGATCGCAGCGTTACGGTGGTGGTGGACGGTCAGGTCTACCGCGGCGCCTGGCAGCAGCCGATCAAGTCCGAGAACGAAATCTATCTGTTGCCGCCGATGCAGGGCGGCTAACCCATTGCGCGCGCCGATCGTCCACTGTTGGGTCGCGCAAGAGCTTGACCCACCCTACGGGCTGCCTTCAATTGGCACTGCCACAAATCGGATCTCGCCTTTGGCATCGGAGATCAGCAGCAGCGCCGACTTACGACCACCCGCACGGACCGCTTCGATGCGCTGAGCGACGTCCTCGGGGCTCATCACCTTTTCGTTGGTGATCTCGACTATGATGTCGCCTTGCTTGATACCGTGCGATCCCGCCGGACCCTTGGGATCGACCTCGACAACGACGACACCCTCGACTTTTTCGGCCACCGATAGTTTGGCGCGCAAATCGGTGCCAAGCGCTTGCAGCGTCACGCCCAACGATGTGTTTTCAGCGGCAATATCGGCAACTACCGACCCGCCGGGTGCATTGTCCTTCGGCTTGGGGGCCGGCCGAACATCCTCGCTGTTGGCAGGGGCATCACTCACCGCATTGTCCTCGGCCAGCCGGCCGACCGCTACCGAAAGGCTCATCGGTCTGCCGCCACGCAAGACCTCGACCTTAGCCACCTTGCCGATCACCGTCAGCGCGACGATGCGCGGCAGACTGCGCATATCGGGCACCTCGGTGCCATCGAAGGTCAAGATCACGTCGCCAGCCTTGATGCCGGCGACATCGGCGGGTCCTCCCGGCGCAACTTGCGAGATCACGGCACCTTTGGCCGCGCTCAACCCCAGCCCGCCCGCGGTTTCGTCGGTCACCGTCTGGATATTGACCCCGATCCAGCCGCGCCGCATCTCGCCATAGGCGCGCAGCTGCTCGATGACCTGGCGCGCCTCGTTGGACGGAATGGCGAAGCCGAGGCCGATCGAGCCGCCAGTCGGCGAGATGATGGCCGAATTGATACCGATGACTTCGCCACTCATGTTGAACAGCGGCCCACCCGAATTGCCCTTGTTGATGGCCGCATCGGTCTGCAGGAACTCGTCATAGGGGCCGGAGTTGATGTCGCGCTTGAGCGCCGAGATGACGCCCACCGTCAAACTGCCGCCGAGCCCAAACGGATTGCCGATCGCCATCGCCCAGTCGCCGACCCGCATTTTTCCCGAATCGCCTAGCCTCACCGCGACCAGCGGCCTGGCGGGTGCGACTTGCAACACGGCGATGTCGGTTTTCACGTCGCGGCCGATAACCTTGATCACTTTCAGCCGCGTGCCGTCGTTGAAATTGACGAAGATCTGGTCGGCATCGGCAATGACGTGATTGTTGGTGGCGATTATGCCGGAGGCATCGATGACAAAGCCCGAACCCAGCGAGCTGACCCGCTGTGCCTCGGTCTCATTGCCGTTTTTGTCGAAGAAGTCCTTGAAGAAATCCTCGAACGGCGAGCCCTTGGGCACCTTGGGCAGCGGCACCCCCTGCGGGCCCTTGAGTGCCTGCGAGGTCGAGATGTTGACGACGGCGTCGAACAGTTTTTCCGCGATCGGCGCGACCGAGGTCGGCCCCTGCTGAGCCAAGGCAACGACTGGCGCGAGGGTGACGCCCGCGATCATCACCGTCGCCACAAGGGATCGAATGCTTGCGATCAGTGTCATGGTTCGTGCACGCCAACTCATCGATCAATCTTGCTCCGGCTTTGCTGCACTATTTCGTAACGGGCGACCGCTTGCCGTTCGGGTCGGCGAAATATTTGAAGAACTCTGAGTCCGGCGACAGCAGCACGCGCGTATCGTTGGCCTGCAGGCTGCCCTCATAGGCCTTCATCGAGCGGTAGAAGGCGAAGAAATCAGCATCCTTGGAGAAGGCGGTCGCCATTACCTTATTGCTGTTAGCCTCGCCCTCGCCGCGGATCGATTCCGAATCCTTGGTCGCATTGGCCGTCAGGACGACAACATTGCGGTTGGCCTCGGCGCGGATTCTGCGCGACTGCTCTTCGCCCTTGGCGCGCCACTCGGCTGCCTCGCGCTGGCGCTCAGCCTTCATGCGTGCGAACACCGACTGTCGGTTCTGCTCTGGCAGGTCGGCGCGTTTGATACGCACATCGACTACGGTGACGCCAAGTTCGCTCGCCTTGAGGTTAACTTCGGAGGCGATGCGGTGCATCAGCTCCTCGCGCTTATCGCGCACCAGATCGCGGAAGGTTGCCCCGGCCACCACACTGCGCAGCGAGGCGCCGATGAACGCGTTGAGCCGTTGCCGCGCGCCTTCTTCGCTGCCAACCGATTGCAGGAATTTCAAGGGATCGTCGATGCGATAACGGGCGAAAGCATCGACTCGCAGCCGCTTCTGGTCCGACACGCTCACTTCTTGCGGTTCGGTATCGAGATCGAGCAGGCGCTTGTCGAACATCTCGACATTCTGGGCGACGGGGATCAGGAAATGCAGCCCGGGCTCGCTGATCTGTGCGCTCGGCTTGCCGAAGTTAAGGACCAGGGCCTGCTGGTTCTGCCCGACGATGTAGACCGAATTGTACACCAGCAAGCCCAGCATCACGAGCAGGACGAGCAGCGTTGTAAGGAAACTGCGCATGGTTATTGTCCTGCCGCGGTGGTCGATTTTTGGAGACTGTCGAGCGGCAGATACGGCACCACGCCGGTCCCCTGCCCCTTCTGGTCGATGATGATCTTGTTCATGTTGCTGAACACGCGCTGCATGGTATCGAGATAGATGCGTTTGCGCGTCACGTCCGGAGCCAGCTTGTAGGCCTCGTAGACCTTGCTGAAGCGGTCGGCCTCACCGATCGCCTCGGCCTCGATCTTCTCGCGATAGGCCTGGGCTTCCTGACGGATGCGCTCGGCATCGCCGCGGGCTTCCGGCACCACTTTGTTGGCGTAGGATTGGGCGGTGTTCTGGGCTGTCTCGAAGTCGATCTTGGCGGCCTGCACGTCGCGGAAGGCATCGATCACTTCGGCCGGCGGATCGACCTTCTGCATCTGCACCTGGGTGATCTCGATGCCGGACTTGTAGCTGTCGAGCGTGCGCTGCATCAGGCCGCGGACGGCCTCCTCGTTCTTGACCCGGTCCTGCGTCAGGATCGGTTGAATGTCGTTCTTGCCGACCACTTCGCGCATCGCGCTCTCGGCCACGTCGCGAACGGTAACTGATTGACGATTATTGAGAAATTCGCGCCCATCCTTGATGTTGAAAAGGAAGTCGCGCGGTTCCTTGATGCGCCAGAAGACATTGAAGTCGACATCGACGATGTTCTCGTCGCCGGTCAGCATCAGGTTCTGGCCGGAATTGTCGCGGCTGGCGAAATTGCCCTGGGCATCGGTGTTGTGACCCGAGCCGACCTCGAGCCGATTGACCACCGTCACCTTGGGCGTGAACACCTCTTCGATGGGTGGCGGCAGGCGGAAATTGAGACCAGGATTGAGCTGCCGGTCATACTTGCCAAAGCGCGTGACGATGCCAAGCTCATCCGGGTTGACGCGCACAGTGAAGAGGTAGAACACCGACGCCAGCAGGCCTATCACCACCAGCAGTGAGACTAGGCCCCGTCCACCGCCGCCGCCTGGCAGTACTTCCTTGATGCGGTCCTGACCGCGCTTCAGGATATCCTCGATATCGGGCTGCTGCTTGCCGTTACCGTCGGGGCTCTGCCCCCAGGGGCCGCCGCCCTTGCGGCCGCCGCCGCCGCCTTGATTGCTCCAGGGCATCGGATCCTCGTTACGTGGTTTGCCGAAAATGGGGACTGAACCGGTTGGTTTCCAGGGTAGGCCAGCCAGTTGCCGTTGTGCCAAAGATATAGGCATGGCACCGGCTCAAGTCCAGACCAACTCGGGGGACGCGCCCAAGGGGACTTGATTGTCAGCGGCGATCGAGCGTCAATATCACGTAGCCGCAGCTGTCCTTGGGTCCGGGCGCATGGACCTCGCGGGCGACTTCGATCCAGTCCGCGGCCGCTACTTCGGGAAAATACGTATCGCCGTGGGCGTCCATATCGACGCGCGTGAGGTAGATCCGGCGCGCCATCGGAAGCGTCTGCAGATAAACCTCGCCGCCGCCGATCACCATGATTTCAGTCACCCCGCGAACTCCAGCGCAGCGGCTCGCTTCGGCCAGCGCAGCCACCAGAGTGTGCACCGTGGTGACCCCTTCAACGAGCATCGCAGGTCCGTGCGTAAGGACGATATTATCGCGTCCTTTCAATGGTTTGCCTATGCCTTCCCAGGTCTTTCGGCCCATCACGCAGGGGTGCCCCATGGTGATCTCGCGAAAGCGTTTCAGCTCGGATGGCAGCGACCAGGGCAAGGCATTATGTTCGCCGATGACGCCGTTGCGGGCGACGGCGACGACCAGGGCCAAGGCGGGGCTGAGAGGGCGGTTGTGGCTTGACAGATCGGGCATGGCAACACCCCAATAGGCCCATCGTAGCGCGATGTCGATATGGAGGTGCGCCATGAGCATGATCGCGGGCATTCCGGCGCTTGGGTTCGGCACCTACCCATTGGCCGACAACGTAGCCGATGCGGCCATCAAAATGGCGCTGGAGATCGGTTTCCGGCACATCGATACCGCGCAATTGTATGGCAACGAGGCGGTGATCGGCAAGGCGTTGGCGGCGTCCGGCGTGCCGCGCGCCGAGCTGTTTGTCACCACCAAGGTGCAGCCGGGCAATCTTACCGCCGGGGCCTTCGAAAGCTCAGTCCGCCGCAGCCTGGATGACCTGCGGCTGGCGCGCCTCGATCTGCTGCTGATCCACTGGCCACCGGCCGATGGCAGGGACATCGAAGAACTCATCTGCAGGCTGGATAGTATTATAGAACAACGACTTACGAGCAAGATCGGCATCAGCAACTTCCCCATTGCCTACCTGCGCCGGGCCGCGAAGGCGAGGCCGGGCAAGCTCGCCACCAACCAGGTTGAGTTCCATCCGCTGCTCGATCAATCCAAGCTGAAAGTGGCCGCCGATGGCCTGGGAATTGCGCTCAGCGCCTATTGCCCGCTGGCTCGCGGTGCGGCGCTGACCGAGCCCACCATCGTCGAGATCGCGCGCCGCATGGGCCAGGCGCCGGCCTCGATTGTGCTGGCTTGGATCCGCCAGCAGGGCGTCATCGCGCTGCCGATGACGACCAAGAAAGCCAATGCGCTTGCCAATTTCCGCTCGCTCGCCGTTACCCTCGACGCCAAAGACATGGCGGCCATTTCGGCGCTGACCAAGGTTAATCGCCGGCTGGTCTCGCCAGCCGGAATGACCGATCTCTGGGATTGATTTAGACTGATGATCTGCCTGAAGAATGTCGTGCAACGCCCTGCCATGGCCAACCATGGCCTTGTTATGCTCCAGCACTGCTCGTATTCGATCACGTCTTGCCTCACATGATGCCTTCTCCACCCTCCTGCTCCTGGCAAACCCTTAATGACAACGCTCAGCTACGACTATATCATCGTCGGCGCCGGTTCGGCTGGCTGCGTCCTGGCCGCAAGGTTAACGCAGGACCCGTCCATCCGGGTGCTCCTGATCGAGGCGGGTGGGCGCGACTGGCATCCACTGTTCGAAGTGCCAGCCGGCTTTGCCCGCATGACCAAAGGCATCGCCAGCTGGGGCTATTCGACCGTGCCGCAAAAGCACATGCGCGACCGCGTCTTTTGGTACACGCAAGCCAAGGTGCTGGGCGGCGGCTCGACCATCAACGCGCAGGTCTACACGCGTGGGCATCCCAGCGACTTCGACGGCTGGGCCGCGCTCGGCTGCTCGGGCTGGGGCTTTGACGACGTGCTCGCGTATTTCCGCCGTGCCGAGGACAACGACACATTTGACGACGAGCTGCACGGCACCGGCGGCCCGATCGGCGTCTCGCGGCCGCGCGCGCCGTTGCCGATCAGCGACGCCTTCTTTGCCGCCGCCGCCGCGCTTGGCATCCCGCGCCTTGCTGACCTGGCCGGCCGCGACACGTTTGGTGTCGGCTATTATCAGCTGACCCAGAAACATGGCCGGCGCGCCTCGGCCGTTGCCGGCTATCTGCGTCAGGCGCGCGGTCGCACTAATCTCAGCTTACGCATGGTTAACATGGTGCAGCGCCTACTGATCGAGAACGGCCGCGCCGTGGGGGTGGAATGTGCCGGGCCGGCCGCCGGCGCTGTGGCGACCTTCCATGCCACGCGCGAAGTCATCGTCACGGCCGGCGCCATCGGTTCGCCCAAACTGCTGATGCTGTCGGGTATCGGCCCCGCCGATCACTTGAAATCCGTCGGCATACGTCCGATCCACGATCTTGCCGGTGTCGGCTCCAATCTGCAGGACCATCTCGACATCTGTGTCATGAGCGAATGCACCGGCGCGCACACCTATGACCGCTATCAGAAGCCGCATTGGGCAGCGGTCGCGGCGGCGCAGTATTACCTGACCCGCCACGGCCCCGCCTCCTCCAGCCTGTTCGAGACCGGCGGCTTTGCGCGCTCCAGCGCGGAAACCGGCGCGCCCGATGTCCAGTTCCATATGGGCTACGGCTCGGGCATCGAAGCGGGCATCGCGCGGCTGAACAATGCCGGCGTCACGCTCAACGCCGCCTTCATGCGTCCGAAATCGCGCGGGACGGTGCGCCTACAGAGCAACGATGTCAGCGTGCCACCGCTGATCGATCCCAACTATTGGGCCGAGCCGTATGACCGCCGCGCCTCGTTGGACGGCCACCGGATGGCGCGCGAACTGATGCGCGGCAAGGCACTGGCCAGGTACGTGCTGGCCGAACGCGTGCCGGGGCCAGGCGTGGTCAGCGATGCCGACCTGATCGACTACGCCTGCCGCAGCGCCAAGACCGATCATCATCCGGTTGGAACGTGTGCGATGGGGGTGGGTCAGGATGCCGTGGTCGGCCCGGATCTGAAAGTGCGCGGTATCGAGGGATTGCGCGTCGCCGATGCCTCGATCATGCCACGGATCGTTTCCTCGAACACCAATGCGACGGTGTACATGATTGCGGAAAAGGCGGCGGATTTGATCCGTGGGCGGATTGGGTGACAGGGAATTCTGATCGTGGGCCTCGTGTTCAGACCCATTCAAAAGGTAAGCGCAAATTCGTCACCCGCGCGAAGGCGAGGGTCGATGCATGCCCTTGGCTGGGCGGGGAAGCCATTGATTGCATGGCAGTATCTCGCGCCGATGCACCGTCCAAAACACTTGGTCCAAAACACAGGCTTGGATGGATTCCCGCCGACGCGGGAATGACGAAAACGGCGGGCACGTTATGATGGCAACACAACACGAGCACAGCCCTCAGTTGGCGCCTATGCGCGTAGGCGGGGATGGCGAAATATCGGCTGTGTTCGGTTAAACCGGACAGCCATCGGCGGCGCCTGCGAATTGCTCGGGCTTGGCACGATCTCGGATCGCAATTCTTGCGCGCATTGCGCTGATAAACCCAGCTCCCTCTAATACCGTCCAACCTATCGTTTGACTCGTGCTCGCAAGCTCGCACAGCAGTGCGCCCGTCTAGCTGCGCGGCAAGCTCTTGGACGGGCGCACTGCTGTGCGCCCGTACGCTTGCGAGCACGAGTCAAACCATAAGTTGA
>JANLQJ010000220.1:0-1508 GCA_031367715.1 Hyphomicrobiaceae bacterium | reverse complement strand
GTCGAGGAGGCCCTGCGCGTGAGCCTCACGCCACAACAGGTGCCAGGCATCGATGATGTCCTGGCGCGCCGGCTCGATGAACTCGGAACGCTGATCAAGACCATCGAGCGCGATGTGGCCGTCGCCACGGAAACCCTCTCGCTGTTCGTTCGGTACTTCCTCACCATCACGCCGCCATTGCCATCCGACGATCAAGAATCGGCGCGCCTGCTGGGAAAAGAACGCTTCCAGGTCTTTGTCGCTCAGGTTGGACGGCAACTCGCAGGGAGCCAGCGTCTGGTCTCAGAGGTCCTGGAAATCATCGTCGCGCAGCGTCCTGATCTTCTGGCATCGGCAGGCATCGATGCCCCTCTGAAACCGACCCCAACCGCAACGCCGAAACCCACGACCCAACCCAACGGACATGAACCAGAGGAGCAAGACAGCTATGACTGAGCTATTCCACGTGGTCGCGGCCGAAGAGGCAAATTGCCGTCGCCGGCAGATGTTGCGCACCGCCTTTGGGCCAACCATCGCCGCCGCTCTCGCCGATCCGACGGTGCTGGAAGTGATGCTCAATCCCGACGGACGGCTCTGGATCGATCGGACGACCGATGGCCGCAAAGACACCGGCGAACGCATCCTGGCAGCGGAGGCCGAGCGCATCATTCGGCTTGTTGCCGCCCATATGCGCCGCGAGGTCAACGATGCGGCGCCAATCGTCTCCGCCGAGTTGCCAGACTCGGGCGAGCGCTTCGAGGGCGTCATGCCGCCCGTCGCCCCGGCACCGTGTTTCTCAATCCGCAAACCTGCCGAGGTGCTTTACAAGCTCGTCGACTTTGTCGCCGCCGGCATCATGACGCCGATCCAGTGCGACGTGCTCGCCACAGCCGTCCGTGAACGCAAGAACATTCTTGTTGCGGGTGGCACGTCGACGGGCAAGACGACCCTGGTCAATGCGCTCCTTGCAGAGGTCGCAAAGCTCGACGAGCGTGTCGTCATCTTGGAGGACACACGCGAGCTGCGCTGCGCCGCCGAAGATACCCTGTCGCTTCGCACCAAACCGGGCGTTGCGGACCTGTCCGATCTGGTCCGATCGACACTCCGGCTACGTCCCGATCGGATCATCGTCGGAGAGGTGAGGGGCCCCGAAGCTCTCGACATGTTGAAGGCCTGGAACACCGGCCATCCCGGCGGCATCTCAACGTTGCACGCAAGTTCGCCAACGCTCGCGCTCTATCGGCTTGAACAACTCATTCAGGAAGCTGTCGTCACTGTGCCGCGCGACCTCATCTCGCTCGCCATCGACATCATCGTTTTCCTCGACGGGCGCGGCAACAAACGCCGTGTGAGTTCCATTCACGAACTCAACGGGCTAGATAGTGATAGCATCTACCAGCTCAAACAGATCGACAAGCCTTCTCTGAGGACTGTCGCGCTATGAGCGGTCGCTTCGCGAGCGGGCTGCTGCCCGCACCCGCTCGGGGGACGCCCCCGAACCCCCGCTTGCTCTGGACTGAAGTAACTCT
>JANLQJ010000082.1:0-12921 GCA_031367715.1 Hyphomicrobiaceae bacterium | reverse complement strand
CCAAATCAGCGCACGGCCGACCGGTGGAGACCTGCCGCAAGGGACCATAGGGCGCCGCGCCGAAGTGCTGATGTTCAACCGCGGCGGCTCGGGCGCGCGCCCGACGCTCGATGGCATGCATGCAACGGCATTTCCAAGCGGCGTCCACACCATGTCGGTCGAGGCGACCGAGCATGTCGGCCCGGTGATCTTCTGGCGCAAGGAATTGCGCGAGGACTCCGGCGGCGACGGCAAGTTTCGCGGTGGCCTTGGCCAGATCGTCGAGATCGCGCCGGCAAAAGGGCACGAGTTCTACTTCAATGCAATGTTCGACCGTCTCGAAAACCCCGCCCTCGGACGGGCGGGGGGGCTGCCTGGTAAGCCTGGAGCGGTCGCGCTCGACGACGGCACCAAGCTACGCGGAAAAGGTCGCCAGTACGTGCCGGAAGGCCGCAGGCTGATCCTTGAGGTTCCGGGCGGAGGCGGCTATGGGGCGCCGACGGAGCGTTCCTGCGAGGACCGTGAACGGGATCGGCGTCGCGGATATGTGAAGAGCACGGACTAAGCAGACTTTCGTTGGTAGGCCAACGAATGCCTGCTCAGATTTCTTGATTTCGCAGAGTTTTATCGCCAAACCGGGAAGACCACTTTGGCGAACTCTGCTTAGGCGCGCATCCTCATACCTTGAACACCACGTTGGCTTCGACCGGCCAGCGCAAGATGACAGGGGTGTCGGCCTGGAATCGCACGCCGGCTACAGTCCTGGTCTCCTGGCATATCATCACCTGCCCGTTGGCGAGCGCTGCCCGGTAGACGATACGGTTGCCAATGAAGGTCAAGTCACTGATGGTTCCAGGCAACGCCGTGCCCAACTCGCCACTCGGCGCGGTGCTGAGCGTGATTGTCTCGGGACGGACAGAGAGCTTGACCTCGTCGCCCACCGTCAATCCCTTGGCGGGCACGTGGATGGCGCCGACCCCGGCATCGCATTGCGCCACCGCACCATCGACCGCGATGACGCGCGCCGGCAGGATGTTGGTGTCGCCCAGAAATTGCGCTGCGAACAGGCTCGTCGGCGCGGCATACATGTCTTCAGGCGTGCCGATCTGCTCGATGCCGCCGCGATTCATGAGAACGATGCGGTCCGACAGCATCATCGCCTCGTCCTGATCGTGCGTCACATAAATGAAGGTCGTGCCCGTTTCGGTGTGGATGCGCTTCAATTCCACCAGCATATGCTGCCGGATCTTGAGATCCAGCGCGGCCAGCGGCTCATCCAGCAGCAGCACGGCCGGGCGGTTGACCAGCGCCCGCGCCAGCGCCACGCGCTGCGCCTGCCCGCCGCTCAGCTGCGTGATCCAGCGATCGCCAAGGTCCCCCATCTGCACCAGTTCGAGGATCTTTCCGACCGCGGTACGGATTTCGGCAGCGGGCATCCGCTTCAGGCGCAGGCCGAACGCGATGTTGTCGAACACGTCGAGATGCGGGAACAGCGCATAACGCTGGAAAACCATGTTCACGGGGCGCCGCTCGGGCGGCACTCCGACCATGTCAATGCCATTGATCAGGATCTTGCCGGTGCTCGGCTGCTCGAAGCCGGCGACGATGCGCATTAGTGTGGTCTTGCCGCAACCGCTCGGACCCAGCAGCGTTACGATCTCGCCATCCCCGATCTCGAGGTTGATGTCGCGCAGAGCTTCGACTGAACCGAAGGACTTGGTGATGCGATTGAGCTGGACAATCGTCCGTATCATGCGCTTGCCCCGCCATTGACCGCCTTGCGCCGAGCCAGTTTCCATCGGCGCTGCTGCCAGTTCAGCAATCCGAAGGCGCCGATCAGCAGCGCCACGCAGGACAACGCCAGCACCGAGGCCGCGTTGATGGCCGGCGTCATGGCCTGGCGCATCATCGACCAAACCGCGATCGGCAGCGTCGTCTCGGCCCCACTGGTGAAGATGGTCACGATGACCTCGTCGAACGAGATGGCGAAGACCAGGATGGCCGCCCCGATCAGGGTCGGCGAGATGATGGGCAACGTGACCAAGCGGAACGAGTCCCAGGCCGTGGCGCCAAGGTCGCGCGCCGCCTCCTCCAGGCTGAGATCGAAATACTCAAGCCGCGAGCGGCAGGATTCGATGAAGAACGGCAGCGCGACCAGCACATGCGCGATGGTCACCGTGACGAGCGAGCGGCTGATGCCGAGTTGCGCGAACAGGGTGAGCAAGGAGACGCCGATGAATAGCCCGGGCAAGGCGATCGGTGCAAATGTGATGTAGCCGAAAGCGTCCTTGACCCATCCTTGCAAACGCGCCAGCGCCAGGGCCGCCATCGAGCCGACGATGGTGGTGATGATGGTGCAGCACACAGCGACCGTAAGGCTGTGCTTGAGCGACTGCACCAGCACCTCGTTCTCGAAAAACTTGCGATACCAGATGAGGCTCAGCCCCTCCATCGGGAAGATCTGGGCGGGCGAACTGTGGAAACTGAACAGGACGATGAGGAACAGCGGCCCAAAGAGCACGCCGACATAGAGCCAGACATATGCGCGCAACACGGGCGGGGGCCTCATCAGTGATAGCGGCGGTGCGGCGCGAGGCCAGCAAGCCGCAACAGGAGGACAAAGATCAGGTAGATTTCGACGAAGATCAGGAAGCTGATGAAGGCCATCGCGGCGCCGAACGGCCAGTTTCCGGTCTGGCGGAACTGGTTCGAGATGAGTAACCCCACGGTCATGCTGCTGGTACCGCCGAGCACTTGCGGCGCCACATAATCGCTTGCGGCCAGCACCGTCGTGAACATGAACGAGCCCACGAGGCCGCGATAGATCATCGGCAGCGTGACTTTCAGGAGGGTCGTGACGGGGCCCGCTCCAAGGTCGCGCGCCGCGTCGAGATAGTCTGGCTTCACGTCGCGCAGTGCCGACAGAAGCATGAGCAGAGTCAACGGCAGATAGATGTGCACCAGCGCGATGATGACGGCGACGGGATTATAAAGAATGAATTCCAGCGGCTGCGTGATTAGTCCCAACTGCTTCAGCGTCGTGTTCACAAAGCCGTTGGAGCCCAGGATCATGCGCCAGGCGTAGATGCGCACCAAGTAGCTGGTGATCCAGGAAGCGAGGATGAGGTAGAGCAGCGTGTTGCTTCGGGTTCGATAGACGATGTACCAGGCGACCGGGAAGCTGGTCGCGACCGAGAGCACCGCCGTGATCAGGCCGATCTTCACGCTCAGCCACATCACCAACCAGAAGCCAGCGCTGGTCAGCGCCCGCGCGTAGTTGTCGAGAACGAAATCTGGGATCGGGACGAAGGCCTTGGATCGATAGAAGCTATAGACCAGCAGCAGCAACGACGGGACGATGAAGAAGCAGAGCATGAACACGACGGCGGGCGCCGCCAGCAGAAGCCCCGTTCTCTCACGCGGGCTCAGTGACCCTGCCATGTCGACCCCACGTCATGCCCCGCAACACCACCGTCACATCGTTGGGACGGCGCCGGTGACCGCCGTCCCAACTCGCCGCAAGATTTTCAGCTGCCAGCTAGATTCCGGACTTCAGGCCCTCATAGGCCTGCACCCACTCGTCGTAGGTCGCGAACTCCTTGGACTCGCGCGGCGGGATGCCGAGCAGCGGCGTGTTTTTCAGGACCTCGTTGAGATTGGCGTAGTCGAACAGGCCCTTGGTGTCGGCGTCCATCAGCGCCACGGCCTTGCTGTTGGGCGTGCCGCAGATCGTCTTCTTGGCCTGGGCGGCCTGGGCCGTGGCCCCCATCGCCTCGTTGATGAAGGCAAGTGCGCCGTCCGGATTGCCGGTCGACTTCGGGATGCAGAGCGCATCGCTCCACATGAAGGCGCCCTCGGAGGGGATGGCATAGTCAGCTGAGCCGCCCTGCCTCTTGGCACTTGCCACACTATCGGTGCCGCAGCACAGACAGGCCGCGATCTCGCCTGAGATCATGAGTGAAACGATATCGCCATTCGAGGCGGCGAAGGATTTCGCCTGAGCGCGATACAGCTTGGCGTTCTCGAAGATCTTCTTCAGTTCGTCCTTGCTGACATTGGGATAGCTATCGACGCCTGCGACCTTGGCGAAGGTCGGCCAGGTGCCGGTGTTGTCATCGGAGATGACAATCTTGCCCTTCAGTTCCGGCTTTAGCAAATCCTTGTAGGACGTTGGCTTGGCCATCATCTTCGGGTTGTAGACCAGCGCCACCAGGCCCCAGCAGAACGGGACGCCCCACTGCGTGCCGTTCCAGAACCAACGCTCCTTCTGGTAGAAGGGCGCGAATATGTCGGTCTGATTGTAGTTGGGGAGCTTCGCGGTATCGAGTGCATTGAGGATCTTCAGTTCGTCCGCATAGAACTTATTATAGGCCTGGTTGTAGGACGTCACATCCAGTCGCACCGGGCTGCCCCCCACCAGCTTGGTCTGCACGTCGTCCTGGGTCGCCATCGAGGAATTGGTAACCTTGACGCCGTTCTTGCTGGCCCACTCCTTGGTCGACTCAAGGTTGTCGAAACCTTCCCAGGTCAACGTGATGACATCGCCAGCCATGGCGGCCTGCGCCGCTCCCGGGATGAACGGCATGGTGAAAGCGCCGCTTGCAGCTGCGGCCGCCGCCAGGCCGCCCTTCATCAGGTCGCGCCGGCTGACGGTTGCGTAGTGCTCAACGTTGCCATCCGCCGCCGCCTTGATGTCTTCGTGCGTCCACGTCCTTCTGCTGGTCATGTCAGAATTCCTCCCGATGTGGCGCCCGTCGGCCCTTGCTGAACTCTGGCGCCGTGCCGTGTAAACAGCCTCACTATCACTTCAGTCATATGATGTCTGAGTGCGAATTGCAACACCCGAGGGCGTCGTTTCAGATGATCGCCTCCTCGAGAAACGGCCGCCGTGCCGCCACCCTTTCATAGCTCATCTGGGAAAGGTCGAGCGTTCGGTACTCGCCATAAATCACGAGTTCGCTGATCGCCCGCCCGACGGCCGGCGACTGCTGCAATCCGTGGCCCGAAAAACCATTGACGAAGATGAAGTTTTTGACGTCGCTGTGCGGCCCGATGATGGCGTTGTAGTCGAGTGTATTGTAGTCGTAGTGGCACGACCAATAGCGCTGCAGCTTGATTGCCTCGAACTGAGGGATGCGGTTGAGAAGCGTCGGCCAGACTCGTTCTTCGAAGTCGGCATGGCGCGTCTCGTAGTCGTCGAGCGCGACTTCTTCGTCTTCGAGTGGCTGGTTACCCGACAAATAGAATTGACCTTCCGGCCGGCAGAAGCAGCCGGTGATGTCGATGACATGCGGCATGCGTCCTTCGATGGGAACAGCGCTCGAGAAAACGAAAAGGTCGCGTTTCCGGCGCTCGACCGGAATGTCGAGGCGCGCCATGTTGGCGACGATCCGGCCGCGCCCGCCGGCCGTATTCACGAGCGTTCCGCACGAGATGCGCTCGCCGGTTGCGAGCCGAACCGCCGCGATGCGGTTTCCCTCTCGCTCCACAGCGACGACCTCGTTGGCGACGTATTCGGCGCCCTGGCTCTTTGCGGCGTGCTTGAGCGCATTGAGCAGGCCGATATTGTCGAACCAACCCTCCGCCTCGGTCGCCCAGGAGGCACCGCCCAGGTCATCGACATTGGCCCAGGGAAAGCGCTGCTTGATCTCGCCTGGCGTCAGAAAGAGCGTGTGCGCACCAAGGCTTCTCTGCAGTTCGGCCCGTGCCTTCGCCTTGTCCGCATGCTCGGGCCGCCAGCAATAGAGGAAGCCATGCTCCTTGAGGGCGAGATCGGGCGCTGTCTCGCCGGGATAGTGCTTCTGCATACGCCGGCGGAAGCCACGGATGAACTCGATCCCGAATTGGCTGATGAGGATATTGATGGGCTGAGAGAACTGCTGGCGGATGCAGCTGGCTGCCCGCGCAGACGGAGCCAGGTGATAAGTCGGGTCGCGTTCCACCACGAGCACACGGCCTTTGAAGTTGGGACTGTCTGTCAGCCAATAGGCGGACGACGAGCCCATCACGGCTCCCCCGACCAGAACGACATCGTAGTCTCCGCGCTTCGGGGCGGAATAGCTTGCCGAGGTCATGGCCATCCTTGCCTCCATTCAACCTGTCCGCAAGGAGTTGAATTTTATCCTGCGTCGCTACACTGATATGATATCATACAAGTTGCCACAATCATTTTTGCCATGTCAACAGGCATCGAAGAAGGCTTGCGGGCGGACGGCAGGCATGCTTTCGCAATGGTGGCGCAGCGGACTGGGCAGGTGCGGCCGGCCTGATGACAACCAAAACGCCTGATAGGAATTAGGTAGATGCGCAAGAACCGCGACGACCTTGGTCAACGGATGGCAAAGCGTCCGCCCTTGTCGGCTGTCGTCGCAAAGGACATCAAGGAGATGATCCTGCGCGACAAGCTGAAGCCTGGCGATCGCATCCCGACCGAGGCCGCGCTCTGCGATCAGTACGGTCTCAGCCGCACCGTCATTCGCGAGGCCATCGTTCGCCTCCGTTCCGAGGGCGTGCTGATTGCCCGTCAGGGTATCGGCGTGTTCGTCGGTGAGGGAACGGTCGCGCGCTTCGCGGTCGATTGGAGCGCCATCCGCACATTGCCAAAGACGATCATGTTGATGGAGTTGCGCATGGCGGTCGAGGTCGAGGCGGCGGGGCTGTGTGCGCTGCGGCGCTCGAAAACCGACGCCATCGAGATCCGCCGGCGCATGGAGCAGGTCGACGGCAAACGCGGGGATCCGAAATCAACGAACGTCTTGTACGATTTCCGCTTCCACCTGACGATCGCCAAAGCCTCGAAGAATCCACACATCCATCAGCTGCTCGAGTTCATGGCCCCCGTGGTGATGCCGCGCGTTAAGCTTGGCGCGATCGTGGATGACGCCGGCAAGGACGAGTATTATCGGATGATCCACAAGGAGCACGAGCGCATCGTAGTCGCCATTGAAGAGGCCGACGAAGGGGCGGCGCGTGACCATATGCGTGTGCACATTTCACACGCTATCGACCGGCTGCGCGCGCTCGTTTCGAAACTTCCCGAAGACGAGGCGAGGAAGGCCTACGAGGCAAGCACCGATACGATTGCCGATCTCGTCAGGGCGATTTCCGCAGGCGCCCGCTGAACCTGGTTTATGAGGAGGTTTGCCCTTGGCCTATAGTTTCGCATCCGACAACGCGGCGGTGGTTCATTCAAGGATCATGGCGGCTCTTGCGGCCTGCAACGAGGGTTTCGCTGCACCTTACGGGGCGGACGACCACTCGCTGCTCCTCGATCGTGTCTACTCGGATATCTTCGAGCACGAAACTTACGTCTTTCCCGTCTCGTCGGGGACGGCAGCCAACGGATTGGCGCTTGGCTCCGTCACGCCGCCCCACGGTGTCGTCTTCTGTCATGAGCTCGCCCATATCGTCGTCTCGGAGGCAGGAGCGGTCGAGTTCTACTCTGGCGGCGGTCGCCTTGTCCTCTTGAAGGGTGAGCAAAGCAAGCTGTCGCCAAATACGCTTGCAGCGGCACTCGCGAGCTATGGTCCGTCGTTCCCGCACCAGATGCAGGCCGCGACGCTGAGCCTCACTCAGGCGACGGATCGTGGCACTGTATACTCGCTCGATGAGTTGACTGCCGTTGCAGGTGTTGCCCGCGAGGCTGGCCTGAAGGTCCACATGGACGGGGCCCGGTTCGCGAACGCTCTCGTCCACCTCGGGGCCACCCCAGCGGAGATGACCTGGAAATCGGGCGTCGATATCGTGTCCTTCGGTACGACCAAGAACGGCACCATGATGTCCGAGGCCGTGCTCGTCTTCGACAAATCGGTCGCCCAGATCGTGCGGGTAAGGCACAAGCGCGCGGGTTTTCTCCATTCCAAGATGCGTTACTTCGCAGCGCAACTCATTGCTTATGTCGAAGGCGGCCTCTGGCTCGAGAACGCCCGCGCGGCGAACGGCACGGCGCAGCGCATCGCCCGGCGGCTTGCGGCCACGCCCGGAATCACGCTCGCCCACCCGGTTGAGGCCAATCAGATCTTCGCGCATATCGCCGCTGCTCCTCACAAGGCGTTGCGCGACAACGGCATCGAGTTTCGCTCCTGGGGTGTTGCGGGTGGGGATCTCTATCGGCTCGTCACCTCCTACTGCGATGGCGAGGACCTGATCGTTCGCTTGGAGCAGGTGCTCGGGTAAGGCCAGCAAGCGCGCAGATAAGCACTTTGAGATGGGCCGTAACGACGTCCGATCTGGGCCCGCCGAAAATCAATCAATGGGTCCGAGAGACACCACGCCCTGACCCCTTGTTAGGTCGATAAGCATCGCGTCCTCCCCATCCTCTTGCACCGAGTGCGGCAGTTGAACGGAGTGCGCTGGGTGGTCGTCGGTTGGGATTGAACGACACGGTCTGATAGGCTGAGGTCAGAAAGCGGCAAGTGCGCGCATGATCAGAGTCTCCTGGTCGGATTCGTGGTTGCCATGGAAGCTGCCGGCAGGCGACGACGACGGACGACGTGCAACGCAGCGCGGCCTTGGATGCGTCATGCCGGCGGCAATGCCCAGTTCCTCGAGGCGGCGAGCCAGATATGACCAAGCACCGGCGTTGGCGGCTTCCTCCTGAACCCAGGCGATTGCGGCCTCCTTATGGGTCGCGAAGATTTGTGCAATCTCGTCGGCGGGTAGCGGGTAGAGCATTTTCAATCGCACGATTAGCGAATCATCGGCAGAGTGGCCGCCTGCATCGTCACAAGCTCGTAGGCGATCTTGCCTGAACACAAGAGGATGCGCCGTACCGCACCTGCCGCCGATTGCAGAACAGGTTGGAAGCTTCTGGCCGGCATGAAATCGGCGAGCGGCGATTGGGATGCTGGCAATCGCAGCAGTGATTTCGGCGTCAGAGCGAAGAGAGACTTTCGGTCGGGACGCAGCGCCTGACGTCGCGGCAGGTGAAAATAGTTCGCCGGCGTCGACGGCTGGGCAATCTCGATATTGCCATCGGCGCACAGCGGCAGCAGCCGTTCGATGCGAGCAGAGGAATGCTCAGGCCCCTGACCTTCCAGTCCATGCGGCAATAGCACCACGAGGTCGGACTTCTGCTGCCATTTCTCTTCGCCGCTCGTGATGAACTGGTCGATGACGATCTGCGCCCCATTGGCGAAATCCCCGAACCGCGCTTCCCAGATTGTCAGGCATGCCGGCCGCGTGAGACTGTAGCCATATTCGAAGCCGAGCACGGCATACTCAGACAACGGACTGTTCAATGCCGTAAAGCCGTTGGATGCGTTGCCGAGGTGATTGAGGGGGACGTGTCGGGCGCCGGTCGCGGTGTCGGTCAGTGAAAAATGCCGATGTGAAAAGGTGCCGCGCACCGCATCCTGCCCGGACAGCCGTACGGCCATGCCTTCTTGCACGAGGCTGCCAAAGGCGAGGGTCTCGGCAAGCGCCCAGAAAATGCCGCCTTCCAACGCATCGCGACGTTGGCGCAGCAGACGGAACATTTTGGCGTCAAGTGAGATGCCGGCCGGTGGCGCTGCGATCCCGTCAGCGACGGCGATCAAGCGATCGATCGGAACGCCGGTTTCGCTGTATGTCGCAGTATCGTACCCGCCGGGCGCAGTTACCACGGGAGTGCTGCGGCCGCTCATCTTCTCGTTCGCCTCGCGATAGGCTCGATCTAGCCCGGCCCTTGCGTTGCGCGCGATCTCCTCCGGCCATGATTCATGGATCAGCTCTTCGGCCACGAGTTGGCGCGAATAGCGCGCCCGGACTGTCTCGGTCGCATCGATGGCTGCATACTGGAGTGGCTGGGTAAAGCGAGGTTCGTCAAGCTCGTTGTGACCATTGCGGCGTGTGCAGACGATATCGATGACTGCGTCGCGCTGGAAAGTCTGGCGGAACGCCACGGCTTCGTCCGCGGCAACCAGGCAAGCGTCGGGGTCGGCGGCATTGACACGCAGGATGGCGCCGTCGACCGCCTTCCAGGTTTCCGTGCAATAGCGCGAGCTTCTGGCCTCGTGCGGCTCGGTGGTGAATCCGATCTGGTTGTTGACGATCAGGTGGATCGTGCCGGCGGTCGCGTAGCCGGCGAGGCCCGCCAGCTGAGTGGTCTCAGCGACGACGCCTTGTCCGATCACGCTCGCAGACTGGATTTACCGATTTGAAGCCGGCGGTCTTGATCAAGGTCAAGCCGTGACTTGATTTCGATCAATGTTGGCGCCGGCCGGGCCATGCTCTTTGTGCGTGCAGCAAGGAATGTGTCATGGCGCAAGACTTCGACGGGATCGTGATCGGCTCCGGCCTTGGCGGTCTTACCGCCGGTGCGCTATGCGCGCGCAGCGGACTGCGGGTGCTGGTCCTTGAGCGCAACGAAAATTTTGGTGGCGCGGCAACTGTCCATCACCACAACGGCCTCGCGATCGAGACCTCCCTGCACGAGACGGACGGGTTCGACGAGGATGATCCAAAGCTACCGCTACTCCGTTCGTTGGGGCTCGTTCGGGATCTGCAGCTGGTCGACGTCGGTGATCTGTATGAAGTACGGGGAGGCCCGTTGGGAGCACCGTTCGTATTGCCGCACGGTGCGGACGCTGCCATGGCTGCGGCCGTTGCCCGCTTCCCGCAGCATGAAGCGGGGCTCAAAGAGTTTTTCCGGCGCCTGCTCGCCTTGCGGGGAGCTGCGTCGTTCGCCGCGCAACACCAGGAGGACGGTCGCTGGTGGTTGTTGCACGCGCCCGAGGTAGTCCGAAATCTCTGGCCGCTTCTCAAGGATGGGCGCGCGACGCTCGGCGAGGTTCTGCAGGAGCTGTTCGGCGATGATGAAGCCGTGAAACTCGCGTTAGCGGCCAATCTCGTCTACTACCACGACGATCCGGATCGGCTTCTGTTCGTGCGCTTTTCGCTGCCGCAGGCTTCCTATCTGATTGGCGGCGGCCACTATGTGCGCGGCGGATCGCAGGCGCTGAGCGACCGTCTTGTGGCGTTGATCAGGGAAGGCGGCGGCGAGGTCGAAGCTGGGCGAGAGGCGGACCTGCTCGTGATCGAAGACGGCCGCGTGACCGGGGTGCACAGTATCGCCCGCGATGGCAGGGCGCCGCGAACCGACAGGGCGCCAATCGTGTTCGGTAACTCCGCGCCGCTGATTCTCGCCGCCATGCTGCCGGAGCAACAGCAGGACGCGTTTCTTGCTCCCTACAAAAAGCGCCGCGCGTCTATTTCCCTTTGGACCGTGTCGCTGGGTCTCAGCCGCCCGGCGAAAGAATTGGGCGTCGGCCACTACTCGACCTTTGTCTTTCCGTCCTGGATGACATCCCTGGCGCAGACGCGCGAAGCCGCCGAGGTCATGGGCGAGGCGCCGGGAGCGCGCATGCCGCCGTACGTTTTTGTCGACCACAGCCACATCGACACGGGGCTCAATCAGAATGGCCTGCATTTCGCATCTTACTGTGGAGTAGATCGGTTGGAGAACTGGTCAGCTCTGAGCAGCGTCCTGAAAAAGCAACGCAAGGAGAGCTGGATCGATAGTCTCGTCGCAGACATTGATCGCCACTTTCCCGGCATTGCCAGCGCGGTGGTGTATCGCGAAATGGCAACGGCGCAAACCATGCAACGCTACCTCAATACGCCAGGCGGCGCAGTCTACGGCTTTGCTCCCGAAGGAACACTTGGCCAGATGATCATGCAAGGTCCGCGCACGACAATTGGCGGACTGTGGCTCGCATCGGCGTATACGACCGGCGGCGGCTTTACTGGCGCGATGCTCGGTGGCGCCCAAGCGGCAAGCGCGGCGATGCGAGATGCGCGGCATAGGCGGCATTGACGGGAATATTTCAACTCAAATCGGTCCAGTTTTCAGAGCGCAGGTCAGCCAGACCGACCACGCCCTCTCGGCCCACGGCGTGGTCACGGTTCGGCTGTCCTGTCTAGCGCGTTCTTAGGGATAGTTTGGGTCGGGCAGTTGTCGGTTGCCGTCAGTCTGATTTGGCGAAAGTGATCGAGAATTATTCGATGTGGAATCGGCTCGGTTAAAGTCATAATGCAATTGCAGAAACATAAGAATTCGCAGTTCCAATCCGTCCGGCGCGCCAAATACTTCAATAAAAGCGGTGCCAGGATTGCTTGCCCGGATCGGGTGATATTCAGCGCATTTCGACCGGTAAGCACGGGGCAGACTGCGACCCTGCCCGAAACACTTACCTGCTGACGTGACCTACGATCGCGGATGCGCTGCACTTTAACCTTGGCAGCGAACAATCGAAATTCAGGCCTGGGCCCCTGGGGTTCGAAAAACGCCCGAAGGTCTGATGGCTGATCCCGCCCGGTCCGTCCGCTCAAAATCATCAGACGGTCGGATGGGCCGGCACACACGCATGCTGCCGCGGCCATTCAACCGCACGACGTCTTTCGATGCTGCTCGGCCTGCCGCGCTCATTTCAGCCCGGTGTTCCGCCTTGCCAGAGCGCAAACCGACGATCGAAGCCACCCCGAACCAATTGCGTCCCGCCACGACACGCGCGCCCTGCGCCTCAGGTCGCGCTTAGGTGTCACGCACTCCCATCAAAGATCGCCGCAGGCAACTCACCGGACGAGGGTCCAATCCCCACCTCGGACCATAGTCGATACGCTTGGAAGACGTTGGTTCCTTGTCAACGTCTTGTTCACTTGTACGATGCAACTACGGATTTATCTCAAATTGGCTAGATCGCCTGTTCTTCAAGTGCTCCACGGACAGGCAAGCAGCACACTAACAGACGACGGTTCCGCTCGAGAATTGTCCCTGTTGTGACTGCAAGGAACTGTGACTGTTTCGCAGCGAGACGGTCAGCTCGGGATAACGCAACCTGATGTCTGGACTTTAGGCTGTGGATTTAATCCGCATCGACGTTATTCCAGTTGACATAGGGTTGCAGGGAGGCGGTCCAGGTTTCGTCGATTTCGACGAGGATGGCTGTTGCGAGGCGTTCGAGC
>JANLQJ010000061.1:0-2167 GCA_031367715.1 Hyphomicrobiaceae bacterium | reverse complement strand
ACCATGAACCACGGCGTGTTCCAGGCCAGGCCGTCAAAACCCAGGCGGGTGATCGGATACAACACCGGGGACGGGTAGTAGTCGGCTGAGTGCGTGAACACGTCGATCAGAATATGCGACCACCAGCCCAGCAGAGGAATCTATAACGCGCGCAGGCGGAGCCACGCCAGCCCGGTGACCGCGCCGGCAACGATCGCGCTGTGAAAAGTGCAGTGCAGATGGTGTGACCAGAACTCGACACCCGGCGCCAGGGCCGGCTCGTGGCCCGGAACGGCAGCCGCATAACCTTGCAGGGCCGCGAAACTGCCGTCTCCGAAAATCCACCAACCGACCAGCGGCAGCAAATGCGGAATGTCGGGCAGGACTGCCAGCGCTACCGTCAACACGCCGGTTCGCAGCGTGACCGTCCGGCGGCGCCGCAACATCGCGACTCCCGCTCCAGCCCACAATGCATGTGCAAATATGTCCATGTCGATCTCCCGCTGGGTGCCGTGTTGGTGCCGTGTTGGTGTCAAGTCGCTGCAATCGGCTGCGCGCTTGGCAGAGGCGGTATGCGCTCGCGCCGTTGCCGCACCAGCAGATAAGCCGCCGGAATCACGAACATCGATAAAAGCGGCGCGGTAATCATGCCACCGACCATCGGCGCCGCGATACGCTGCATCACCTCCGAGCCGGTGCCGGTTCCCCACATGATGGGGAACAGGCCGGCCAGGATTACCGCTACCGTCATGGCCTTGGGGCGAACCCGCAGCACGGCCCCTTCGCGAATCGCATCGAGCAGGTCTTCCGTGCCGGTCTTGCCCTGTGCGATGCGGACATCCCAGGCCTGCTTGAGGTACAGCAGCATGATGACGCCGAACTCGGCCGACACGCCGGCCAGTGCGATAAAGCCCACCGCGCCGGCCACCGACAGGTTGTAGCCCAGCAGGTAGAGCAGCCAGATGCCGCCGACCAGTGCGAAGGGCAATGTCGCCATGATCAGCAGCGCCTCGTCGAAGCGCCCGAAGGTCAGGTACAGCAGCACGAAAATGATCATCAGCGTAAACGGCACCACGATCTTCAACTTGGCGGTGGCACGTTCGAGAAACTCGAACTGACCGGACCAGGAGATCGAGTAACCGGGCGGCAACACCACCTTGTTTGCCACCACGCGCTGCATCTCCTTCACCGCCGAGCGCAGATCGCGGCCCCGGATGTCCACGTAGACCCAGCCCGACAAGCGCGCGTTCTCGCTGCGCAGCATCGGCGGCCCGTCGGTGATGCGGATGTCGGCCACGTCGGACAGAATCAGCCGCGCGCCGCGCTCGGTCACGATGGGCAACACGCGCAGCTTTTCCAGCGAGTCGCGCGTCTCTCGTGGATACCGCAGGTTGATCGGGAAGCGCTGCAGGCCTTCCACCGTCTCACCGATGTTGTCGCCGCCTACGGCCGAGGTGATGACCGATTGCACATCGGCAATGTTCATGCCGAAGCGCGCCGCGGCATCGCGGTTGATCGTCACGTCCACGTAGCGCCCGCCGGTCAGGCGCTCCGCCAATGCGCTGCTGACGCCAGGCACATTCTTCAGCGCCCGTTCGACCTCACCGGTCACACGGTCGATGGTCGCAAGGTCGGTGCCCGCCACCTTCACGCCTACCGGGCTCTTGATGCCGGTCGCCAGCATGTCGATGCGATTGCGGATCGGTGGCACCCAGATGTTGGACAGGCCCGGCACCTTGACGATGCGGTCGAGTTCCTCGACCAGCTTGTCCTGTGTCATGCCGGCACGCCACTGCTCGCGCGGCTTGAACTGGATGGTGGTCTCGAACATTTCCATCGGCGCGGGATCGGTCGCGGTCTCGGCACGGCCGGCCTTGCCGTAAACGCTGATGACCTCGGGCACGGTCTTGATCAGCCGGTCCGTCTGTTGCAGCAACTCGGCCGCCTTGCCGGCACTCAAGCCTGGCAGTGCCGATGGCATGTACAACAGATCGCCCTCATCCAGGCGCGGCATGAACTCGCCGCCGATATGCTGCAACGGCCACAGGCTCAACACCAAAACCACGGCGGCCACGACCAGCGTCAACTTCGGCGCCTGCAACACGGCGTTCAGCAGCGGACGGTAAGCCGCAATCAGGAATCGGTTCAACGGATTGGTTCTCTCATCCGGGATACGCCCACGAATCAG
>JANLQJ010000037.1:0-4714 GCA_031367715.1 Hyphomicrobiaceae bacterium | reverse complement strand
GATCTCGCGCGCCTGCTGCGCCATCCGCGGCCGATCCACCCGGCCCAGCCGCTGCGGCAGGTGCGGTAAATGGATGTTCTCGGCGACGCTGAGGTTCTCGAACAGGCTGAGTTCCTGGTGGATGGTGCCGATGCCGAGGTGGTCGGCGTCTGCAGTCGACAGCGCCGAAAGCGTTCGGCCGGCAAAATGCACTTCGCCAGCATCGGGAGCGATCAGCCCGCTCAGAATGTTCTTAAGGGTCGATTTGCCGGCACCGTTGGTGCCAACCAGCATGAGAATTTCGCCGCGATCAACTGTGAAATTGATGTCGTCGAGAACATTGACGCCAGCGTAGTGTTTGCCGACCGCAGCGACGCGCAGCAAAGGAATATTGCAAGTTGCGGTTAGCGACATCAGCGCCGCCCGGCTTTGTCGCGGCCTGATGCTTTCCGGGCGCACGACGGGATTTGGGGGGCTCCAAGAATCGGCTCAGCCTTCGGCGAAACCGCGTCGAATTTGCCCAACCCAAGCCTGCAGCGAATACGATCCATCTCACGCCTGGCTTGGTTTTAGCGCCGTCGATTTAGGAGTTTGTTGAGGCTCGCACAGCATAACCGATATATCAATAGCGGCAACGACCTGCGATGGCACGGCGAAAAAAGGCCGATGCCGGGTGAATGCGACGATCCCATATACGCGCCGCCAATTAACTCTCCACTTGAATTGGGACTAACCAGAGCCAGTGTGCCTCGTTGCAGTTCCAATTCGGCAACGTGCCTACCGGGCGCTTTATCATGGAACTTCTCTTAGTGGCCCATGACGTCGGCCGCCTCTGTCCAGCCATCTACACCGATGATATGAGGTTCGGACCTACTGCGACAACCCGCCGCATTTCGTCCGTTCATTGGGCTGCTTCAAGCATCGATGGCTGACGGGCTAACCGGACTGCATGACCCGGAGCCGACGAACGATACCAAGCGAAAGCCGGGGAAATTGGCGACCAGCCCAACCCCGCTGAAGGAGGCTGGTCGCCAACGGCAATGGACACCCCTAGGGACGCACACAGCCAACCCCTGCACTCGGGGGGTGAGTGTCAGTGGCAATCGCAGCGCTGGAGAAATGGCGCCGCAGCGTCATGTGAATGTCATATGGTCAATGCTGTCAATGAGTACTTGCCGAAGAATCGTACCTGTGAGCATCGCGCTTCGCCGACGAGGTCTTGGATTGAAACGATGCTTCGGCCGGCATTGTACCGGCGCGGATTGCGCTGGTCCGGAGCTGAAGCCGCTTCGAACATGCGGCTCAAGAGCAGTGACCAACCTTCGTGTAGAGGCTTTCGAACGACGGCCCGTCACGATGGTAGTCACGCGCACCGGGGCCGTCGTTCGAAAGCCTTCAGGGAAGGAACCCGCGGGAGGTACGGCGTGTCCGTGCCGCAAGCGCTATGGGGATTTGGTCGCTGAGCTTGGTTTCAGTGACGGCAGTCCGGATGGCGCCAACGGCCTGGGCGGCTATGGCGTGGGCTGAATTGGCATCCAATCGAGTCTGGCGCCTCTCGCCAGTGCAGCCGAGTCCGGTGCTCCCAGTTGGGCTATTGCAAGATCAGCGCGCAATCCTGCGGTGCCGGCGGATCGACCAGCATCATGCACAAGAGCCGTCCGGCGCCGAATGTGTTCCGTCATGACGTACCGATCCTGATGACAGCCTGTCTTGGTGACGCCTGATGGCGCGGTGCCTGACCTGCCTCGAAAATCTCGATGACATGCATCGGGCCGCCGCAATACGGACAGGTTCTGACAGGCGCGAGCGCAGCTTCATTGGCATCGGAGGCGCTCGCCGTCTCGGGCATTGCCAGCAACGCGCGCGCCTTGGCGAGGTTGCCGGCTTTGGCGACGCTGGTGCAGATCACGTAGAGCCCGTCCAGCGCGGCCTCGGCAGCGACGCGGGCCTCGTTCACCGCGAAGGCGAACGAGCCGTCCTTGATGTCGAGATCGAAGTGCTTGGCGACCTTATATCTGCCAATCACCTTGCCGACCCGCACACCAATCTTGTCGCGGCCCGCCAGCCGGCCGCTCGCCACCATGGCAGCGACGTTCTCCAGGTCGCGCGCGGTGGCCGCGATCAGGTCTTTGCGCTTCTCGGTCCTAAGCCTGGCGAGCGCCGGATTGCGACAGGCGACCAGCCTTTTACCAGGATAATCCGTGAACGTCAGGTTAATCAGATTGCGCTCGTCGAACAGGTCGAGCTGCAAATGCCCGGCATCGGCCAGCTTGGCGATGGCGCCACTTTTCAGCGCCGTGATCCAGTCGACCCCGTCCAGCTTGGCGATGGCGTCGATCTGCACAGTCGAGATCATGCCGCGGTCGCCGACCATGACCAGCCGTTCCAGACCGAAGCTGTTGCGCGCTTTCTCGACCTGCGGCAGCAGCGTCTTGGGATCGCCGGTGTTGCCCTCGAACACCGACACCGACACCGACACCGGACAGCCACGATCATCCGTCATCAGACCGTAGTTGACCTGCAGCGTGCCCGACCGGCCGTCTCGGCTGTAGCCGCGCTTGGCGAGCGGGCACGTGACGCCCTCGAACCAGCTCGATGTGAGATCGAACAGCACCAGACCGCCGTGCTTCAGATGGCGCTTGGCGAGCCGTTTCTCGATCGTGTCCTGGCGCTCGATCAGTCAATCCATCGCGTCGTAAAGCTCGTCCCCGCGCGCATCGGAGATACCCAGATCATCGGCCAGCGTCGTATCGGCCCAGGCGCCGGCCATGCAGAGTTTGCTGGCCTCGGGCGCGATGATGCGCCCGGCAACCATGGCCACGACGAGATCGCGCCGGCGCGATGGCTTGGCATCGATCACCTTGTCGAAGCCCAAGCGTCGCATCGCCGTCCTGACAGCCTCGACGTGACCGTGCGGCTTTGAGCCGATCACCTCCAGGCCTTCTGCGACCGGGCCGAGCCGCTTGCCTTTCAGCACGCGTCGGATGGTCTCGATCTGATCGAGCGGCAGCGACGACAGATTGGCCAGCGTGCGCTTCCTGACGTGCTTGCCGTCGCGCACGCTCTCGCGCATCAGATAGGCCGGCCTCGAGTTGCGATTCGGGATCGTGTCGATGTGCATGACGCATAAAAACACGATTGGCCGCCACCATGAATGAGTCATCGCGCCGCATACATGGCTACATTCAGGCCGCGCGCCGTCACCCTCATGTCGGGAAACTGCTGCGCCCTCAGAGGCTTACCGTTCAAGTTCCGCTTAACCGATGTCCGAAAAGACGCTGTCGGCGTCTTTGACTTCGTCGTCGTAGCGCAAGGTCTCAAGCATCAAGCCTTCGCCTGACGGCTTGAGCGCGACGAGATTTTCCCGGTCACGCATGGTCAACTGACCGACGCCGTATTTCTTGGCGGCGCGCAGGGCATCGCGGATGACCCGGAGACCCATCGAGGTCACGCCAAGACCTGACCGGCGCAACATCCTCTGTGCTATCGCTTGCATTCTTACACCCCTGCATTCCATCGAGCAAAAGCAACGCTGCGGTCGTCATCAAAGCGGCGCCGTAGTCGTCGTTGACTTTTTAGAAAATGCGGCTTAGTTCTTATAATAAATAGAAGAACATTTAGTGACAATCGAGGAAGTTCCTTGACGACCTTGGAGGCGGTTTTGAGCTTGTCGGAGGTCAGTCAGCGTGTGTTGGCAGTCGTACGCGGGGCTGGCAGCCCGGTTGCCAAGGCGGAGATTGTGCGCGTCGCGGACCTTAGCCTGGCCACGGTCACCGAGCATGTGGACATGCTCGTGGCCTGCGGACTCTTGCGTGAGGAGGAGTTCGGCCTTTCGAGCGGCGGCCGCCGGCCCAAGCTTTACGGCTTCAATGCCGATGCCGGCCGCATTCTCGCCATCGATCTCGAGTCAACCCATGTGCGTGTGGCCCTGACCGACTTTGCTCCACGCATCCTTGCCCAAATCGAGTCCGATGACATCGATGTCGCGCAGGGGCCCGAGACCACCCTCAAGAATATCCATGACTTGGCGCGACAGGTCTTGCAGGCCGCCAGCGCCAAACCGAAGGACGTCAGGGGTCTCGGCATCGGCCTGCCCGGTCCAGTGGCCTTTACGGCAGGCCTGCCCTCGAGCCTGTCGATCATGCCTGGCTGGGAAAACTACCCAATTCGCAGCTTCTGGAAGTCAAAATTCGACTGCCCGAGCTATGTCGATAACAACGTTTATACTATGGCGCTTGGCGAGCGAACCCACGAAGCACACCGCACACCGACTGAATTGATCTTTGTCAAGATTGGCAATGGCATCGGAGCCGGCATCATTCGCGACGGCACGGTCTATCGGGGCGCAACCGAACACGCCGGCGAGATCGGCCACACCAATATCGGACATATGGAACTGTGCTATTGCGGCAATCGCGGTTGTCTCGAAGCGTTCGCAGGCGGTCGCGCGATTGCAGCTCGCGCTGAAATCGAGGCGCGGGCTGGTCGCAGCGAAAGGCTGGCCGCGATACTGGCCAAAAAGAAAAAGCTCGGGCTGCCCGATGTGATCAGGGCACTGGAAGAGTCCGACCCGATTGCAGTCACATTGATCCGCGACAGCGGCAATGCCATTGGGCGGGTGCTCGCAGGTCTCGTCAACTACACCAATCCCTCGCACATCGTCGTCGGCGGCGGCGTTTCGCAGGTGGGTGACGTGCTTTTGGCGGCCATCCGGCAATCCATCTACCAGAATGCG
>JANLQJ010000023.1:0-3814 GCA_031367715.1 Hyphomicrobiaceae bacterium | reverse complement strand
CAAGCGCAAGATCGCAGCCAGTCTCGGCATCGGGGCCACGGCTGCCGGGGAGTGTCTTGGGCGCGCGCGCCAAGCCGGGGTCGGCTGGCCGCTGCCCGACGACATGACCGATGCCGCCCTGGAGGCGCGGCTCTATCCGGCTTCAACGGTGCTCGCCGAGATCAAGGCGCGACGGCCACAGCCGGACTGGCCAACGCTGCATCGCGAACTCAAGCGCAAAGGCGTGACGCTGCAGCTTATCTGGGAGGAGCATCGGGCAGGGCGCCCTGACGGCTTCGGCTACAGCCGTTTTTGCGAGCTGTACCGGGCCTGGGAAGGTCGGCTGGCGCCGACCATGCGGCAGACGCATGTTGCCGGCGAGAAGCTGTTCGTCGATTACGCCGGCACGACGATGGATGTGATCGACGGGGCGACCGGCGAGGTGATCAGGGCACAGCTGTTCGTCGCGGCGCACGGGGCGTCGAGCTACACTTTTGCGGAAGCGACCTGGACCCAGACCCTGCCCGACTGGATCGGCTCGCACACCCGCGCCTTCGGGTTTTTCGGTGGCGTGGCCGCGATGGTGGTGTCCGACAACTTGAAGTCCGGCATCACCAAGGCCTGTTTCTACGAGCCTGCCGTCAATCGCAGCTACGCCGAGATGGCGGCGCACTACGACACGGCGATCGTGCCGGCCCGCCCCTATAAGCCGCGCGACAAGGCCAAGGTCGAGGTCGCCGTGCAGGTGGCGACGCGCTGGATCATCGCCAAGCTCCGTAAGCGGCAGTTCTTTTCGCTCGCCGAGCTGAACGAGGCGATTGCCGTCGAGGTGGCAGCCCTCAATGCCCGCGTCACGCGGCATCTGGGGGCGAGCCGCAAGGCTCTGTTCGAGGAGCTGGAGCGGTCGGCCCTGAAGCCTCTGCCGGCCGAGCCCTACGTCTACGCTGAATGGAAGGAATGCAAGCTCGGGCTCGATTATCATGTCGAGGTGGAGAAGCACTATTACTCCGCCCCCCACCAACTGCTGCGCCAGAAGGTTTGGGTGCGGATCACGGCGCGCACCGTCGAGGTGCTGCATGGTGGCAAGCGCGTGGCCGCGCATGTCCGGTCCTCATCGAACCGCCGCCACACCACCGTGCGCGAGCACATGCCCTCCAGCCATCAGCGTCATGCCGATTGGACGCCCGCCCGCATGCAGCGCAAGGCCAACGAGATCGGCCCCATGACCTCGGCGCTGGTCGAGATCATCCTGCGCGAGAAGACGCATCCGGAGCAGGGCTTCCGGGCCTGCATCGGCATCCTCAGGCACGCCAATGCCTTCGGCCTCGAACGGCTCGAAAGCGCCTGTGGCCGGGCGTTGGAGATCGGCGCCCGCTCGTACAGCTCGGTCACGTCAATCCTGAAGAACAACCTGGATCGCCAACGGCCCGCACCCGCCACGGACGGGCCGGCGATAACGCACGACAACATCCGTGGCCCCCGTTACTTCCAATGAGGAGACGATACGCAATGCTGACCCACCCCACCATCGAGCAGCTGAGGGCGCTCAAGCTCGACGGTATGGCCGACGCCTTTATCGAGCTACAGTCACAGGACCGGGCCACGGACCTGTCCCACGCCGAATGGCTGGCGCTGCTGATCGACCGCGAGGCGGCCAACCGCTCGACCGGTCGCTTGCGCAGCCGGCTCAAGGCCGCGCGGCTGCGGCATTCCCAGGCATCGATCGAGGACGTCGACTACCGCGCGGCGCGGCGGCTCGATAAAGCCTTGTTCCAGCAGCTTGCGAGCAGCCGATGGATTGCCGACCACCGCAATCTGCTCGTCACCGGGCCGTGTGGGGTCGGCAAGTCCTGGCTCAGCTGCGCCCTGGCGCAGAAGGCTTGCCGCGACGGCTACAGCGTGCATTACGCCCGCGTGCCACGGTTGTTCGCCGAACTGGAGTTGGCCCACGGCGACGGCTCGTTCACCAGGCAGTTCCGCACGCTCACCAAGGCCGATCTGCTGATCCTCGACGACTGGGGCCCCGATCGGCTGACCGCCCCGCAGCGGCGCGATCTGATGGAGATCGTCGAGGAGCGCTATGGCCGCGGCGCGACGCTGATCACCAGCCAGCTCACCGTCGACAAGTGGCACGACGTGATCGGCGAGCCCACCTTCGCCGACGCCATCCTGGATCGCCTCGTGCACAACGCCTACCGGCTCGCGCTCGATGGGCCGTCCTTGCGCAAGCCCGAGGCAGCGGAGTTTGCCGACCCACAGAAAGGGCTGCCGATGAAGGAAGAGGCCGGCGGCGCCACCGTGCCCGAAGCTAAGCCGCAGAAGGGTGGTCGCAAATGACCAGCATGCTTGACGACGCCAGCGAACACTGAGATCAGCAGACGTACTCAACGGTGCCCTCGCACGCCCCGCGCCACACTGGTCGCCATGCCCTGGAATGGGTGGTCGCCATGCGCCGGAACGAGTGGTCGCCTTCCCCGGAATGCGCATGCAGTGCCGGGAATGATGCAAGGTTTATGCGGGCAACAACTAATGACCGCTCCTCAACGTCGACCGCATAGCCTCCAGACGCACCATACGTCATCGGCCAGTAACTGTTTCGGCCCATCCCGCAGCCGACATCGACAAAGCGCTTACCCTCCCAATCAGCGGGCTTGAAGAACGGCAGCCAGCGCCGGAACTGCTCTTCGTATTCGGGTTTTAGCTCGGAGTATTTGTTCCATGCATATCCGAATCGCTCCGGCGAACCACCGATGGTGGAATCGTGTTTGGTTATGTTCATGGCTACGCAGAGTATCCTACTAGAAGTATCCCTATCATGATACAACCCACGCCAATCCACCTGGCAACGGGGATGGGCTCCGAAAGTATGTACGCAGAAGTAAGAATTACTCCCGCGAATTGAGCGGCGGTCAAAGACTGGGCAATGCTCAAAGGGACCGTTCGCAGAATCCAGGCATAGAGCAACAGCGCAATTCCAAAGAAAGCAACGCCCGCCAGCGTGTACGATCCTGCAGCTCCAAGAAACCAGCGGTTCTGATCTGCTCCGGCACCGACTTTCAGCAGCAGATTTGCCATCACAGTCGAGCAAACCATTCCTAAGCTAGTCATCAAGGTTTGTGTCGTATACATGTTCCAGGTCCCGTTCATGCTGTTCGGAACGCAATGACCAGTGCCGAGACACCAAAGGGCATACGCAGCAGCGACGCTGTAGCGATATCGACAGAAAATATGGTGAAGAGCACGCGATTGATGAGTGGATTGTTGACCTCGTTCTCGCTCTTAATTTTGATATTAGAAATCCGAATGATTTGTCGGGCCAGCCAGATTGGAGCGAAAAGAATGTAGTTGAAGTAATAGTTTCGTTCTATTCTTAAGCCTTTCCTGGCAATCAATCTAACGAGCTCACCTCGCCGATAGCGTCGTTTATGTTGTGCGACATCATCTTGCAGACCCCAGAGAGACTGGAACGCCGGGACAGTCACGAGCATCGCCCCACCGGGTTTCAAAATTCGCTCAATCTCCGCGATGGCCTGTGCATGGTCTTCGACATGTTCGATCACATCTGTGGCCAGTACCAGATCGAATGTGCCTGCAGCGAATGGCAGCTGACAAACATCACCTTTGCGTACTATGCCCAGCCCCTTGCTTGCGCAGAATCGTATTGCCTCATCGCTTGCATCGAGACCGAAAACGTTTGTGAAACCCAGTTCCCGAAGCATCCGCAAATTAGTGCCCGTGCTGGTGCCAATATCCAGCACTGCGACGTCCAGGGATAGTTTGAGCCGTCCTATTTCGTTCGCAAACAACACCCGGCGGCCCACGAACCACCAATGGG
>JANLQJ010000003.1:0-3821 GCA_031367715.1 Hyphomicrobiaceae bacterium | reverse complement strand
GTAAAGTATTGCAGCACCAGCGTCTTGTCGAGGCCGTACTGGTGCCGGTAGAACTCGATGTCCGCCTTGGTGGCTTCGGTTCCCAGCACCAGGGGGATGGGATCGCCGGCCAGGCGCGCGAGCGCGAATATCACGATCGTCAACACCAACAGCGTGGTGAACACTTCGCCCGCGCGACGCAGGATGAAAATCGGCATGTCAGCTTCCCATCATCCGCCGTCGACTCAACGCCGTTCGCCTGCACCAGCCGCGTGGCTGGAGAACTTGGACATGAGACCCGCGAGCTGGTCGCGGAACCTCACCACATTGGCAAGCTTGACATTCCCGTAGCCGCGCACGACATCGGGTAATTCAGCCAGCTTCGCGACGGTCTGCGCGTTGGCCGCGGTAAGCGCGCCCATCGCGCTGGCCAGCGCGTCTGAGTATTCACCAATCAGCGCGCGCTCGGTGGTGCGCACCTGGTCATGACCGAAGGGGTCCAGCCAGGTGCCGCGAACTCCGCGCATCGCAACCATGACGCCCAATACCGGTTTGAACCATGTGCCAACGCTGATCTTGTTCTTCAACCCCATGGCAGCGAGGAGCGGCGGGTGGAGCTTGAACGAATAGCGGGTGTCCTGGCCGAACTCATTCCTGAGCGTCTGCTCGAAGCTCGGGTCGATGGACAGACGGGCCACTTCGTACTCGTCCTTGTAAGCCATCAACTTGTAAAGGTTCCTGGCAGCGGCGTGGGTAATCTCGCCTGAAGATCCCAGGGCCGCCGCCTCGCGATCGCGGCATTGCTCGACCCGTAGCGCGTAGCGCTGGGCGTATTTAGCATTCTGGTAAGCGATAAGTTCGCCAACCCTGCGCTGCACGATGTCGGCCAGCACCTGGTCAGATCCGGACCGGACAAGCGCGCTGATGCGTGTGACCTCGGCCGAAGGCGGCGGTTTCTTGTCGGCTTGGGCAGGCAGCGCCGCCGCAAGGGCGGCCGGATCGGCAATCAACTGGCGTCCCCGGCGAAAGGCCTGTAGATTGCGATCAATGGCTACGCCGTTGAGCGTGATCGCCTTTTCCAACAGGGCCGGGGCAATCGGAAGCGCGCCGGCCTGGACCGCCATGCCGACCAGGAAAATATTGGCATACTGATCGTCACCGAGCAGCGCCAGCACGATCTCGCGCGCATCCGCGAAAGCGCTTTCCGCCGCGCGACTGGTCCCCTTGATCCGCGCCAGCGTGGCGTCGACGTCGGGGTAGGACACCGTGACATTGGTCACCATCGAACCGGTCGGTACCTTCGCCGTTGAAACGAACGCGATGGTGCGGGACTCTGACGCCGCCGAGAGGTTGACGTCGTTGGCTGCCACCAGCAGGTCGCAACCCAGGTACAGGTCACATTCGCCGGGTTCCACCTTGTTCGCGCCGGCAAACGGCTGGGGCGAGAATTTGATATCCGAAACCACGGCGCCGCCTTTTTGCGCCATGCCCAACTGGTCGAAGGCCCGAATGTGCAGGCCGGCCATCGTTGCCGCGGTGGAGATGACCTGCGCGGTCGTTACCACGCCCGTGCCGCCGATCCCGGTGATGCGCATGTTGAAGTCGGCGACTTTCACCTTGTGCACTGGTTCGGGCAGACTGTCGGCTTCGAGTTGAGCGCCGCCCGGGCCGCCCGCCCGCCGCGTACCCGGGGTCACCACGACGAATGAGGGACAGTCCCCGAGCAGGCAGGAGTAGTCCTTGTTGCAGGAGGCCTGGTGGATGCGGGTCTTGCGTCCGAACTCGGTCTGGACGGGTTGCACGGATAAGCAGTTGGACTTCTCGCCACAGTCGCCACAGCCTTCACAAACGCGCTCGTTGATGAACATCCGCTGCGTCGGTTCGACGGCCAGCTTGCGCTTGCGCTTGCGGCGCAACTCCGTCGCGCAGGGTTGATCGTTGATCAGAACGGTAACGCCCTTGATTTTCGCCAACTCCCTCTGTGTCTCGTCCAAGCGGTCCCGATGGCGCAAGTCGACTTCCCGCGGCAAACGCACGCCTTTGTAAAGCTCCAGGTCATTGGTCGTGATGATGATCTTGGCCACGCCCTCGGCAAGCAACTCGGCCACCAGTCGCGGTACGCTTTTGCCGCCAACAATGTCTTGCCCGCCGGTCATCGCGATGGATCCGTTAACGAGCAACTTGTAGGTAATGTTCGAGCGCGCCGCTATGCTGGCGCGTATGGCAAGGCTGCCCGAGTGGTGGTAAGTGCCGTCACCGAGGTTCTGCACAAAGTGCTTCTGGCGGACGTAACGCTCCATGCCGAGCCACAACTGACCTTCCCCGCCCATTTGGCACAGTCCAATGCTCTCGCCAACCTTTTCCACCGGCCGGGCCACCGCCAGCGCCGAGCATCCAATCCCGACGCCGACCAGCGACCCTTCCGGCACAACCGTCGAGCGGGTGTGCGGACATCCGGAGCAAAAATAGGGCGTGCGATTGGCCACCGGCTGTATCTGAATCGGGGACCGCGCCGGCACGCTGCGCCGGTCGAGCCAGGCACGGACCGAGGCGATATCGCTGTGTGCCAAGATTCGCGGCGCGATCGCCGCCGCTATCACGCTGGGCGGCAGATCGGCGTTGGGCCTCAGCAGCTCAGACCCGTCCGGACCAAACTTGCCCCACACAGCCGGTGCGTTCGGCTCCCGGTAGAACAGATCCTTGATCGCGGTTTCGATGAACGCCCGCTTTTCTTCAACCACAACAATCTCTTCGAGCCCGTGGGCGAACTCCCGCATGATCTGTGGCTCAAGCGGCCAGACCATGCCCAATTTGAGAATGCGGATCCCTGAGGACGCCAGACCCGCGGCGTCAATGCCCAGCGTTGCCAGCGCCTGGTGCAAGTCCTGATAAGGCATGCCGGCGACCACGAAGCCGAGCTTCGCGGCCGGATCGCCTTCGATCTTGTTGAGGCCGTTGGCGCGAGCGTAGCGCCGCGCCAGCTCCGGCCGGATGGTCACCAGAGTGCGCTCTATCTCCGCCGACTTCACTTTGTTCATGAAGTTGGCCGAAACCTCGTGCCGGTAGGGCTTACCGTCGATGGTGTTGTCGGGGATCACCGCCCGCACCTGCTCCCTGCGCACGGAAACCGTGCCGCCGCCGTCCATCAGATTGGTCGACAGCTTGATGCCGGTCCACAATCCGGAAAACCGGGACAGGGCGATTCCGTGCAGCCCCAGATTGACGATATCCTGGGGGTCGCTCGGAGAAAGGACCGTCATGCCCTTCTCTGCCATCGCGATCTCGGAGCTGCTCGGTACCGCGGACGACTTGGCGATGACGTCGTCACCCACCAGAACCAGCGCACCGCCGGTTGCCGACGCCCCGCCGCAGCAGGCGTGGCGCAAGACGTCGGTAGCGCGATCCAGCCCGGGCGTCTTGCCGTACCAGATGCCGACCACGCCGTCATGCGTGAGTGCGCCGATGTTCTCGGCCAGTTGGGAACCCTGGACGGCCGTGGCAGCCAATTCCTCGTTGAGACCGGGCATGAACGTCACATCATGCGCATCGAGCAGTTTCTTTTGACGGATCAACTCCATATCCAAGGTGCCCAGCGGGGAGCCGGGGTAACCGGAGATGAAGGTGGCCGTTTTCAGACCGTTGCTCTTGTCCAGGCGGTTCTGCTCCACCGGAATTCGCACCAGGGCCTGCAAACCGGTCAAGTACACATCGCCGTCGCGCAATTCGTAACGATCCGCGAGCTCCACGACACGCTCGACACGGGTAAGCACCTCGGTCATGCCCGCGCCTCCACCAAGCTCCCGCTGGTGCCCTGCATTACTTGATTTTCTTGATGTTCTTGA
>JANLQJ010000457.1:0-15444 GCA_031367715.1 Hyphomicrobiaceae bacterium | reverse complement strand
CCCCTTCGAGATCAGATCGTTCAACCGCGTGCGCTCCTCGGCACTGAGCTTGACCACGAATTTCTTGTTGGCCACGGCGATTCCCCCTTGTCGGTTCGACCCGACAAGGCAAGAATCAGTGTTCGCGCCGGAAGGCAACAGCTTAATTTAGGTGGTACAGACCACTAGTGGAAGCGGAAGTCGTCAGCTGCCATTGTCGCCAAGCGCACGCCGACCAGATCGATGGTCACGCTGTTGGCGGTGTTGTCGAAGAAGTGCACCAGCGTGTGGTCGACGCCGTTGACGACCGAGGCCGTCAGATGGCCATTCAGCAGCTGATTGAACGAGTTGACGCCGAAGTCGTTGCGATTGAGATCGATGACGTCGCCCACCCCGCGGCCAGCTGCAAAGTCGCGGATGGTGTCGTGGCCGGCCAGGGCATCGAACACGAAGCTGTCGTTGCCCGCGCCGCCCGCCAGGATGTCGTCGCCCTGGCCGCCCTTGAGGATGTTGGCCAGCGCGTTGCCGGTCATGATGTCAGCGCCTTTGCTGCCTGTCAGGTTCTCGATGAAGTTGAGCGTGTCGTTGCCGATGTCGGTGCCGCGCGCAAATCCAGTCGAGAGGTTCGTCAGGGTCATGATCGCCCCAGCGGAGGTCGCCGAGATGTCGTAGGTGTCGTTGCCGGCATCGCCGTTGATGGTGTCGTTGCCGTCGTTGGCCACACCCGCAACCGGCGCTGCCGCCAGGAAGGTGTCGTTGCCAGCCCCACCCTTCAGTATGTTCACGGCGGAGTTGCCCGTCATCCGATCGGCGTTGGTCGTGCCGATGACGTTCTCGAAGCCGTCGAGCAGATCACTGCCGGTCTGCGCGCTGCTGGCTGTGCCCAGAGCGAGATTGACAGTAGCGCCCGCTCCCGTCCTGGAGAGGTCGTAGGTGTCGACCCCCAGGCCGCCGTGGTAGACGTCGTCGCCGTCGTTGAAGCCAGCAAACACGGTGTCGTTGCCGCCGCTAGCGTCAATCGTGTCGGCGCCCTGGCCGCCGATCAGCACATCGGCGCCGTTGCCTGAGGTGATGATGTTGGCGAGGCCGTTGCCGGTGCCCGAGAAGGCCAGCGCGCCGGTGTAGGTCAGGTTCTCAAGATTGGCCCTGAGATTGTAGGTGTTGAGGTCCGTCCTGACCGTGTCTGTGCCTTCGCCAGCAAGCTCGCGGACGATATCCGTCGTGGTATGCACCACATAAGTGTCGTTGCCGAGGCCGCCGCGCAGATCGTCGCCGCCGCCGATGCCATCCAGCACATCATCGCCGGCGCCGCCGATGAGGATGTTGCTGAGCGCGTTGCCCGTGCCGGTGAACTCGACGCCCGCTCCCGCCGCCAGCGCCACGCCGGTGAAGGTGAGATTTTCGACATTGGCGGCGAGAGTGTAGGCGCGGATGTTGGATTCGACCGTGTCCGTGCCCTGGTTGAGGTTTTCGACCACCACGTCGCCGGCATTGTTGATGACGTAGGTGTCGTTGCCCGTCAGGCCCATCATGGTCGCTGCCACGGTGACGTTTGTGCCCAGCGTATCGCCGAGGTTGGCGTCTCGGCCGACAATGTAGTTGCCGGACGTCAGCTCGTTGAACGTGTGCGTCAGACCGCCGTTGCCGCCAAGATCCGTGTAGCTGGCGTCGGCGCGCAGCAGACGGTTCGTCTGCACCGTCGTGGTGTTGTTGACGAGCAGGTCCAGCGGGCCGCCGCCGGTGGTGGCGAGATCCGTCCAGGTCGTGCCGTCAGTGGACTGCTGCCACTTGGCGCCCGGCGCCGGAGCGACCGGGATGCCATCCACGTCCACGATATTCTGGCTGGCCGTCAGCTTCAGACCGACCGGCCGGCCGTGCGCGACGTTGTTGGTGACCGCCACCGACACCTCGCCCGTGGGCGCATCGTCCACCGGCGTGACATGGATGGTGTAGTGCACCAGTCCCGACATACCACCTGCGCCGTCGGAGGCTTGGTAATTGAACGAGATGTCGCCGTTGAGGTTTGCGGGCGGAATGTAGGTGAACGTTCCGTCTGCATTTAGCGTCAACCCAGCCGGCTTGACGCCGACGACTGCGTAGGTGAGCGGATCTTCGTTGGCGTCGGTCCCGAGCGGGACGGTGCCGGTGACGGTGCTATCTTCAAGGGTGGTGATCGTGCCGGTCGAGGCGGCAATGACCGGGGCGATGTTCAGGGGCAACGGCGTTGAAATCAAGCCGTCGGCGAACTTCAAGAGTTCGATGTTCCTGAAGCGGTCGATGCCATCGCGGCCTGCCGCGTGGTCGGTGATCTTGAAACTGCCGCCGAACACCGAGACGATGTCGTAGTCGGCCCGGTTGCCGGTGAACACCGCCGTATCGACGCCTGCGCCGCCGTCGATGGTGTCGTTGCCAAAGCTGCCTTCGATAACGTTGGCTTTGTCGTTGCCGAACACCACGTCGTCGCCGTGACCGGCCAGGACGTTCTCGACGCTGATAAGAGCGTCCATGTTGATGTCGGCGCCCTCGGCATAGCCCGTCAGGGTATGCGCATCGAGGCCTGCGGCGGTCAGTAGTTGGCCGATGGTTTCATGGGCAAGATTGCCCGTGGTGATGTCGATGGCCGAGAAGGCGCTGGCCTGATCCGAGCGATCAATCTCGCGCAGATCGACCAGGATACCGGCGTTGGCGGACGGATACTGGACCGTATCGATGCCGCCGAGAGCGTTGAACACGTCGTCGCTGCCGCCGTGGCCGAGGATGGCCGTGTTGGCATTGATGGTGCCGGTGAAGAATTCCGCCGCTGCTGTGCCGCGTAAGATCGAACCGAACAGAGAACTGGCCGTCGAGGTGAGCGCCTCGGCGTGGCCGTTGTTGTCGATGTAGTTGGCCAGGACGTGCAGTTGCAGCCCATCAAACGCCGTGGTGACCGTCAGTGTGCTGGCGGTAGCGCCGGCCAGGCTGGTCCAGTGCACGCCGTCGGGCGAGGTCTGCCACTGGAAGGTGGGCACGACGCCGGTCAGGCCGTCAGCATCAGTGACCAGGGCCGTCAACGTATTGCCGACAGCGAAGACGCCGCTGATGGTGACCAGGCCGGTCTGATTGCCGGTCGCAAGGACGTCCAGCGTGAAGACGTTGGTCACGCTCTGGCCGCCATGCAGGCCGGCCGGATCGGTGGCCTTGATCATGATGTTCACGGCGCCGGCTGTCGTCGGCGTGCCGGTGAGGGTGCCGCCGGTGACGACGCCGCCAACCGATTGCACCGTGAAGGTCAGCCCGTGCGCGGCGGCGCTGCCGTCGAGTGGGGTGACGCCATCTTCCAGGAAGGCCGTGTACGTCAGCCCGCCGGCGCCGCTTTCGGTGTCATTGAAGACCGAGGTGAGAGGCAGGAAGATGGTGGCCAGTTTGCCGGCCTCGGTCGCCGTGTTCGGCAGGCCAACTGTGTCCCGCGCCGCGACGATGAACGGCGCGGTGTTGAGGGCGTTCGGGTCGGCGTTGACGACTGTCGTCGCCGCCGAGAAGACGTGCTCGCGGAAGCCGAGGGCGTCCGTGTAGCTCACTTCTGCGCGCAGCGTATTGCCCTGCACGAAGTGGATGGGCGTGAAGGTCGCGGTCGTCGCCCCGTTGCCATTGGCCTCGTTGATGCTGACCCAGCCGCGCAATGCGACGTCGAAGTATTGCCATTGATAGCCAAGTGCGTTGGAGGCCACGCCGGGCGTGAACGTGCCGTCCAGGTTCGGGATGATGCCGCCGCTGGCCAGGAAGTCCGGATCCAGCAGGTTGGCGGCGTTGGCCGTCAGGGCCGTTCCGACTTGGACCACGGGCGCGGTAGCGGCGTTGTTGTCGTTGTCGATGGTGATCATCGGCGCGATCAGGTTGTTGACCAGGTCGAAGCCGACCGGCGCCTGATTGTTGCCGCCAATCGAAATCGTGACGTCGGCAAACTGCAGGCGCTCGATGTTACGGATGCGATCGACGCCATCGCGGTTGACGATGCTGTCGGTGACGCTGATGAAGCCCTCGGCGTCCGGAGCGCTTAAGCCATAATCCGCCAGGTTGCCCGTGAACACGGCGGTATCTATGCCGGTATGCAGGACACCATTGATATCGACGGTGCCTGTGTCGTAGCGGATTTCGCGCAGGATCTGGCTGCCGCTGCCGATGACGCCAGCCGAGTTCTTCAGCAGTTCGACATGCAGGTAGGCTTTGCCATCGATGATGTCATCGCCCTTGCCGCCCGTGATGGTGTCGTTGCCAGCGCCACCGAGCAGGATGTCGCCCGCCGCAAAGCCGGTGGCCTGGCCCGGCTTGAAGAACGCGCCCTCGGTCGTGCCGTTGATGGTCGTGAGGATCGGATCCCCATTCGCGTCAACCGCGCCGTCCGCCAGCCCCTTGATCAGATTGGGATTATCCATCTGGTCTTTGCCGGCGATGATCACGGCTTTGTTGTTGTTGTTGCCTAAGATGTCGTCGTCGAACTTGGAACCGCTGGCGCCTTCCGTGTGGGTGAAGAGATCGCGGATGCCATCGGCGCCGAAGGGGTTGGTCGGCGAGACCAGGTCGCGACGGTTCATGTCGATGAAGACGCCTTCGGTTTCCCTTTCAAATGACGCCCAGTCGAAGCCAAGCCCTCCCAGGAACTTATCGAAGCCGCCGCGGCCGAGCATGATGTCGTCGCCGCCGAAGCCCTTCATAAAGCTATCGCCGTTGGCGATCATCACGTCGTCGCCGGAATAGAGCGGGAGTTCACCGGTCGGAGCTCCGCCATCGCCGACCAGCGCGTCACCGCCGTTCTTGCCGCCTTCGAGCCAGTCGTCGCCTTGATTGCCTTCGAGCGAGGCGCCGCCATCACCGCCGTAGAGGATGTCGTTGCCAGCGCCGGCGACAATGGCGTCGCCCAACGGACCGTGCTGATTTGCGTAGAGGACGTCGTCGCCGGCGCCGCCGAAGATCAGGTCATCGCCTTTGCCGCCGTAGATCGTGTCGTTGCCGGCGTCGCCGTGGAACGAGGTGCCCACGCTGCTGTTGGCGTTGCTGAGAACGTCATTGCCGTCGCCGCCGTAGAGGAAGTCGTTGCCGCCGCCGCCGTCGATGGTGTCGTTGCCGGCGTCGCCCCAGACCGTGTCGTCGTCGGCTTGTCCGGCCTGCAGCTTGTCGTTGCCGGCGGTGCCGCCCAGCACCATGGTGTTACCGAAGAAGTTATCCTTGCCGACGAAGTGCACAGTGCCGTCGTTTTTGTACTCGACCAGATTGTGCACGACGCCGGCTGCATCCGTGAAGGTCGGAATTGTGGCGGTGGGATTCAGCGTCGGATTGCCATTGGCGTCGAGGATGACGTTGCCGAGGCCATCCTTGAGGTAGAAGTCCTTGGCCTCAATCTTGTACTCCGGCGTCAGGAAGATGCTTCCCGACAGATGATGCGCGCCGGTCGCGTTCTGGATCATGGTCGCGAACGAATTGTCCTCGATCTGATCGGAGAAGTGCATGCCTTCGATGCGCGGCAGGTAATAGAGTCGGTCGGCATCCTGCAGCTGCTCCATCTGCAGCTTGAAGATGTAGTCGAAGGTGGAGCCGAGCAGGCCGCCATGCAGGTTCTGCTTTTCGGCCAGGCCGCCGATCCACAGGTCGATGGCGTCGAGGCCGGTGACCGAGCCAGTGCTGTATTTCGGCGTGACCGGATCCAACAACGCGTGACCAGCTGTGTCGACCTGCGCCGTGCCGTCGGCGTTCAGCAACGGCGTGTGGACGGCGCGCGGATCGGCGGCGTTGTTGGCGTAGGCGCCCAGGCTGTGGATGTAGTTGAAGGCATCCGGATCGAAGCCGAGGGCGGTCGGGGAAACGTCGCCATGAGTCACCAGGGCGAGGGCTGCTGCGCGTTTGGCAACCAACGTTGTTGCGTTGACGATGCTGGCGTGGGTGCCGTAGGCGGCAATGAAGTTGACAAGCGATTCCGGGTGCTTCAGGAACTGGCCCATCTCGTGCCAGTTCTCGTACGGCTTCAGATAGGCTTCGTGCGTCTGCTGATACAGCTCGTTACGCACCAGGTTAAAGCCGGCGACGCCTTCCGAGCGGCCGCGTGCGATGTTGAGCGCGGGAAGATCCAGCGGCAGGCCGAGCAGGTTGTTGCGCAGCGTGCCGGTGACGAACTCGTCGATCTCCTGGCCGACCTGGCTAGTGGAACCGAGCGCGAGCTGCCCGGCTGCGTCGGCGCCCTGATTGAGATAGGCGAGTGGGTTGGTGAAGGCCTGCAGCAGGCCCAGTTCCGTCGGCTTGCCGAAGGTTGGATTAGCTACGTTGGCCACGGGGAGACCTGTCGCCGGGTCGATCGAGGTGGCGCTGGTCGTCTCGTGATGCGTAAAGGAGTCGATGAAGGGGTTGGTGTTGACGATAGCCTGGCCGCTCGAATTCAGTTGGGCGACCTGTTGACCGGTCGTAAGATTGACGCGGCTGATGGTGTCGTCCAGCATCGAGTGGCCGAAGCGATAGACGGTGTGTGCGAACTCAGCGAACACGGACGGATCGAGGTGGATGTCGCCGCCCGAGAAGACGTGCACGTCGGGGGCGACCTTGCGGGCGAACTCCTCGAACACCAGATGCTGGTATTGCGTCTCGGTTCCGAAGCGTGCGGCCTGGAACAGGCGCTCGCCGTTCCACTGGTTTGCGGCGATGGCCGTACCCGGCGTCAGGACAGTGCCGGGCAGCACCCATTCAGAGGCGAACGAGGTGTCGCCCTTGTCGAGCTGGGCCTGGACTTGCGCCTTGGTGATGGCCACCAGGCGGGCGTGCTCCGAATGCAGCACGTCGTGAATGGCGGTGAGGCCGATATTCTCGTTCACGCGCCCGTCGCCCGCGACATAGTGCGAGTTCAGCAGTTCGCCATCATAGGCCGTGTTCTGGCCGGTCAACGGATTGACCGTGATGGCGTTGCCCGCGATGCCGTCGCCGTCGGGATTGAGCGGCTGTCCGAAATCGTTGAACGGGCTGGCGTTGTGCGCCATGTCGTTGATGAAGGCCGCGCCGGCCCCGACATATTGCGTGACAAAGGACGTGGTGACCAAGCCGACCGTGCCGCCGACAAACGCGCCCGGGACGGGGATGTGGTCGATGTCGAGACCGGCAGCGGTGCCTTCGGCCGTGGTTTCGGTTGCGACTGTCGTCACGGACGAGATGATGGCGCCAGCGCTATCGCGGGTCACAACCGTCTGAAGCACTTGATAGGTGACCTGGGCAAAACCGTTGGCGCCGCGGATCACGTTTCCGTAGGCGTCGGCCAGCACCAGCGGCACGCTGACGACGTCGTAGTCTGACAGCCTCAAGCCGAGATTGGTGAGGGCGTTGGCCTTCATATCGCCCCAGGTCGCCATATGGGACGAGCCGTCGGCTGCCCCCGCCGCTTGCCCCACGATGGTGCCGGCAGCCGCCGCGTTCGTGTGCGACAGCAGGCCGCCGGTGGAGTGGATCGTTCCGTCGGCGCTGCGGATGTATTCGCGCAGGAACACCTGGTGCGCCGGGTGCGAGGAGTAGGTCTGGCTCTGGTCGATGACCGGAGTGACAGCGTTGGTCGATTCATGCGTGAAGGTATCGTCGGCGGTGCCCACGATGCCGTCTGCGCCCGCGCCGCGGACCATCGAGGCGCGCGTCAGCACCATGAAGTTGGACTGGCCGCCAGGCACAAAGAGCGGATCGTCCGCCAGCAACGGGATGATGACCTTGCCGTTGCCGCCCTTGTTCACCAGATCGAGGCCGTGGTCGAAGAATTGGCCAAACAGGGTCATCCAGGTGTTGTACGGCGCCGAGATGCCGCCGTCGGGCGTCACGTTCTTGATGTTCAGGCTGACACTGTTGTTGTCGAACGAAATGACCTTGTTCGGGTCCTGCACTGCCGGCATCACTGTCGCCTGGGACAGGGCAGCCGCCAACGCCGCCGGATTGTTCGCGCTCTGGTCGGAGATCAGATTGCTGATGGTGCGCGGATCGCTGTCGAAGACCGAACCCGTAACCTGCGAATAGGTGGTGAGTCCGCCGGTGCGCGGATTGGTGTCGGCCAGGCCCAATATGGGCGTGGACAGCCGCGGGAAGGTCTGGTCGGATGTGCCGAACGCCGGATGGCCGGTGGCGTTGTTGTTGCTGGCGGCGACCTCGCGCAGGCCGAACGGCAGATGCGGGTTGACGGGCGGCTGGCCGGCTTCGGCCATCTTGATGTTGCGCAGGATCCAATCGAGATCGACGCGGTCGTAGTTGACGCCGAGACCGGTGGGAGCAGTGGCGACGGGCGCCGCGGCCGTCGTGACCACGCCGGGACCGGCCGGTCCGCCGAGCATGTCAGGTGTCGCGCCCGCCCCAGTCACATTGAGAACGTTCAATTCGAACGTGCTGGTGCTGGTGTAGACCTGCTGGCCAGGGCCCGTGACGCCCGTGAGGTTGTCGGTGGCGCTGACCTGGATGTTGAGCGCGCCATTGAAGTTCGCAGGCAAGGTGCCCGAGAGCGTGGCGCCGGTGACGACGCCCCCCACGATGACCGGCGTGAAGACCAGGCCGACCGAGACGAGCGATGCGCCTCCAGCCAGCGTTGCGGCATAGCTGAGGGCGCCCGAGGCGGTGTGATCGTCAGTGAAGAAGTTGGTGATCGGAATGAAGTAGTTGATGGTCTCGCCCTGATAGGCGGTCATCTCGGGCACACCGATCTGGCCGACCTGAGGCGTCACGGTCGGGCCGTGGTTGATCAACGCGTTGGCGGTCAGAATGGCCGTCGGAGCGCTGGCGACCGACTCGAGGAAGCCCTTGCCGTCCGTATAGGTGGCATTCAGGCGGATTGTGCGCCCAACCTCAAAGTCGGTCGGGATGAAGCTGGCGGGATTCTTCTCGCCGACGATATCGACCCATTGAGCGCGTAGCAGATTGAAATACTGCCATTGGTAGGTGATCGGCCCGACGATGCCATCGGCATCGGCGATGGTGTCGGTGGCCGACAGAACGTCGCCAACGGCCGGAGTTGCAATCGGATTGGTGGCGTCGGCCAGCGTGATCACGCCGCTCGGGAGGGCGTTCTTGCCCGAGATATCGACCGTGCCGTCGGTGAACTGCAAGCGTTCGATATGGCGCAGGCGGTCGGTTCCATCCGTGCCCACATTATCGCGGATGATCCAGAAACCCTGGGCGTCCTTGACCGTGCCGGGGTTCAGAGCCTCGGCCGCGAGGCCAGCGGCGATGCTCAAGGCATTGCCGGCCTGGTCGAGCAGCGTGTAGCTGGCCTGGGCGCCCGCGAACACCGCCGTATCAACGTTGTTGGCCGTGGTGTCGTAGAGGATCTTGCGCGCAATCTGCGTGCCGGTGGCGCTGTTCTCCAACTCCACATGCAGCCAGGCGTCGCCCTCGATGATGTCGTTGCCCAGGCCGCCCGTGATGGTGTCGTTGCCCGCGCCGCCAAGCAGGATGTTGCCGCCCGAGAAGTTGACCGGCGCGGCGCCGAAGAAGTCGTTCACCCCGCCGTCCTGCAGACCTACTATAAGGTGCGCGTTGGTCAGCTCGTTCTTGCCGGCCAGGACTTTATTGACGTTGTTGCCAACGATGTTGTCGCCGAACTTCGAGCCGCTGGCCGCTTCCGTCAGCGGGAAGATATCGCGCGTGCCGTCGCCTGCGATGGCCCCTAGCGGCGAGATGAACTCGCGCCGGTTCATGTTGATGCTGACGCCAGCCGTCTCACGCTCGAACGAGGCCCAATCGAACCCCAGGCCGCCCCAGAAGACGTCGTTGCCGCCGGTCCCCAGCATAATGTCGTCGCCGGAAAAGCCCTGCATTTTCGAGCCTTGGCCAACGATCATGACGTCGTTGCCGGAGTAGAGCGGAACTTGCCCAGTAGGCGCGCCACCGTCGCCGACCGTAGTGTCGCCGCCGTCCTTGCCGCCTTCGAGCCAATCGTCGCCCTGGCCGCCGATCAGTTCGTCAGCGCCTTCGCCGCCGTACATGACGTCGTTGCCTCGGCCACCCTGCAGCACGTCCACGCCGCCGTTGCCATACAATGTGTCATTGCCGTCACCGCCGAACAGCAGGTCGTCGCCCTTGCCCGCGATCACCGTGTCGTCGCCGGCATCGCCATGCATGATGTTGTTGCCGCTGTCGTCCGTAACAAGATCGTTGCCGTCGCCGCCGAACAGCTGGTCGTTGCCGCCGCCGCCGTCGATGGTGTCGTTGCCGGCATCGCCCCAGACCGTGTCGTCATCGGCGTTGCCCGCCACCAGATGGTCGTTGTTGGCGGTGCCGCCCAGCACCATGGTGTTGCCGAAGAACTGGTCCTTGCCGATGAAGTGCAGCGAGCCGTCGTTCTTGACCTCAACCAGCGGATGCGCGCCCGTGGCGTCAGTAAATGTCGGGAATGTGGCGTTGGGATTGTAGTGCACTGTACCGTCGGCATCGACGCTGGAAATGAAGTCCTTGGACTCGATCGTGTACTCGGCGGTCTGGAACACGCTCGCCATCAGATGATGGTTGCCGGTGTTGCGCTGGATGAGGTCGGTGAAGGTGTTGTTCTCAATCACGTCCGACCAATGCGTACCTTCGACGCGCGGCAGGTAATAGAGCCGGTCGGCGTCCTGCAGGTTCTCCATCTGGGTGCGGAAGATGAAGTCGAAGGTGTTGCCGAGCAGGTCGCCGTTGAGGTTCTGCTTTTCGGCCAGGCCCGCGATCCACATGTCGACCGTGTCGAGACCGGTGACCGAGCCAGTGCTCCAATGGGCGACGGCGCCGGAGGCCTCATGCAACAGGCGCAAGTCGCCCGTATGCGTTCCATCGGCCGCATTGGCGACGTTGGCGTAAGCGCCGGTCGAATGCAGGAAGTCGTAGGCGTCCTGGTCGAAGCCGACGCTGCCGATCTGCGCATGGTCGATCAGCAATTGGGCGGCGGCGCGTTTGGCGATTACGGTGGTAGCGGCCGCAATGGTGGCGTGATTGCCATAAGCGGCGACGAAATTGACCAGCGAGGCGGCGTGCTTGAGGTGCAGGCCGAAATCGGTCCAGCTCTCGTACGGCTTCAGATTGGCGTCGTGGTTGGTCGCCTCATACATCTGGTTGCGGAACAGGTTGAACGTCGGCACGCCGGTGTCGCGGCCGCGGGCGATGTTGAGCGCGGCCAGGTCAAGCGGCAGGCCGAGCAGGTTGTTGCGCAGCGTGCCGGTGACGAACTCGTCGATCTCGTTGCCAACCTGGGCCTGCGCGCCGGCGATGATGCTGGCCGCGCCGGCAGCGGCATAGCCAGCCGGATTGGTGAAGGCCGTGATCAGGCCCATCGGCGTGTTCAGCGGATTGCCATTGGCGTCCAAGGTGGGCGTGCCATCGGGATTGAGCTGAAAGATGTTCAGGTTCTCGGTCAGCATCGAATGGCCGAACCGATAGACGGAGTTGGCGAATTCGGACGTGATCGCCGGATCGAGATGGATGTTGGTGTTGCCGAACAGATGGATGTTGGGCGAGACCTTGCGCGCGAACTCCTCGAACACGAGGTGCTGGTATTGCGTCTCGGTGCCGAACTTTGCGGCCTGGAACAGGCGCTCGCCGTTCCACTCGGCGGCCGTGATCAAGTGGTGGGTCCGGCCCGCACCCAGATCGGCCGCGGTCAATACGGACAGATCGACGCTCGGCAGCACCCAGTCCGACCCGAGCGATGTGTCGCCCTTGTCGAGAGCGGCCTGGATGGTCGCTTTGGTTTCGGCCACCAACCGGTTGTGCTCGTCGTGGAAGACTTCATGGACGGCAGTCAGGCCGATGTTCTCATTGATGCGTCCGTCGCCAGCCACGAAGTGGCTGTTCAGCAAGGCCGGATTGTACGAGGTGGCGATGACGTGGCCAGTCGCATCGACGGCCGGCTTGGCGCCCGCCGCCATGTCGTTGATGAAGGCGTGTCCGGTACGCACGACCTTCTCGCCGGCTTCGAGGGGAAGCGTGTTCGTCAGATCGAGTCCGCCGGCCATGCCTGCCACCAGCACCGTCGTGCCACCCGCATGCGCAACGACGACTTGCGCAAAGCCGTTGGCGGCGAGCTGCAGATTGCCGAAGGCGTCTGTCGCCAGCAGCGGCACGTTGCCGACGTCGGCGTCCGTCAACAGGATGCCGAACTTCAAGGCGTTGGCCTTGATATCGGCCCAGGTCGGCTCCTTCGTATTGAGGCCCGTTCCCGACAACATTTGGCCGGTCGAGTGCAGCAGGCCGTCGGCGCCAGTGATGTAGTCGCGCAGGAAAGCCTGGTGCGAAGGATGCGACGTATAGGTCTGGCTCTGGTCGACGAACGGCGTGATGGTGTTGGTGGTTTTGCCGTTGGTGACAGTGGCGCGGCTGAGCAGCATGAAGTTGTTGGCGCCGGGAGCCGTGCTGAACAGCGGGTCGTCCGGCTGCAGAGGAATGAATACGACTTCGGCGGCGTTCTTGGTGATGAGGTCGAGGCCATGGTCGAAGAACTGGCCGAACAGCGTCATCCAGGTGTTGAACGGCGCCGAGATGCCGCCGTCCGGCGTGATGTTCGGGATCGGCAGGATGGTCCCGGCGGGGACGGCGGCGCCGGTTGTGCCGTCGGCATTCTTGAAGTGCAGGACTGTAACGGTACCCGTGAGGACTTCAATACCAAGGCCGGCGGCGACGAACGCCTGGACAGCGGCCGGATTGTTCGAAGTCTGGTCGGCAATCAGATTGCTGATGGTGCGCGGGGCGGCGTCGACAACGAAAGCGTTGGCGGGTGCGAAGCTTGTTTGCGTACCGGCGGGCGGGACGAAGCCTGGCGGGAACACGGCCGGTACCGAACCTGGCACGAGTTGCGCCAATTGGAAGATGGGATCGCCCAGATTCAGGAACGACTGGTCGGCGGCGCCGATGGTGTTCGCTCCCGGCGCAACCTGTGGAATCAGGTTGTTGTTGGTTCCTGCGACTTCGCGCAGACCGAAGGCCAGGTGCGGGTTGATCGGCTGCTGCCCGGCCTCGGCCATCTGGATCTGCTTGAGAATGAAATCGAGGTCGACGCGATCAAAAGAAACCATTGCAGCTCTCCTGTTTGGCCGCAGCCCCCTCGGGGACGGCGTAACCGATAGTCTGAAAACCCCTTAAAAGGGGCGTGCGAAGTCAGCGCCCGGGCGCATCTGCTAAGTGGTTGTGGCTTCGTATGCCCCCCGCCCACCCATAGGCGCGAGTTGCACTGAAAACCAGACAGCGTGCGCTCGGTGTTTTCTGGGCATCCCCGGGATGGCCGCTCGTCCAACGGACACCGCCGACCCATGAGTTTTTGATGTTTCCCAAATAAACAGAAGATAACGCGGTCATATTACATTTGAGGCAAAACATAACAAGGGCCCAACGTCGTCCTGCCCCCCGACTATGGTCCGAAAAGGGCCTCGACAAATGTCTGAAATTCTCAAGTTTGCTTTAATATAGTGAACGCAGCGCCGACTCTGGGTTAGCATCGGTGCGGGCGACTTACCGCGTCAGAGTGGCATAGGATGGCTTGGGTTGCGGAGCCAGCTGGCCGCAGGTCAGGGTGGCCTGCAAGGCGGCCTTTGCAGGACTTTGCCACTCTCGGTCGAGCATCCCATCGGCGGAGACGAGCTGCGCGCGATCAAACGCTACCTCGCGACTGATCCGCGTGGCAGGGGAGCAGGCGAAGCTAGGCATGTGGGCGCTGGGCACTCGACGGGACTACATGGCGAACAAGGGAACGGACCTACGGACCATGCAGGACTTCCTTGGGCACCGGAACCCGAAGCACACAGTGCACTACACGCGTGTCGCCGGCAGTCGCTTCGAGGGGTGTGGAAACGGTGAAGGGTCGCCGTGGCGTCCGCACGCAAAGCGAGCGCTTTGTATGTCCGTTGCCAGGGGAGCAAGAGACCACCCAACCCACTTGCGTTGCGTAAAGAGATGGCTTTTGATGATCCATCACGACATCTGTCGAAGCCCCCTTTTTAGAAGCCCTCACTCAGGTCTAAACTGCTGTGAGATCAGCAAAAAGGGACAGGGCGTGAGAATCTTCGGGCAAGGAAAGCGTGTCGCACTGGGCCGGCTGCTCGTGTACGGCCTCCTCTTGGTGTGGTCGTGCGTGTGCCTGTTCCCTGTTTTCTGGGTCGCGGTTACGTCTTTCAAGAGCAGCCATCAGATCGACAATGGTCCATTTTACCTGCCCTTCGTCGACTTCGTGCCGAACCTTGATGCTTGGACGTTCATTCTTACCCAACCCAACGACAACCTGGTCCGTCGCTATGCCAACTCGGCCGTCGTCGGGGTCGTTTCGACTGCACTGACACTCTTGTTTGGCGGCTCGGCCGTATATGGGCTCACGCGCTTCCGGTTCGGACTGCCGCAGCTCCGTTCCAGCATCTTGTGGGGGATCTTGGCAACACGCATCCTTCCACCCATTGTCTTGGTGATACCTCTCTATGCTATGGCCAGTTTGTCGGGCACGCTAGATACCCTCCTGGTGCTGATCATTGCTAACACCGGCGCCAATCTGCCCGTCGCGGTCTGGCTTTTGTTGCCTGTATTTCAGCGGACAGCCACCGAGCAAGAGGAGGCTGCGCAGCTCGATGGCGCCTCCCATCTGGGTATATTTTTCACAATCCTCTTGCCGATGAAGGCCGGACGTATAGCGACCGTCAGTCTCTTGATCTTCATACTCTGCTGGAACGAATATCTGTACGCAACTTTCCTGGCAGGCGATCGCGCAATGACGGTGCCGCCTTGGATGGTCGGGCAATTGTCAATGAAAGAAGCTCAAGTCGGTGGCGACGCCGAAGAATGGCCGCGTCTCTCGGCGGCGATGGTCGTCATGATACTGCCGGTGCTCGCATCAACCTGGCTGGTCCAGCGGCAGCTAGCGAACTCGATCGCATCCTTAAGATAAGCGGCGGATAGCCCAATAGGCGATCGCAGCCAACGCCACGAGCCAGATCGCGACGATACCCGCAGCCACGGCCCAATGCGACGGCAGTCTGCCTCGTTCGCTCGCTGCATGACGAAACTCGGCCATGAGATCAACCGGGATAAGCCGCACAGCGAGCATGATACCAAGGGGCACGATGATCAGATCGTCGAGATAGCCCAGGATCGGTATGAAATCCGGTATGAGATCAATAGGGCTGATAGCATAGGCCGCCACCGCGAGAGCGACGACCTTGGCATGCCAAGGGGTTCGAGGGTCACGCCCTGCAATGTAGAGCGCAACGACATCTCTTTTGATGTCGCGCGCCCATCGTTTCGCAGTCTCGATCATTTGTAGTCAACTTTTCCCATGGTTGAACACATACGACGCCAAGCCGCCAACACCCATCGTAAATGTGACCATTAGCACCACAAAGATTATAATGTCTAGTACCAAGTCCGTTGCGACGTCTTTCGGTATATAAATTAAAATTGTCGTTACCATCACTGCGCAAATGACGAATGCCACACCAATCAAACTCTTCCATCTATTGTGCGTGTGTCGTGCGCCAACGATAG
>JANLQJ010000456.1:0-18189 GCA_031367715.1 Hyphomicrobiaceae bacterium | reverse complement strand
GCCTGGAACGCGGCCGCAGCGCCCAGACCTACCGATGCCGAAACGATCAGATAGGGTAGGCTGAGCGCGAAGCTGACATGCTCGACATAAATGCGGAACAGGGCCGCACCCAGCACAGTGATGATGACGAGGTCGATCATGCGGGTCAGCCCCAGCACGACCACCGGCGCAATCGAGCCCGCTTGGTAGTTGCGCCGGAAATCGGCCAACGGAGGAACCCCGGCAGAAGCTGCCGGGTTGGACATTGTCGGATGCAACATGAAAGCTTAATGCCTGCCAATAAACGAGATTGCGTCTTGGCAGTCATCGAGCAGGAAGCGTGCCAGATGGGCTCGGCCGTTAACCGGTTCGTAGGAATTGGGCCATGGTTGGCTCGGTCGATGGGGCGGCGACTGATGACCGATAGAAATCAAGGATGTCCGCCGCCATGTTCTTCACAGTGTAGCGGGCGGCCACTTGCGCTCGGAGTGCTTTGGCCTGCGCCTGCAACGGTGCGGGATCGGCGAGGAAGGCTTGCAACTGTCCGGCCAGAGCTGCGCTGTCACCTGGCTGCAGCAGCGGAATCGGCAATCCGGCGGTGATTTCGGGGATGCCGCCAACGCCGGTCAGCAGCATTGGCAGTCCCGCAGCGGCAGCCTCAAGCACGATGTACGGGAACGATTCCGCGCGCGACGGCACCACGATGCAGCGCCCGAGCGTAAAGGCATTTGCGGCCGGCAAGGCGCCAGGAAACGTCACGCGCTCGCTGAGGCCAAGCTCGGCGGCTTTCGCCTTGAACGTTTCAGCGTCGGGTCCGGCACCAACCATCATGGCTGTAGGCGCATGAGGCGCTTTGATCCTGGCCAATGCCTCCAGCAGTACGTCAACGCCCTTGAGGTGCCGAAGTTCGCCCACGAACAGCACGTCGCACGCTTCGGTGCTAGGCGTCACCTTGGCGAAATCCTCCGGCAACAGACCGTTCGGGATCACGCGCACCGGGCATTGCGGCACCCCGACCTTGTCGCGATAGGCGCGCTCTGAATAGGCGCTCTCAAAAATGATGCCGTCGGATTGCGCGGCGAGACGGCTTTCCAGGCCCAGGAACAACGTGCCCTGCACGGTGCCGGGTTCAAAATGCAGGCTGCCGCCATGGGGCGTGTAGAACGCTTTCAGTGTGCTGCCGGCCCGTTTCAGACGACTGGCGGCCAACCGCGCATAGGCCCCACCCTTGGCGCCGTGGCCATGCAACACATCGACGCTCAGCCGCGCGGCGAGCAACTGCGTCGCGATCAGCGCCGAATAGTCGGCAACGCCGATCTGGCGCGGCATGCGCACGCGTGTAACGCCCAGGGCCAGCAGCGGAGCGAGTGCCGCAAAGATCGCGTCGGCCGCCGCACCGCCAGCTGTGGCATCGGCGATGATGCCGACCTGATGGCCATTGGAAATCTGCTCGCGCGCCAGGTCAACGACATGACGGAACAATCCGCCGACTGGGGCTCGCAGGCAATGCAGTATGCGCATGGACGTGATCCGGGGCTGGCGCTTTGTCAGGGTTGGCTTCATCAAAGACGCGGCGCTTTTTTTCCTTACCCCGTCAAAACGGGGAGAGGAAAGAGTTCCCCTAAAACCAGCGCTCTTCGATCGTGATGGTATCGCCAGGTTGCACGGGATCGGTCAGCGGCACATGCAGCTGGCTGAGGACGCCGTTCTGGCGCCGCGTGATGCGGGCCTCATGCTCACTGGCACGCGGGCCGAAACCGCCAGCGATGGCGACTGCTGCCTCCAGCGTGAGGCCAGGCTCGTAAGAATACTGGCCAGCTGCGCGCACTTCGCCCAGGATGTAGAACGGTCGGGAGGCCGACAGTTCCACCGACACCTGCGGGTCTCGCACGAAGTTGACGCTCAGTCGATCAGCTATGAGGTGGCCGAGGCTGTAGGTGCTCAGTCCACGCGCTTTCACGGTACCGATCAACGGCACGGCGATGAAGCCGGCAGCGTCGACCGGGTAGACATGCGACAGGTTCGGCTGGCCATAGATGAAGACGCGGACGTGGTCGCCGCTGTCGAGCAGATAGGACGTCTCGACGGCGGCCACAACCGGCGCCACATCATCGTGATCGTAGCTGATCCTGCTCATCTGCGGCTCGAGAAAAGCGGTAGCGCCACCGTGGCCCGGCTGGCTCAGGTTCTTGATTGCCGCTACCACAGCCGCCGGCATCGGGGAAATAGCAGCCGTTGTCAGCGTCGCGTCATCGTGCTCGCGGCTGACCCTGGTGAGCAGCGGTTTGAGAAACGCAACCGCGGTTTCTTGGCCGTTACGGTAGTGCTTCTTGAAGGTCTTGAACAATGCGACCGGCATCGGCGGCAGCTTGGCGATCGGGTCCTGGGGCAGCGGGCCGTCGTCGCTCGGCGCGTGCAAGTGGCTGTCGTCGGATTTGGCGGTCGCTGCGGCCTGGTTCTGCTGCGCCACGATCGAGGTGTCGTTGGCCGCAAAATTTCTGCTCGTTTTGGCGCAGCCTGCCAGCGTCAGCAGAACAGCGGCAAGTGACGCAACACGATACACAGACATAGGACTAACCCTCAAAGCAACAGTACAACTTGTCCCAAGATGTAACGCTTCAAGGTAAACAGAGGCCTAACAACCGGAGCGGCGTGACACACTTAAGCGATTGGTAACGCAACTGCTGGCTAATCGTAGGCGTACCGAAGGGCCAGAACGGCCCTGCTTTCCAGTGACAGGTTTCCAGGCATGCCCGCGACCCAGGACGATATCGATCTGATGAGCCTTTTGTCCGCGTTGCGGTCCAATCTTTGGCGCATTTTGGGCACGGCCTTTGTGGTTGGCGCGCTGACTTATGGCGGACTTAGCCTGGTTCCGCCCACTTTCAAATCGACCGCGCAGGTCATTCTCGAACCGTCAGCGCGCGGACTGCTGCGCCCGCAAGGCCAGGAGGCGGCCAATGTCGACCTCAAGGTCGACGAGAGCGAAGTGTCGAGCCAGGCCGAGGTCATGCGCTCGCGCGATCTTTTGAGCAAGGTGGCGGCCACCGAGCACCTTGATCAGCACCCGGAATTCAACCCCGCGCCGGCCGGGCAAGGGGTGTTGGGGCGTGTGCTGTCCATGTTTAGCGGCGTGCCGTCGGGCCTGGAGCCGAGAGAGCGTGCGCTGCTGATACTGGAGCAATCGGTGCGGGTGACCGAAGTGCCGCGCACACGTTTGATCAGCATCGATGCGACGTCGCATGATCCCGCGCTCGCGGCGAGCATCGCCAATGCGGTAGCGATGGCTTATCTGGAGCGCAACCGCGCCAGCCAGGTCAAGACTGCCAGCGATACCACCACCTATATCGGCAGTAACATCGCCGAGGTCAAAGCTCAGGCCGAAGCAGCGGAGTCAGCGCTCGAGCGCTTCCGGGCCGAATCCGGGCTCTTGTCGGGCGGCAACAACGTCACGTTGAATTCACAGCAGCTATCGGAGCTGAACACCCAGCTGACCCAGGCGACTGCCGCCCGCACCGAAGCAGAGGCGCGCGCCCGCATTGTGCGCGGCATGATTGCCGTTGGTCGAGTCGAAGGCTCGGCCGATATCGTGCGATCGGCGAACATGCAGGCACTATTCCAACAGAAATTGCGCGTTGAGCGCGACATTGCCGAACTGTCGGCAACGATGCTACCGGCGCATCCACGCATGCGACAGTTGGCCAACGAACTCGGAGTTACCAAGCGGCGGTTGAGTGAAGAGGCCAGGAACGCCGCCACCGGCATCGAGGATGACGTGCAGGTGGCCAAGGCGCGCGAGACGGCGCTGCAGGCCAGCATCGCGAGGCTCACCGATACCAAGCTGAAATCGAGCGATGCCCAGGCCAAGCTCGGCAGCCTGGAACGTGAGGCCCAATCCAAGCGCAGCAGCTACGAGCAGCTACTGCAGCGACTCAACGAAGTCAGCAATCAGCGTGACCGGACCGCCGTTTCGGCGCTGGCAAGCCTGAACGAAAGCGCGGTGCCGTCGCGCGTCGTCGACAGTCCGCGCAAGTCGCAATTGACGCTGCTGTCGAGTGCCGCAACGTTGCTGCTCGGCATGTTCTACGTGCTCAGCCGCGAGCTGATGCGCGGTTCCTCAAGTGGCGGCCGTGCGCGGCCGGTCCCTGCAACGCAGCGCAAGGCGGCGGGACCGGCGTTCGCGGCGCCCGCACCATTGGCGGCCGCAGCCCAAGACGAACCGCCGCTTGCCGCCACCCGGATCAAGGATTGTGCCGCATTGGCCGTCTACGTCGCCAGCATTGGGCGATCGGGCGAGCCATGCCGGATCCTGATGACTGGCGAGAGCGAGGATCAGGATATATTGAAGCGCGCGACGGATCTGGCGCAGCGCCTGTCGTCGGGAGCTGCCCGCGTTGTCCTGGTCGATCTCTCGGCTGCGACGGCCGACGATGGGCCGGGCCTGCTGGATCTGGTGCACGGCAAGGCAACGTTCGAGGATGTGGTGAAGCAGGACGGTACGGGTGGTTGGCATCGGATCTTGGCGGGTTCGCCCAAGAAGGCGCAGCGCTCGCCGTCCGATGCCGCCAAGGTCGAGCTGGTGTTCTCGGCCCTCGACGCCATTTACCAGCATGTAATCGTGGTCGCCCCGCGCGCAGAGGCCAAGTCGCTGCTGGAAGCCCTCGACGGCAATCTCAGCCTGGGCGTGGTCTGCGCCGACGCCGGACGCTATGCCCGCGCGCCTGTCGAGGACGGGTTCCTTGGCTATGACGTCACCGGCTTGCCGGTGGCGTGGCTGGAGGCCCAACCACCCTCCGGCCGCAAGCGCATGACCCGCTCTGCGCAGCTCGGCCAGAACGCCCCGACCGCTTAAAGTCAAACTTGACTTCCCTCACATCCTCAGCTAATTGAGCGAACGTTCGTTCGCGAATGAATATTCGCTCTCGCGAACCCTTGCGACTTAAACAAGGGCTACCACGCAAAATGACAGTCTTTGCCGATCACCTTAAGACCACCGCGCCGGTGCCAGGCGATGCCCGCCAGCGCATACTGGAGGCGGCGCTCGGCTGTTTTTCGGCCAGCGGCTTTCACTCGACCTCGATGCAGCAAATCTGTGCCGCGGCGCAAATGAGCCCGGGCGGCGTCTACCGACATTTCGCCTCCAAGGACGACATCATCGTCGCCATCGCCGATCACGTGCATACCCGAAACAACCAGTATATGGGCCGCTTGGCTACCGAGGGCGGTACGCTCGATACCTTCTGCGCTGCTGGTTTTGCGGTGTTGCGCGACCTCATGGCCGGTCCCGAATGCGGCCTGTTCTGCGAAGTCTTTGCTGAAGCGCAGCGCAATCCCACAGTGCGTAAGGCGTTTGAGGCAACCTATAGCGAATCGCGTCTGATGCTCCGCGCAGTGCTGGCACAACTGCAGGCGGCCGGCGAGATCGAGGTTGCGCTCGATGTCGATGCCGTCTCCAGCATGATGATGGCTATCGGCGACGGTCTAATGATGCGCATGCGGCTCGATCCGCACATGAATTTCGAAGCTCTCTGGCCCGCCCTCAGTGCCCTCATCCATCGCATGTTGACCCCCCAAAACGCCGGTGCCGCAATGGTGCCCAAGATCCTGGTGCACGCATGAGTATCGTCAAACTGTTGAGCCGGGCTGGCTGGCTCGGCGTTCTTGCCGCGTCCCTGCTGCTGGCAGCACCGCCCATCGCGGCTCGGGCCGCAGACCCGCCCAAGCCTGCGGTTCTCGAAGGGCCAACCGTCAGCGTGTTCGTGGCCAGTCTGAACGAGGTGACCGAAGATATTATCGTGACCGGCACGCTGGTGCCGCGCGAGGAAGTATTGGTTACGCCCGAGGTCGATGGCCTCGGTGTCAGCGAAATCCTGGTTGAAATTGGCGATAGAGTCGAAAAAGGCCAAGTGCTGGCGCGACTCAATCGCGATACGCTGGATGTGCAGATCATTCAGTTCGATGCCGAACTGGCCCAATCGGATGCCTCGCGCGCTCAGGCCGAGGCCCAGGTCGCGCAAGCCCGAGCCAACCGGCTGAACTCATCGCGGGCGCTGGAACGCACGCTCGCCCTGAAGGCCAAGGGTTACGCCACCGCCGCCAAGCTCGACCAGGACCAGTCGGCCGCCAGCGTCGGCGACGCCCAGCTCGATTCGGCGCTGAAGGCAATTGATGTGTCGGTTGCCAACAAGAAGGCGCTGAAAGCGCAGCGCGACCAGATCACCTGGAAGATTGGCCGCTCGGAAGTCCGTGCGTCTCGCGCCGGTGTCGTCAGCCAACGCAATGTCCGGCTGGGTCAGATTGGCAGCATGGCGGCTTTGCCGATGTTCCGGATCATCTCGGAGGGCGACATCGAGCTGGAAGCCGATGTGCCCGATATTTCCATGTCGCGCATCCGCAAGACCATGGCGGCGGGCGTCACCCCGGCCGGCATGACCGAGAAGGTGCCGGGAACCGTGCGACTGATCGCGCCCGAGATCGACAAGGCAACGCGGCTCGGCCGGGTGCGCATCGCTCTGGCGCATGACGAGCGCCTGCTGATCGGGGCGTCGGCCCGCGGCACCATCGAGATCGGCCGGCGCACCGGCGTGACGCTGCCACTTGCCGCCGTCAGCTACGACAAGGAAGGCGCCTATGTGCAGGCGGTCAAGGAGAACATGGTGCACACGCAGCGCGTGGTGGTCGGACTGCTCGGCTCGCGCGAGGTCGAACTGACATCCGGTGTGGCCGCCGGCGATCAGGTGATCGCGCGCGCCGGCACCTTTGTGCGCGACGGCGACCGGGTGAGACCCGTGCCGGCTCAGGAGGCCACCCAATGAACATGAATTTCTCGGCCTGGTCGATCCGCCAGCCCATCCCCGCACTTGTCCTGTTCGTCGTGCTGATGGCGCTGGGCGTCGTCTCCTTCCGCTCGATGTCGGTAACGCGGTTTCCCAACATCGACGTGCCGGTGGTCGCCATCACCATCACCGAGGCGGGTGCTGCTCCATCCGAGCTGCGCAACCAAGTGACCAAGAAGGTCGAGGACGCGGTCGCCAGCATCACCGGTGTCAAGCACATTAATTCGACCATCACCGACGGCACGTCGCAGACCGCGATCGAGTTCTATTTCGAGGTCAACAGCGACCGCGCCGTCAATGACGTCAAGGATGCTGTCGCCCGCATTCGTGGCAATCTGCCCCGCACCATCGACGAACCGGTGATCAGCCGCATCGACGTCGAAGGCCAGGCCATCCTGACCTATACAGCCGAAGCGCCGGCCATGACCGTCGATCAGCTGTCATGGCACGTCGATGACGTGATCATCCGTGAGCTGCAGAGCTTGAAAGGGGTCGGCCGGGTCGAGCGCTATGGCGGTGCCAGCCGAGAAATCCGTGTGCAACTCGATCCGGCTCGCCTTGCCGCGCTGGGTGTGACGGCTGTCGACGTGAATCAGCAACTCGTCGTCACCAACGCCGACCTTGCTGGCGGTCGCGGCGACGTTGGCGGGCAGGAGCAATCGATCCGCACCCTTGGCGGTGCCAAGTCGGTTGCCGAACTCGCAGCCACCAAGATCGCCATCCCGGGCGGGCGCGAAGTGCGTCTTGAGGAACTTGGCCAGGTCGTGGATGGGGCCGAGGAACAACGCTACTTTGCCCGCCGCAATGGCCAGCCGGCGGTTGCCTTCGCGATCTTCCGTGCCAAGGGCGCGAGCGACGTATCGGTGTCGCGCGTGGTCGACACCAAGATCGCCGATCTCGAGAGGCGTTTTCCCGACGTCAAGCTCTCGCGGATCGACGATTCGGTCGGCTACACCTTTGGCAACTACGAAGCGGCCATGCAGTCGCTGATCGAAGGCGCGTTGCTGGCGGTGCTGGTGGTGTTCCTGTTCTTGCGCGAATGGCGAGCGACCATGATCGCGGCTATCGCGTTGCCGCTGTCGATCGTGCCGGCCTACTGGGCGATGCAGGTGATGGGCTTTTCGCTCAATCTGGTCAGCTTGTTGGCATTGACGCTGGCCACCGGAATTCTGGTCGATGATGCCATCGTCGAGATCGAGAATATCGTGCGCCACATCCGCATGGGCAAGTCAGCCTATCGGGCCTCGATCGATGGCGCCGACGAGATCGGATTGGCGGTGATCGCCATTTCCTTCACCATTATCGCCATCTTTGCCCCAGTCAGCTTCATGGGTGGCATCGCCGGCCAGTACTTCAAGCAATTCGGTCTGACGGTGGCGGTGGCGGTGTTCATCTCGCTGCTGGTCGCCCGGCTCATCACGCCGATGCTGGCGGCCTATTTTATGCGCGGCGTACCAGCCGGCCACGAGCACCACGGCGATGGGCCGATGGCGCGCGCCTATGGCAGCTTCCTACGCGTCACGTTGCGGCACAAGCTGCTGACGTTGTTGGTCGGCTTTGGGCTGTGGGTCGGCTCGCTGTGGAGTTCGGGTCTGCTGCCGCAGGGCTTCATTCCCGAGGGCGATGAATCACGGTCGACGCTTTCAGTCGAACTGCCGCCGGGCTCAAGGCTGGCCGATTCGCAGGCAGTCACGGACGGCATGGTTGCCCGTATCCGGGACCTGCCTGAAGTGCTTTCGGTCTTTACGTTGGGTGGCGCTGGCGTCAAGGGCGCTGGTGAAGTGCGCAACTCCATCATGCTCATTCGCTATATCCCCAAGACCGAACGCCGGCTGACCCAGAAGGATATGGAGCTGAAGATCGGCACGATGCTGCGCGATACCCCCGATGTGCGCATCTATTACGCCAACGAGCGGGGCGACCGGCAGCTGCAGATGACCATCGAGGCGCCCGACAATGAGTCGCTGGGCAAGGGCGTCGGCATTATGGCCAGCGCCATGCGCAAACTGCCAGAGTTGGTGAACGTCAATCCAAGTGCGGGTCTGGACCGGCCGGAAATTCGGGTTAATCCGCGCTTCGACGAGGCGGCCCGGCTGGGTATCGCGCCCGAGCAGATCGCGCAGATGGTCCGCGTCGCCACCATCGGCGATGCCGGCGCCAATCTTGCCAAGTTCACGGCCGGCGACCGGTTGGTGCCGATCCGTGTGCAACTTGTCGAGGGCGCGCGGGGTGATTTGCGCACGCTGCAGTCGTTGCATATCCGTACCAACACCGGCGCTTCGGTGCCGTTGTCGGAGGTGGCCGATATCAGCTTTGGCCAGGGGCCGTCCTCGATCGAGCGGCACGATCGCGCCGATCAGGCCGTTATCGGCGCCGATCTGGCGCGCGGTGTCGAGCTTGGTGTGGCCGTCGCGGAGGTTCAGAACCTGCCGGAGGTCAAGCAGCTGCCGCCCGGTGTCAAACTGGTGACCAGCGGTGACGCCGAAGTCATGGCTGAGGTGTTCGGCGGCTTTGCGCAGGCCATGTTGTTCGGGTTGATGATGGTGTTTGGCTTGCTGGTGTTGCTGTTCGGTAATCTGCTGCAGCCGATCACCATTCTGATGTCGCTGCCGCTAGCCATTGGCGGCGTCATCGGGGCACTGCTGCTGACCAACAACGCCATCTCGATGCCAGTTGTCATCGGCATATTAATGCTGATGGGAATCGTGACCAAGAACGCTATCCTGCTGGTCGATTTCGCTGTCGAGCGGGTCAAGCACGGTATGAGCCGCTTCGATGCCATCGTGGAAGCGGGAATGAAGCGGGCGCGCCCGATTATCATGACCACCATCGCCATGGTGGCGGGCATGGTGCCGACGGCACTCGGGACCGGCGAGGGCGGCGAGTTCCGCGCGCCGATGGCGATCGCGGTGATCGGTGGTCTGATCGTCTCTACGGTGCTGTCGCTGGTGTTTGTGCCATCGGGCTATCTGGTGATGGAAATCCTCAGCGATGGCTTTGGCTGGCTGCTGCGTCCGCTGATCGGCCGCAGCGATGAGCCGGGAGAGGTTGTGGCACATGCTCCAGCCGCTGCTGCACGGGTTACCGAATTGCCGGCGGTCGCTGAACTGGCGATTCCCGAGACACCCGTGCTCACCCCAACGCAGATTGCAGCCGAATAGCTAATGTTCTTGTCTTCCACCCACACTAGCCCTCCTCCGCAAGGGGGGGGAGGGATCGGAGCAAAAGTAGATTTTGTGTCCTCGATCCAGCCCGTGGATACCCTGGCCACCATGACGATCAATCCCGTTCCAGACACCGAGCCCCGCCTCGCCCTCAAAACACTGATCGAGCGCATCACGCGCGACTATCCTACGCTCAGCCCGCGGTTGCAGCTGGCGGCGCTGCGCATCCTCGATCATACCCAGGACGTGGCGCTGAAATCCATGCGCGCGCTGGCGGTCGACGCCAAGGTGCCGCCCTCCACCATGCTACGGCTGGCCCGCGCCACTGGCTTTGCCAGTTATGAAAGCTTCCGTCAGGTGTTCCAGGATGCCTTGCGCAGCACCGGAAGTGATTTCGTCACGCGCGCGCAGTGGCTGCAGCAGCTGCAAAGGGACGGCGCGGCCGGCGGCGTGGCCAGTGGTGTGGTAAGCGCCATGGCGGCGGCCGTGCTTGGCAACGTCGAGGCGGCCTATCGCGGCGCCGATCTGGCAGCCTTGGCGGCGGCCGCCGATTTGTTGCGCGTCAGCCAGCGCGTGCATGTGGTGGGTGTCGGCGGCATGCATCCGATCGCGGCCTATGGGCATTATGTGGCGCGCATGGCGCTGCCCGACGTGCGTCTCGCCGAGCCGGTGATGGCGGCCATGATCGACGAACTGGCGGACCTCACGCCTGAGGATGCCGTGCTGTTGCTTTCGGTCGCGCCCTACGCCAGCGAAACCGTCAAAGCCGCCGAGTTCGCGGCCTCGCGCGGCGCGCGGCTGGTGATCCTCACCGACAGCCGCATCTCGCCCGTTGCACCGCTCGCCAGCGCGCTCATCCTGGTGCCGACGGCAACGCCGCTGTTTTTCCCCTCGCAGGTGGCAACGCTGGCGCTGCTGGAGACGCTCATTGCGCTGACGGTCTCGCACGGCGATGAGGCCGTGCTGCAACGCATCGAGCGGATTGACCGCCATCGCCGCGAACAGGGTATTTATTGGCGGCCGAAGTGAAGGCGTCGATGTTAACTGACTATCAGTAGACAACCAGATTGCGGAAGGCAACCTCGGCGCTGCCCGATTTGGGCGCGCTGGCGAACATGCCGAGCTTCCAGCCGCCAAGCGGCGCGACGCCCTTGAACTTGCCCTGTGCGACGCCGTCGAGATAGATCGCGGCAATATTGCCGTTGGTGACGACGCGCATTTCAACCCAGCCATCTGCTGGCAGCATGAATTTCTCGATGGTCTTTTCCACCACCGCGATGCTGTTGCCGTCCTGGATGCGGGTGACGCGCAGAAAGCCTGAGTCGTGCCAGAAGGTGAAGGCATAGTAGTTCTTGCCGTCGGAATGCCAGAACGACAGGCTGGAGGCGGTGGCGGCCTTTTCTGACGACTGCATGATGCGCGCTTTCACGCGCACGTCGGCGTCCTTGAACAGTGAGCCGAAATAGAAGGCATTGCTCCAATGGTCAGGCTTGGGCGTGTGGATCAGCATGCCATTGGAGATGCGGGCATCGACCAGGCTCCAGCCGGCATCGGCGAACGAGAAATCCTCGGAAAACAATGGCGTGGCGGCTGCGGTGGGCGCTGTCCCGAGTGCTGCGACCTGGGCCGGGGCAGGGACGACGGCAGCCGTAGCCGCGGTAGCGGTCGGAGCCGCCATGGGAGCGACCGGATCGGACACCGCGACCGTTTGGGCCATTGCGCCAGCGGCGCCCATGGCAATGGTCATCAGCACACATCCAAGGGCCGCAGTCGAGCATCGAATAGAGCGCGTGGTCATCCTGACGTCCTCCAAGATCGGCCCGCTGAGGTGCGTTGGCGCACTCAAAGCAACGGCGGTCGGCTTCATGAATTTGTTGAGCGTCACAAGACGTGAGGCTCGCGCACGCAGCGGGACACAACACAAGAAGCGGCCAGCACGTGGCTCCCGGCCAGACGAACACAACTGCCAGGGCGGACGTCACGCTGGGGAATCACCGTAATCACAATTGGCGAATAGCTGTGCAGACAATGCCACGCAATGCTGGCCAACTTGGCGAAGCGCGATTGTTGTTGATTGCGCCGATAAGTTGCAGCGCGGCGTCGAAAGTGAGCTGGGCGCTGCAACTCAACCGGCACAACAGGAAGTGCCAACATTGTCTGAGCTGCCGAATCGGCTTAGGGGCTGGAGATGGGCGTTAGTCAGTGTGGTCTGTTGAAAGCGGAACAACGGCGATGCGCACTACATCTGGTCTGGCGCTGATGGGGCTGATGGCGGGCCTGCTTGCCGGCTGCGCCAGCGCACCATCATCCGGGCCGGTGCAGGTTCTCAAGCACCGTGCAGTGCCGCATAAGGCGCACCTGGTGCCGCGCAAGACCAAGGTCGCGATGGCCGCGCCGCGTCGCCCAACAGGACATGATACAGAGCTAGTCGACAGCCCTGTTCAACCTCGGCGACCGGACGCAGCGGCAGTCGCTGTCCCCGGACAAGTCTCTGCGCCAGCAGAAAAAGTGGCTCCTGAAACTGTTGCGGCCGCACTGCCTGAGCAGGACACTCAAGTGCCACCCATTGTGGCTGCCTCCGATTTGCCGGCCGAGCCGACAAGTGAGGCGCGCCAGCCTGAGACGCCACTGGGGGAGGCGAACGAGCTATCTGGTCCGGCGGTTGCAACTGCCCAGATTGTGCAGCCGACAGATCATCCCGGTGCGCCGAACGCGCAGCTGAGCGTTCCCGCAGGAATCAATGTGCCCCGCGAGGGAAGTGCGCTGGAGTTGAACACGCACGCGGAGGATCATCCTGCGCCGCCGCAACCGCCAGTTCCGCTGCCGCACGGCGAGGCCAGCGCCGCTGCTGCTTTGACAACAGCAGCGGCGCTGGCTGTTGAAAATGCACCGACAGCGGATCAAGCGCTGGTGACGCTCGATCCTGCCGGCAAATCGACAATACCTCCATCGACATTGCCCCCAGGTAGCGAGCAAGTCGCCGATGTCGATGCTTCTGCGCTCGCTAACGCGACTGCTGCTGCGCTGCCAGCTGCGGTTGCGCCGACGGCGGCGACTATCGCGCCAGCGGACGCGAGCGCCATCAAGCCATTGTCGCTGGATCACGGCGTTGGGACAACTCCAACAGTGACAACGCCAGGGGCATCAGCAACCTTGCGCCTGCCGTCGACGGCTGTAATTGGTTCGCCGCAGCCAGGCACGCAGCCGTCGGTCGTCGACGCCAATCCAGACCGTAGCGCCAGTTCCGGAACGTCTGCACCCTTCGAGATCGTGGCGCTCGACCCAGTGTCCCAATTGGCCACTGCGAACTTATCCAGTGCTCATGAGCCGGAGGGCCTGGCCGATAGCGCTCGGACCGAGGCGCAGTTTTTTGCCGAGGCAAACCAAGCGGGAGCGCAGCCGCCAGCTGCAGGCAGTCAGACAGTGGCGTCGGGCATAGCATCGCGCACGCCAGCGACGTCGCTGGGTTCCCGCCTTGCTGCAAACGATACGGCGCGCACCCAACTGGCGGCAAACGGCAACGCGGCGGTTGGGCTCAGGTTGGTGCCCGTCACGGTTTTCGCGCGCCCTGATACTGTTGGCGTGGCACAGCCAGGGAATCTGCAAGCCCAGCCGGTGCGCCGGATCGAGACAGGCGCGGCTCTACCCCTCCCGCCCTTGACGACGCCGGTTGCCAAGGCCAGCAGCAGCCAACCGACTGCGCAAAACAATCCGGCGCTGCTGCAACATGCTGGCCAGGTCAGCGATGCCCCGCCCGGCAAGTCTGCACTCGATTGTTCGGCAAGCTGCGCGCAAGTTCTCACTGCTAAGCTCACGGACAGCGATGCGGTGGCACCGACAGCTGCTGAACTCGAATTGATAAGAAAAGTCGAGGCCGAAGCGATATCCAAGCCGCAGAGTTGGAGCGAGAACCTGTCGCACCTCTGGTCCGCGGCCCTCAGCCAGTTTGGTCTTGGAGAGACGGTGGCATCGGCGCCGACGGACGATCCCATCGCCGAAAAGCTGGCCAAGCTTGACGAACCGCAAGGCATCGAGGCTTACCAGCCGCGGCGCGCGACAGCCTGGCTTCCGGAGGCTTCCGGCAATCCTGCCGCGACTTCTGAGCCGGTGGCTGTCAGAGTTCTCAAGCTCGACACAAACAGTTTGACGGCCGCGCCGCAGCGCGCTTCTGTGGCGTTTACGGAGCAGATGGCGACCGACGGTGCGTTCGCAGCCGATGCTTCACTGATCACCGGTGAGGTGAGAGATGAGCCGACGCGTCCCGAACTCGACCTGCAGGACTCGTTGGCAGGCGCAGTCGCCGCAGTCGAAGAAACCGATCGTCTGCAGATGCCGCAAAGCCCCATTGCGCCCTACGGCAACACTCCGAACAGTTATGACGTGCGCGGATATACGCTCAAGGTGCTGCCGAAACTCACCGATCGCGCCATGGCCGATTGCGCCATCGCACTGGCCGAGAGCGACGATGGCCGGTTCACCATCATCACCCGCGGCGGCACGGCCAAGGTCACAGTGGAGACCGACCGCCGTCCGCCAGAGCCGGTGTCGGACGCAAAGCCAGGTAAGTCCGCCAAGGCAAAGATCAAGACGGTCAAGGCCTTGCCCGAGGTGACAACCGAGACGGTGACCCAGCCCGATGCGATTTCGGCCGTGTTCCGCGTCATGGGACGCAATCGGCCGACGTTGGAAGTCTCATTCCCGAACGGCCATCCGGCCCTGATCAGCGGCAGCCGGTTGCCGTTCGGCGTGGTCTGCCGCTACGAACTGGAGATCCGGCCACCCGACTGCCGTGTCGCCACCATCTCGCGGCGCAGCCTGCATCCGATGCTCGGCTTCACCGTCGAGACCAACACGGTTGGCAAGTGCCAGCTGACACGCAACGTGCGCTGACGGATGCCGAGCCGGCAGGCGCGATGAACATTTGCTTGTTCATCGGACACGACACCGCGGATGGCTGGGCCCGCCCCTTGTGGGGAGGCCGGCGCGTATCGCCTGGTGAGGTTTGTGCAACGAGGCCAGCACCTAAAGACCCCATCCCCCCTCTCCCCACAAGGAGAAGGAGGCGGCGCACACGTCAGTCCGCGCAAAATTGCCTGGAAACAGCTCTATCCAGCCTTGCTGATCAACACCGGCTGCGAGGCCAAGCCGGGTCCGACTTTCCTCTTTGCGCGGAGCAATTCACCAGCAGCTGCAGCAGGCCCGGGCCGGCCGAAGAAATAGCCCTGTACCTGCGTATAGCCCTGCTCGCGGATCTTGTGGAACTGCTCTTCGGTCTCCACGCCCTCGGCGGTGGTGCGCATTTCCAGACTGACACCAAGCGCGGCAATGGCCTTGACGATGGCGATCTCTTTACCGGAGTCGCCAAGATCCTTAACAAAGGAGCGATCGACTTTGATCTTGTCGAAAGAGAATGAGCGCAGATAACTAAGCGACGCGTAGCCGGTACCGAAATCGTCGAGCACGATGCTGACACCCAAGCTGCGCAACTTGTTGAGCACTTTCAGCGAGGTGTCGTCGTTGGCCAACAACACCGACTCTGTCACTTCCAACTCGAGCTGCGAGGCCGACAGCCCGGTCTCATCGAGTGCCGAATCGACGATCATCGGCAGCGCCTCGTTGCGGAACTGAACGGCCGAGAGGTTGACGGCGATTCTGATGTGGCGCGGCCACTCGGCGGCATCGCGGCAGGCCTGGCGGATCGCCCATTCGCCCATCTGGATGATGGCGCCGATCTCCTCGGCGACTGGAATGAAGTCGCTGGGCGGGATCAAACCCTTGACCGGGTGGTTCCAACGCATCAACGCCTCGAAGCCTGAGATCTCCTCGGTCTGGGCGTCGACCAGCGGCTGATAGTGCAGCATCAATTCGCCTCGCGCTAGCGCGTGCCGCAGGTCCAGCTCCATCTGCCGGCGCTCACGCAGCTCGGCGTCCATCTTTGGCTCGAAGTAGCGCCAAGTGCCCCGCTCGGTGGACTTGGCGCGGAACAACGCCATATCGGCATTGCGCAGCAGGGTATCGGCATCCTGGCCGTCAACGGGGCTGAGCGCGATACCCACGCTGGTGCCGATCATGACTTGCTGGTGGTCGATCTCGAACGGCTCGGCGATGTGGCCGATGATGCGCTGGGCCAGTTTGGCGGCGTCATCGAGTTTCTCGATGCCGCGCAGCAGGATGACGAACTCGTCGCCGCCGATGCGGGCCAGCGTGTCGCTCTCGCGCAGACATTCGCGCATCCGTCGGGCCGCTGCGATCAACAGCGCGTCGCCGGCAAAGTGCCCCATCGTGTCATTGACCAGCTTGAAGCGGTCGAGGTCGAGATAGAGCAGCGCCGAAAGTTCCCCACGGCTGCCGCGCGAGACGGCCTCCCGGGTGCGGTCGAGCAGCAAGGCCTTGTTCGGCAGGCCGGTCAGCAGATCGTGCATCGAATTGTGCAGTATCCTGATCTTCCAACGGCGCGACATGGTCAGCCAGCCGATGGCGGCTAGCATGGCCAGCACCAGGCCGGTCAGCCCGAGTGCCTCGAGGGAGCGAATGCCGACATAATCGGCACCAGCAAAGAACGCCGCCGCCGGGTGCTCGACACGCATGGTCCATGGACCGCGCGCATCGCCGGTCTCGATCGGCACATCCTCAAAAAACAGCGAGTCGATCCCGACATTGACATCCAGAAGCGCTTCCTTGATCGGGCGTCCAATCGGGCGGGTGCGGCGCGTAGTTGAATACTCCGTCTGGGGACTTATCAGGCTCCAGTGTTCGCTTGGCAGCAAAGTCTTGACGGCGTTGGTCAGCATGATCGCCGAAATGCTGCCCTTCAACTGCTCATCTGGCCCATAGAACGGCACCGAGAAAATGATACCGGAGCGGTCGGCGTCATCATAGCTATTGATGTAGCGGGTGTTGTCGCAGGTGATGACTTCGGCGCCACTCAGCATTGGCAAGTGCATACCGTTGATGCCGCCGCGACTGGGGAAATGGCTGCCGAACCAGGTCAGCTGCTGCTTGAGCTGTAAGTATTCGTAGGACTCGACTTCCGCAGGCAGTGCGGACTGGTTTTGGGTGGACTTGGCGACGATGACTGGGCTCATGGTCGCAATCCGCTCGGCGGCATTGACGATCAGATGATCGAACATCAGGATCGGCGCCTGCGGCTTGCCGGTGGCTGGATCGATCCGGTCATGATCGAAACCGGCAGGGACGATATAGACCTCGGAGACGTCAACGTTGCTGGCCAGATTGTTGTAGATCTGCTGGATGGTCTCATGGCCATCCTCGCCCAGCGTCAGGCCGTGGCGATCGATCTTGCGCACACCCGGCAGCAGACTGATGGTGCGCAGATTTTCATAGATCGACGCCAACCCCTTGCTGACCTTCTGCGCCTCTTGCCGGGCGAGGCCCTGTTCGATCTTAAGATGGCTGAGCCAGGCCGAGTGACGTTTCTGCTCCGCATCGAGATGAATTCCGACACCGATTGCCAAGCCAACACCGATCACCGAAACATAGCCGGCGTTCAACCAGAAGATCTTCATGTTTTGTGTGTTCCGAGGGTCTGACAAGCTGTTAAATTAGACTAGGTCAGGAAAGGAACGATTAAGCGCAACCCGATGAAGTGTTTACGAAATACGTAACTGCGTGTTGATCCGGCTCGCTTGCGCCGGGCGGCGATTTCAAATAGCGGGATCCCCCGATCAGGCCGGGCTGCTCGCCTGTTACCGGCGCGGCGTCGTGATCTGTAAGGGTTGCGGTTCACGGGCATGCATCAATCAGCCGGTCGCGTAATTCCCGAAAGCAGCGTCGCGGTGAGAAGGTCTGAGAGTTGGCCGGCTATGGCTATCTCACCCGCATGCACGTGGTGCGCCTGCGGGCGCCGCCGGTTGACGACGAGGACCACAGCAAGGATGTCGACTTCAAACAGACAGGCATTCGCGAGCCCTGGCAGGGCGAGAACACGTCCACGAAGCACGTGGCCCTGGCGTTTGATTGGCCACCACTGAAGGTCTGAGATGGCACACGATACCGCTGAGTATTGATAGAAGACAACACCGCATAATCCTGTCGGCGTGTCGTCGTTGGGCGGTGTAACCTGATGTCTGGAAATTGCTCTTGAGGCAATGAGGCTGTGGACGCGCTGTCCGCCCCCGCGGGGGCGGACAGCGCGAATCAGGCATCGATGTTCTTCGACCAAGAGGAACCTCGATGACAACCAACGATAC
>JANLQJ010000455.1:0-19564 GCA_031367715.1 Hyphomicrobiaceae bacterium | reverse complement strand
GTATCGTTGGTTGTCATCGAGGTTCCTCTTGGTCGAAGAACATCGATGCGTGATTCGCGCTGTCCGCCCCCGCGGGGGCGGACAGCGCGTCCACAGCCACATTGCCTCAAGAGCAATTTCCAGACATCAGGTTACACCGCCTCAGCTCGGCATCTTGGTTGGATGCCGACTGGCGCGGAACATGCACCCAAACTCGGCAGTGTCACGCAGCATAATTTTCCCGTCCTGGTCGCGATGGCGGCCGGGCCCTGACTTCGCACGCCCGGTGGGGCAATTGGTAACTGAGACTTCGGCGGTAGTGGGCTGCGGCCCGAAGGAGTTGCGTCATGGTTGCATTCGATCGCGTTGACCTCGATTTCATCCTGCGGCAGATCATGATGGCCGAAGCCGGCCAGCCGCCAGTCAATCCGCATCTGGCGTTTGGTTTGCGCGAAGTGGGCGGAACCAACAACAGCGTCGTCCCGGGTGATAGCATCTTCGGCGCGGCCGATCAGCCGTTGTCGCTGTTTGCACCGAATGATCAGGTGTTCCTGTCCCAGTATGTCCCAGGGACCCAATTCATATTCGACGGCGCGCCGCGGACAATCTCGAATCTGATCGCTGACCAGACGGCGAACAATCCGGCGGCCTTGGCCGCGTTCATGGCCGCAGCCGGTATCGCCTCATTGACCGAACCGGATCCGGCGCATCCTCAGCATTTCATCGCCAATCCTCTCGCCTTGGATACAAGCACACCTGCGGTCCCCTTGATGGTCCTCAAGCCGGGCCTTCTCTTCGCGACGAGTGCCGCAGACTTCATCCCGAATCCCGCCTCGAACCACACTCCGGCAGACCCCACGATCGCGACGGTAGTTTCAGACCCGGCGAATCCTCTCGTTTTCATTATCGATCCGGCCGCAGTGGATGTGAAAAACGTTCCGCTCGTTGTGCTTGACGATCCGGCTACTGGCGCATTCCACATCAATCCCGCTGCCGGCACCGTATCCATACCCAATCAGACGCCCGATGGCGGCATCTCGGCGCCGTTCAACACCTGGTTCACGCTGTTCGGCCAATTCTTCGATCATGGCGTTGACCTGATCACCAAGAGCCCGCCTGCCGGCATCAATCCGGCCACCGGATTGCCGAACCAGGAATTGGTGTTCATAACACTCAAACCAGACGATCCGCTTTTTGTGACCGGCGGACCCAATTTCATGGTCATTGCACGGTCCAAGGATGCGCCAGGCGCGACAACGCCGACCAACCTTGTGACACCGTTCGTCGACAACAGCCAGACCTATACGTCTCATGCCTCGCACCAGGCGTTCTTGCGCGAATACATCGGAGGCGTGGTCACTGCGGCTGACGGCACGGTGTCCGTCTCGACACTGCATTCAACCGGCCGCTTGATGGATCACGTCAACACAGATGGATCGCATAACTTGCCAACATGGGCCGACTTGAAGGCAAATGCCTTGAAGCTCGGTTTTATCCTCGACGATCATGACGTCGGCAATGTGCCACTGCTGGCGACAGACGCTTATGGTAATCTGATCCTCGGCGCCAATGGTCTGGCTCAGGTTGTCGTGCAGCTTCCTGGCGGCGGGCAGCGGCTGGTTGAGGGCACGACCACAGGCCTGGATCTTGCCAATCCAATTCCTGACGCCGGGGCCGGGGCGGTCGTCGGTGAGACCGCGCTGCGTATCGGCCACGCCTTCATCAACGACATGGCACGAACGGCCAGCCCGTTTGATGACTTTGGCAATGCCCTGACGGCTGACGGCGACGGCGTTGTTGGCAATGTAATTGCCAAATACACGGCGGCTGACTTCCCCGTCGGCCATCCGGAATTGATCGGCCAGAACAAGCTTTATGATGGCGATTTGCTGAACAAGCACTTTGTCGGCGGCGACGGGCGATTGAACGAGAACTATGGCCTCACGGCTATTCACGACATCTTCGAGAAAGAACATAACCGACTCGTCGAGCAGACCAAGGCGCTGGTCCGGGCGGAACTTGCCAAGGGCGACACCTCATTCGCCGAGGGCTGGGTCTTGCCAGGCGCCAATCTCGCCGTAGGCATCCAGGACGGCGAATGGAACGGCGAGCGCCTGTTCCAGGCCGCCAAGTTTGGCACCGAAACCCAATATCAGCACCTCGTGTTCGAGGAATTCGCACGCAAGGTCGCGCCAACCATTCACGTCGCCACCAACACCAACATCCATCTCGACGCGGCCATCACGTCCGAATTCGCCAACGCCGTTTATCGCTTCGGCCATTCGATGCTGAACGAGAACTTGCAGGTTCAGGCGATTGACGCGACCGGTAAGCCCGCCGTCGATGCCCAGGGCCACCCGATCTACACACCAGCAGGCCTGCTCACAGCCTTCACCAACCCGCTTGGCTTTGCTGGCGCGGGCGGCGCCACGGGCATCGTCCAAGGCACCACCAACCAGGTCGGTAACGAGATCGACGAATTCGTAACCGGCACGCTGCGCAACAACCTGCTCGGCCAGCCGCTTGACCTTGCCGCCATCAACATCGCGCGCGGTCGCGAAGCTGGCGTGCCGCCGCTGAACGAGTTCCGCAACCAGATCTATCAACAGAACCATGACGCCAATCTGCGTCCGTATATGAGCTGGGACGACTTCCGCCACTACCTCAAGCACGATGGCTCGATCGTGAACTTCGTGGCGGCGTATGGCAACTATGCCGACATCCAGAACGCGACTACGGCCGCAGCAAAGCGTCAAGTCGCGCTAGAACTCGTGACAGGCACGCATGTCAATTCCGTTTCGGGTGTAAATGACTCATCCGACTTCATGCATAGCCAGGGGAATTACACGAACGTCGCTGATCCAACGGCAGACATCAACCAGGCCGATCCGCGATTGATGCACTCGGCCAAGATCGACCCGGTTACCCATCAGGCGGTCATTGATCAAGTGACACTTAATCCGGTCATGGAAGTTGCCCACTACAGCACCGGCTCCATCACCGGCCTCGACAATGTCGATATGTGGATAGGCGGTCTGGCCGAAAAGCAATCGCTCAATGGCGGCCTGCTGGGCTCGACCTTTGAGCTGATCTTCCGCGTCCAGCTCGAGAACCTGCAGGATGGCGACCGGCTGTACTATCTGCCGCGCATCGAGGGCTCGCATTTCTCCGACCAGATCGAGAACAGCTCGTTCGCCGAGCTGATCCAGGCCAACACGGATGCCAAGCATCTCCCGGCCGCCATCTTCATGACGCCCGAATACAACATCGAGGCGAAGGACTACTACAGCCAGGACGCCAACGGCAACTGGTTCGTCGATTCCGCCAAGATCGCTGCCTACAACCTCGCACATCCGGTAGCAGCTGGCGCGGTACCGCTCATGGAAGTCACCGCCAAGGGTGAACTGCACTTCAACGGCGATGACTACTTCTTTGGCAACACCATCGTCATGGGCGGCACCGAGCACGCCGACAAGCTGCTCTCCGGCAATGCCGACGACGACACGGTCTGGGGCGACGGCGGCGATGACACCGTCGACGGCGGTGGCGGCAACGACAACCTGTTCGGCGGCAAGGGCAACGACTTGATCACCGATCAGGCTGGCGCCAACGTTGTCCATGGTGACGAGGGCGACGACACCATCTTGATGGGCAAGGGCGACGACATCATTAACGGCGGCGACGGCAACGACTACATCGAGGCTGGCGGTGGCCTGGACGTCGTCATCGCAGGCGCCGGTAACGACATCATCAAGGGCGGCGAGGGCGCCGACGAAATCCAGGGCAATCAGGGCGACGACTGGATCGAGGGCGGCAGCGACGGCGGCGACGCCCTCGTCGGTGACGTCGGCGCACCGACCGGCCAATTGCCACTCTACAGCGGCAACGATGTGATGATCGCTGGCGTCGGAAGCAAGATGCAAGGCTTCGGCGGCGACGACATCATGCTCGGCCGCGGCGGCTTCGACAAGTTCATCGGCGGCACCGGCTTCGACTGGGCCTCGTTCGAGCGCGAGACCGAGGGCGTCAGCGTCGACATGAAGCGGCGCGAATTCGTCTCGCCGCTCAATCCGTTGGCCGGCGACGGCGTCCGCGATGTGTTCACCCATGTCGAGGGCCTCAGCGGCACCAAGTTCGGCGACGACCTCAAGGGCGAGGACACCAACGCCGTCGCCCGCATCCTGGCCAAGGACGAGCTGACCAACGCCAACCTGGTGCACGGGTTGAATGATCTTTCGTTCGGCAACGGAATAGATGGCAAATCGGGGACGGCCGACGACGTCGTCACGAAAGTTGTCAACGGAACGGTCGAAGGCAACTTCTTTGCATCCGGCGTCGCGGTCAGCTTCGCGGCGGGCGACATCATGCTCGGCGGTGGCGGCAACGATCTTATCCAGGGCGGAGGCGGCGATGACATGATCGACGGCGATGCCTTTATCCATGTCGATCTCGCGCTCAACGACCATGGCGTGGTCGGCGCCGGCAGCAAGATCATTCGCGAGATCCAATACGATACGTCGAATGCCAACAATGTCGATACGGCGGTCTACCAGGATATTGCACGGGACTATACCGTTCTGGTGCAGAAGTTTAACAATGGCGCGTTTGGCGCTGCAACCGCCGTCAGGGGCGACCAGTTGCAGGCTGAGTTGGCGAGGGGCTCGCGACTGGCCCTGAACGGGCAAGGCTTCGCGTCGATCACGCACAACCCGCCGGTCGTGAATGGCGGCAACGCGGCGCTGCTGCCCAAGATCATCAACGAAGGCACCGATCTGCTGCGCAACATCGAGCGGCTGCAGTTCGCCGATCTCTCGATCGATATCTCGGGTCGCGATGCTGTCCCGGTCAGCACGCTTGCGGTCAACGGCGTTGCCGCTGGCGCGCCGAACGTAGGCGACATACTGACTGTTGCCGGCAGCATCACCGATGCCGACTTTGTTACTGCCGCGAACCCGACGGGCACTATCACCAATCCGATCACCTACCAGTGGCAATACCAGGACTTGCTGCGCGGTACGTGGATCAACATCACTGGCGCTTCGGGCGTCGGCGGCGTCCCGCCGAGCTTCACGCCGACAGACTTCGAAGTCGGTACGGCTATCCGGCTCAAGGCAACGTATACGGACGCCAAGGGATTTGTCGAGACCGTCACGACCGCTCCGACGGCGCTGCTCGGCTCCGATCAGAGCAAGAACCTCGGCCCGACCGTTGTACAGGGCGGCGAAAACGTCGGCATTCCGGACATCAGCGCCTACCAGGGCGAGAAGTTGAACGTCTTCATTTCGGTCACGAAGTACTTCACGGATGATCACACGGCTGTGGCGAACCTGACCTATGTGTTCTCCGGTCTGCCTGCCGGCTTAGTGGCAACGCCAGTCATCGTCGGCGGCACACTAACTGGCTACACGGTCAGCGGAGACTTGCCAGCCGGCTTCAACGGCGCGTTGAATATCAAGGTCAGCGCCACCGATGCTATTTTCGCTGGTCAGGCGGCGCACACCGTCACTGACACTTTCACGATCAACGTCTTGAACCAGACTGCTGCAGGCGTCGTAACGGCCGCTGCCGCACCCGCACCCGAGGCCAGCCATGGCATGGGCGTCAATTTCGACCGCGTCGATCTTGGCCACATCCTGAACCAGATCAAGATGGCCGAGGCGCATCAGCCGCCGGTCAACCCGCATCTGGCCTTCGGCCTGCGCGAGGTCGCCGCCACCAACAACAGCGCGCTCGGCGGCCAAGGCACCTTCGGCGCCTCGGACCAGGTGTTCCCGCGGCTGACGACGCCGGTGTTCGGTCTGGCACAGAACGGTACCAACTATGCCCAGACGTCGGGCATCGTGTTCGATAGCGACCCGCGCACGATCAGCAATCTGATCGCCGATCAGAGCGCCGACAACCCGGCCGCCAAGGCGGCTGCCCTGTCGCAGGCCACGGTCATGCCCGCAGTCCAGGACCCGAATAAAGTCGCGGGTACCGATGGCGTCGACCCGACCACCGGCAAAGTCAACTACTTCATCCCGAGCGTGACGCCCGACGGCGGCATCTCGGCACCCAACAACACATTTCTTGCATTGTTCGGCCAATTCTTCGATCACGGCCTGGACCTGGTAGGCAAGGGTGGCAATGGTGCCGTGATTGTTCCGCTGCAGGCGGACGATCCGCTGTACAATTCGGCGCCCGGAGCGAACAACTTCATGGTGCTTACGCGCGGCGCCTTGATCCCCGGCACCCACGAGACGACCAATACGGTGACGCCGCCGGTGGACCTGAGCCAGGTCTACTCGTCGCATCCCTCGCACCAGGTGTTCCTGCGCGAGTACGTGACTGGCAACGACGGCCTGTTGCATGCGACCGGCAAGATGCTTACGAGCATCGCGGCCGACGGCTCTCACCACCTGCCGACCTGGCTGGACATCAAGTTGAACGCTGCGCGTCTCGGCATCGATCTGCAGGACAAGGACGTGTTTAGCGTACCCACGTTGAGGACAGATGAGTACGGCAACGTCATTCTGCACAACGTCGCAGGCGCGAGTCATGTGCAGTTGGTCAAAGTCGTCAATGGCGTGAACACGTTCGTCGACGGCGGTCCCATCGATATGAACGTGACCGTCGCTCAATTGCACATCGGCATCCCAGGTCTCGTCGATACGACCGGCTCCGTCGGGGCCGGCGTTCAGTTCATCAACGACATGGCGCAAAGTGCCAACCCGAGAGCGCCAGTCTTCAGTCAGTCGCTGCTGGAGGCGCACTACGCCGCCGGCGACGGCCGCGTGAACGAGAACATCGGCCTCACCTCGATCCACGACATTTTCCTGTCTGAGCACAACCGGCTGCTGCAGCAGACTAAGGACTTTGTCCAGACGCAGTTGAACAATGGCGACAGCTCGTTCGCGTCCGATTGGGTGCTCGGTGGCGTCAGCCTGGCTGCCAATGTCAATGGATCGGCGCACCAAATCACAGCAGCGGAATGGAACGGCGAACGCTTGTTCCAGGCGGCTCGCTTCGGGGCCGAGACGCAGTACCAGCATCTCGTGTTCGGCGAATTTGCTCGCAAGATCGCGCCCGACATCCATCTGGCCGGCGATACCAACATCCATCTCGACCCGGCCGTCCTCGCCGAGTTCGCCCACTCCGTCTATCGCTTTGGCCACTCGATGCTGGACGAGAACGTGAACCGTTATCAGATGCACGGCAAATTCCTTGCAGACGGTGTCACGTCCGATCCGCTCGCCGGCACGCCCGTACTCGATGTGAATGGCAACCCGATCCTCAACCAGATCGGCCTGCTGCAGGCCTTCACCAACCCGCTTGAATACGCCAGTCACGGCGCCAACGCAGCCGCTGAGCTGGTGCTCGGCACTACGGCCCAAGTCGGCAATGAGATCGACGAGTTCGTCACCGGCACGCTGCGCAACAATCTGCTCGGCCTGCCGCTCGACCTTCCCGCCCTCAACATCGCACGCGGCCGCTCGGAAGGCGTCGCGGGGTTGAACCTCGTGCGTGCCCAGATCTATGACCAGAACCACGACTCCCTGCTGAAGCCCTACGACAGCTGGCACGAGTTCGGGCAGTTCCTGAAACATCCGGAATCGCTGATCAACTTCGTTGCCGCCTATGGCACGCATCAGCTCTTGAACGCACCTGGCGAGACGCTGCTCGCCAAGCGCGCGGCGGCCCTCAAGCTGGTGACGGACGGCCAGAACGATGCCAATGCGAATTCGACCGATCCCGCGTTGAAGGATGCGTACAACTTCATGCACGGCATCGGCGCTTGGGCGCACGACAAGACCAATGCCCTTGCCGCCCATTCGATCGTGCTCGATCCGGCAACTGGTCAGCCGACCACCAATCCGCCGACGCTCGTTGGGGCTCAGTGGGGCACCGGCGACATCACCGGGCTCGACCGGGTCGACCTGTGGATCGGCGGTCTGGCCGAGAAGCAGAACCTGCATGACAGCATGCTCGGCTCGACCTTCGACATCATCTTCAAGGTGCAGATGGAGACGCTGCAGGACGCCGACCGGCTCTACTACCTGCCGCGCGTCGAGGGCATGCACTACTCCGATCAGATCGAGAACAATCTGTTCTCCGACATGATCATGAATGCGACCGGCGCGCGCCACCTGTCGGCCAGCATCTTCCTGACCCCCGAATACAAGATCGAGGCCGCCGACTTCCAGACTGCCTCCGGAGCGCTCGATCCATTGAAGATCAACGCCTACAACATTGCCCATGGCCACAATCTGCTCGAGATTACCAACGACGGCATGCTGCACTTCCTCGGCAAGGATAATTTCTTCGGCAACACCATGGTGCTTGGCGGCACTGACCGCAGCGAAAAGCTGATGGCGGGCCAGGCCGATGACGACACGGTCTATGGCGATGGCGGCGACGACACCATCGACGGCGGTGGCGGCAACGACACGCTGTTCGGCGGCGACGGCAACGACAAGCTGTCGAATTCCAACAGCAGCATCGGCTCGCAATTCCATGGCGATGCCGGCAACGACACCATCTACGGCGGCAAGGGTAACGACCTCATCTTCGGCGGCGACGGCAGCGATCTGATCTACGGTGGTCAGGGCATCGACGACGTGGTGGCAGGCACGGGCAACGACATCGTCTTCGGCGGCGAAGGCGGTGGCGAAATGCTGGGCGACCAGGGTGACGACTGGCTGCAAGGCGGCACCGATGGCGGCAGCGCGTTGGTCGGCGGCGTCGGCGCTCCGACGGGTGGTTTCCCGCTCTATTCCGACAACGACGTGCTGGTCGGCTACAACGGCTCGGTCATGAAGGGCTTCAGCGGCGACGACATCATGGTCGGCGATGGCGGCTTCCTGAAGTTTGACGGCGGCCTCGGCTTCGACTGGGCATCGTTCGAGATCGCCACCCAAGGCGTCGGCATCGACATGAACCGCAAGGAGTTCATCGCGGCCAATAGCCCGGTCGGCGCCGACGGCATCCGTGATCTCTATCAGCTCACGGAAGCTGTGAGCGGTTCGAAGTTTGCCGATGACATCGTCGGCGACAACACGGCCCGCGCCATCCCGGCCAAGAACGTGCTCGACAATCCGACCTTGATCAAGGGGTTGGCGGACGCGGGCGGCGATGTAGGTGCAATTGCTGCCGGTACCAACACTACACGCGGCAACTTCTTCTTCTCCGGCAAAGACACGGCAACCGTGTTCGGCAACGCCAATGCGACCGGCGGTTTCGGCGGTGGCAACATCCTGCTCGCCGGCGCCGGCAATGACAGCGTCACCGGCGGCAACGGCAACGACCTCATCGACGGCGATGCCTCGCTGCACGTCGAGTTGCTGCCGAACGCGGCTGGCGTGATCGGCGCGGGCAGTCAGATCCTGCGCGAGATCCGCTACGACACCACGGCCAACAACGTCGATACGGTGCGGTTCTCGGGTACGCGAGCCGAATACACGATCAACCGTGCCGATGCCCTCGGCTTCGTAACGGTCATCGACAACAATGTGCCACCGGTCGTGCCGGTGGCGGGCGTCCGCGCCACCAACGACGGTACCGACCGTATCCGCAACATCGAGCGCATTCAGTTTGCCGATGGGACTTTCACGATCGACAAAGTCGGCAACCTGTACAATAGCGCCGGCGCCTTGGTGCAAGGCGTGGGTGGCGGTGGTGGTGGCGGTGGTGGTGGTGGTGGTGGTGGTGGTGGTGGTGGTGGTGGCCTCCCAGTAGGCCTCAACCATGTGGCGAACGTGTTCGACGCCGGTGCCGCTGGCCTGGCTGTTACAACACCAGGCGTTACCACTCCGGGTACACCGGAAGTCGGCAAGGCAATCACCATTAATCCGGCGATCATCACGGATCTCGATGGGATTACGCAGAAGGCTGGCGGTGGCAACGATTACCACATGCAGTGGCAGTACCTGGATATCGCCCAGGGGCAATGGGTGCCGATCCTCGACCCGCATGACAAAAATCCGCTGTTGCCGTCCAACGGCGCCACCAGCGCGTCCTTTACTCCGACGACGTTCCAGCTCGGCAATCAGCTGCGCGCTGTCGTGACGTATAAGGATTTGCTCGGCTTCACGGAGACGGTCGCCTCGGCGCCAACGGCGGTGCTGGTTGTCGACCCATTGGCTCCCAACACCTCGCCGTTCATCGTGCAGCAGGGCATCCTGGTCGGCTTCGGCAATACCTCGGCCCAGATGGACAAGCCGATCAACAACATGTTCCTGCCGCTGCTCGAGGTCTTCAATGACCACGAGACGGCCGCCAATACGCTGAAGTACAAAGCAGCAATCGTAACCGCTGACGGAGTGGCGCACGACATCACCGCGACCGTCAATGGCGCCGGCGTGGTGACGCCCGTTGCCGGTGCCTCGGCATTCATGGGCTTGAACTTCGTCGTGGACTCGGCTGGCGGCCTCGTCACCGACGGGCATATCGTTGGAACTCCGCCCGCCGGCTTTGCCGGGGCCATCACCGTCCGTATCACGGCGACTGATCCTGGAACGGCCAATGTTGGCGGGGGCTTCGTGGCCAACACTGGCCTGTCCGTAACCAACGACTTCAACATCGATGTGATGCCGGCGACAGGCAATCGCGCGCCGGTATTCAATCCGGCGGTGTTCGCGCAGTTCAATGAGAACGTGGTCGACGGCACTGCCGTGACCGCGGCCCAAGAGAACAACACACCTGCCAACACGTTGATCGCCAATCTGAGCGCGGTCGACACCCTCTCCGTGGGTCAAGCGGCGACCCCCCTGACCTGGAGCATTGCCAACGCGCCCAATCTGCCGGCAGGTCTGTTTGCACTCGGCGTGGCGACCAGCGTCACCGCTGGCAATCAAGTGACGAGCACGGAAACTTTGCGCTTTGCATCGGCGCCGGACTTCGAGGCGATCAAGAAGCTCATCACGGCAGGCAACACCGACGTAACCATCAACGCGGCCGGCACCGAGATCACGATCAAGGTCCAGGTACAGGTGAGTGACGGCGAGTTCACAACCACGCAGACCGAGACGATCCTGATCGAGAACGTCAACGAAAAGGCGACCGGCGGCGTCAGCGCCACTGCGGCCGCAAACGGCGGCAATAGCGCTGTCACTCTGACGGCGACGGATACCATCGCCGACGTGGATCTGATCACTGCGGCCAATGCGACCGGCTCGGTGACAGGCAATTTGGTTGGCAGCAACGGCGCCGCGACACCGTTCCAGTGGCAGACGTGGAACGTTGCGACGTCGACATGGGTGAACGGTGCAACGACGGCGGCTTTGGCCAACGTCACCGGCCAGACCCTGCGGGCGACAGCGAGCTACACGGACGCGTTCGGCCCCCACGACGCCGCAACCGATCCGACGCTGACGGTGGCCGCGCCAGTGTTCGTGGTCGGCACCACCGGCAACGATGCAACGCTCTCGGGCGCGGCACCAGCCGGTCTGTTCGCCAACGGCCATGATCGCACGTTCTTCGGCCTCGGCGGCACCGATACGGTGAGCTATGCCGCCTCGGCCGCAGCCGTGACCGTCAACCTGTCGAATGGCGCCAACAATCTCGGCGATGCTCTAGGCGACAAGTACAACTCGATCGAGAACTTCACCGGCAGTGCCTTCACCGACCGGTTCGTGGCGGCGGCCGACACCATCACAAACGTCTTTGATGGTGGTGCGGGCAACGACAGCTTCGTGGCGGCGTCCGACAACGTCCGCGATCAGTTCATTGGCGGCGCAGGCAGCGACACAGCCGATTTCTCGGCCTACGGCACCGCTCTGACGGTGACCTTGAACAGCACGAGCGCCGCGTTCCAGACCGTGACCGGGACCGGCAACGGCAGTGGCAACCCGAGCCGCAACTCTGATCAGATCCGCGGCATCGAAAACTTCATCGGCGGCACCGGCAACGACAGCATCACCGGCGATGCTCAGGTAAACGTCCTGCACGGTGGCGCCGGCAATGACACGATCGCTGGCGGGCTCGGCAACGATCAGCTCTTCGGCGACGCTGGCAACAACACGTTCAACTATACCGTCGGCGACGGCGCTGATGCGATCGACGGCGGTGACGGCACGGCGGACATCCTCAATATCAGGGGCACCAACCCAGCCAACGAAACTCTCACGGTCACGGTTGTGGGCAACAGTGTCTTCGACTTCAGTTTCGACACTGGTATTTCGAAGAGCACCGTGGTCGGTGTCGAGACCGTCAACATCAACCTGCTCGGCCAAACTGATACGCTGAGCTATGGCACCACCACTCAAGATATCACCGCCACGTTAGGCGGAGTCGGAACAGGCACAGGTATTGCTTCCATCCTCAATGTAAGCAACCTCACCGGCGGCCAAGGCAACGACATACTCACCGGCAATGGCGTCGCCAACGTGTTGAGCGGCGGCGCTGGCAACGACGCACTGAACGGCGGCGGCGGAAGAGACGTGCTTATCGGCGGTGCCGGAGCCGATAATCTGACAGGCGGCACAGGTAACGACACGTTCGTGTTCGCGTCACTCACGGACACAGGCGTTGGCTCTGCCAATCGCGATATCATCACCGGCTTCGACAATCCTGGTGACAATCCTGGTGATCTCATCGATCTGTCCGCCATCGATGCCAACTCTGCGGTAGCCGGTGATCAAGGCTTCGGCTTCGTGGCCAACGGCGGGGCATTCACTGATACAAACGGCCAGATCCACGTGATCGCCAACGGAAGCAACTCCTGGCTCATCGAGGGCCACACCGCCGGTCACACGACGATCGACTTCCAGATCCAGGTGCAGTCGAATGCCAATCTGACTGCGGCAATGAATGCGGCGGACTTCAACCTCTAGCCGTCTGGTCTGACCAGGCACGAAGGGCAGAAGCGGTTCCACTGATACCAGCACCAAACGCCGTCTCGAACGTATGTCGTGGCGGCGTTTCATTTCGGACAAACAGCTTATCGTACCGCTGAGCGAAACTATCCATCCGCGTCCCGGAGTCTGCCGCGCAAGGAGACGCGCCAGATTCCGGGACGCGCTGCTATCGATGCGATCATTGTCACCGTCGCTGGGTCTTTGCTGCCGCGACCACATCAAATATGACAAAAGGGCACGCAGGTGGCATCGGTTCGCGAGTGAGGCGCGCTGGGTAGCCAATCAGGTTTTTGCAACAACACGCATCGCCACCAAACATGGCGAACCCGGCGTGACTTGAACACGCAACCGCTCGCTTAGAAGGCGAGTGCTCTATCCGGTTGAGCTACGGGTCCTAAACCATTGATACGGGCCAGAAAACGGTTCGCGCGCTTCCGGCAAACTGGCAAACGTCTGTATTCCAACACTTTTTGCGATCCTGAGCAACCGCTGAGAAGGCGGGTGCTCAATCCATCTGAGCTACGGGGTCGGCGGGTCACTTGTAAACGGTTCGTTCACCATGCGCCAGAGCGGGCGACAGATCAGCCGTCCTGTGGACTGACGCATGGCGCCGTTTTTGCAGTGGCTACCGGCACGTATCGCGGTGTTCCAGGCAAGAGTCTCCCATGGCACGATTGAGCAGCACCCAGGCCGGGACCGCGCAGGGCGGTGCCGAGCGGATGGTCGCTCTCGACGGCTTTCGCGGCCTGATGACACTGTTCGTGCTGGTGTCACACTATTTCGCCGAAGTGCCCCATGGCGTCCCTGGGTTGGCCGTCGGGTGGCTGGCGGTGGTGGCGTTCTTTGTCTTGAGCGGCTTTCTGGTCGGGCGGCTGATCCTTGAGAAGAAGGACTGCGCCAACTTCCTTGTCGTCTTTTATGTGCGCCGACTTTGCCGCACGCTGCCGGTCTATCTGGTTTGCGTCACGCTGGTGTTCGCGTGCCTCGTGGCCTTCGACCATGCGGGCTGGCTGAATGTGCATTCGGTGGTGCCGCTCTGGTCCTATTTGACCTTCACGCAGGTGTTCTTTTTCGTTGCCAGCGACAGCTTCGGTCCGCACTGGCTGGCACCAACCTGGACGCTGGCGGTCGAGGAGCAATTCTATCTCATTGCTCCGGCGCTGCTCATCTTCGTGCCACGGCGGCATCTGCTGGGTGTTCTGTTGGCGGGGCTGATTGGCACGGTGGCGTTGCGCGCCTGCATCCTGTTGACCGGCTTCCTGCCGGCCATGTCGACCACGGTCCTGCTGCCGGGCATCGCCGATACGTTGATCTGCGGCTTGATCGCAGGCCTGCTGATCAAGACTGACGGCATCGACTGGAAGCGCTATGACATGGCGCTGCGTGTCATCCCGGTCGTCATGCTGGTGGCAACCAACGTGCTGATCCGCCTGGACGGTGGCGTCGACGGCCCGGTCTTCCAGATCTTTGCCCGTCTGCTGGTGTCGATCGCCGCTGCAGCCTTTCTGCTCAGCCTGGTGCGCGGAGCCCCCGAAGCGCGCCGCTTCGTCTCGCCGGTGCTCTGTTTCTTTGGCCGCACGTCGTATTCGGTCTACCTGACGCATCTGGCGGTGCTCGGCCTCATGCATGGATTGCTGCTGGGCGACCGTCCGGGTATTGCAACGCCGGCCCAATGGCTGGTCACGCTGGCCGCGCTGCCGCTGGCGGTGCTGGTGGGTTGGATCGGCACCAAGCTAGTCGAGGAGCCAATCACGGCCTATGGCCGCAGCTGGCGCTGGAGCACGGCAAAGCGCTCGCCGGCCCAACTTGAAGGCGGTGTGCCGGCTCCAGCTTGAAGCCAAGCCATCGCGCAGCTATAAGGCGCGGCATCACCGAACCTTATCGCCGCCTGACAACAAGGGACCACAATGATGGCCATCGAGCGCACGTTTTCCATGATCAAGCCAGACGCCACGGCACGAAATCTCACCGGCGCCATCAACGCCAAGATCGAGAAGGCGGGCCTGCGCATCATCGCCCAGAAGCGGACGCATTGGAGCGAGGCGCAAGCGCGGAAATTCTACGAAGTGCACAAAGCGCGGCCGTTCTACAACGATCTGGTCAAGTTCATGACCTCCGGCCCGATCGTGATGCAGGTGCTCGAGGGCGAGAACGCAGTCAAAAAGTACCGCGAAATCATGGGCGCCACCGACCCGGCTAAGGCCGACGCCGGCACCATCCGCAAGGAATTCGCCGAGGGCATCGAGCGCAATTCGGTGCATGGATCCGACAGCACCGAGAATGCCGCAGCCGAGATCGCGCTCAACTTTGCCGGCTTCGAAATCGTCGGCTGAACCCGGTTTTGCCTATCCCGGCGGCGCCACGGCCGCCGGGGCCCTCAGCACCAGCCGCTGATAGGCTAGGCCGATGCCGATCAGGGCTAGGCCGAGGCCGATGAAGGACCCGGCCTGCTGCAGCCCGGTAAGGCCCGCCAGGTCGACCAGGAACACCTTCAAGGTCGCCAGCAGCAGCACCCCGAACGCGGCCTGCCGCAATACCGCGCTGCCATAGCGGATGCCCGCCGTCAGCAGCGCGAGTGCGAACAGCAACCAGGCTACCGAATAGGCGTAGAGTTCGCCATCGCGGATCTCGCTCATACTGATCAGCGGGCCCTCGAACAGTCGGGCGACCTCAAAGGTCAGATAGCCGAAGGCCAGGATCAGCGCTGCGCTGCCCGGTATCCAGGCCAGCCAGCGCGGCTCGGCCTTGCGCGCCAGCCAATAGAGCCCACCGCTCAGCAGCGCCGGCAGGCCATAGGCCAGCAGCAGGTCGTTGAAAAAGAGGCCCTCGCCAACCGGAATGCCGGTCACCGCCGGGTTGCGCAACAGTAGATTGACCAGCAGCATCGATACCGTGCCGAGGCCGCCGAAGAAATAGCTGGCATAGCGCTGGACGAGATCGGCGTTGTCACCGCCGGCGCGCAGGCGCAAGCCAATGGCCAGGCCCAGCCAGCTGAGCGAATACAGGCCGAACTCGCCCAGCGTGGCTAGGCCGCGAGTCATGTCGCCGCCGGTCATGAAGTGACGGATCTCCACGCCGATCAGCGCGGCAAAAAAGGCGATCGACGACGCCTCCGCGATCTTGACGGGAAGATCGTTGCTGCCTTGCCGCAGCGTGCGGGCGCTGTACCAGAACGCCGCGGCCGGCAGGCCATAGGCGTACAGCAGCCAATTGACGATCGGCAGCCGGCCCGGATTACCGCCGACAATGGTCGGCTCGGTGAGCAGGCGCAGCGCCACCAGGGCGGCAAGGCCGGCGATCAGCCAGCGCAGTACGCCGATCGGGCGCTGGCGTTCGATCAGCGCGAGACCTGGCGCCATGGCGGCGAGGGCAACCGTCAGCCAGCCCTTTTCGAGCACCATGGAAAGCCCGAGGGCGAGGAAGGCGACAGCCCCGGCGGCATAGATGCCGACGCCCCAATCAATCAGCACGGAGCGCGGCCTGCGATTGATGACTTCGGCAGCGAAAGCCGATGCAATGGCAGCCAGCGCACCCACAGTCGCCAGCGACGTCGTCGGAGCGACGCCACTCGGGAAGGCAAAGTCGACCCTGACCGCGAACCAATAGGCGTAGATCAGCAGGAGGAGCGGCGTTGCGACAGATATGACTGGCCAGACAGCGGTGCTACGCCGGTCACGAAAGGCGATGAACCCGGCCGCCGCGAAGACGACGCCGAGGAAGCCGCCAATCCAAAGATACTCTGACGGTGCCTCGCCAACCGGTGGTCCACCGGTGAGGTCAAGAAGGACCATCAAATCAGCCGACGGATCGCGGGCGACGAAAAAGGTCAGTACCACGCTGATAGCACCGATCGCTGGTCCCATCACCAGCGATCGCCAGGATCGGGCCGCGCTGCCAAGCATGAGCGACATGCCCATCAGCGCCCAAATCGATGGCACGTGCAGCCGGTCCTCAAGGCCAAGGCCAACAGCGAGCAGGGCATGACCGGCGAGTTGTCCCGTAAGCGGTCGATCGACAGTGGCCAGACCGAGTGCAGCGAGATTTGGCGAGGCGGTCGCTGGCGACTCTGTATCGTCGCGGCGCAGCAGCAGGAGCGCGCTTGCGGTCAGGACGAGAATGTAGGTCGCAAGTGCCCAAGGCTGCAGCTCGGTCCCATGTCCGACCAGCCAATACAAACCCCAAAGATCGGCCCCCACTGTCGCCGCGATGGCCAGCCACTGCCACTGCCGCAGGTGCGCCGTGAAATAGCAGGCGGAGGTCACGATCATCAGATAGCTGAGCAGCAACCAGGCATCGGGCGTGGCGCCACCGATCAGCAGCGGCGTGGCGAAGCTGCCGACCAGACCGAGCGCGGCCAGCGCTGGTCCGTGGATGGCCGAAATCGCCAGGGCGGCAAAACCGCATACTCCGAGCAGCACAAAGGCGCTGACCGGGCCCAGGAAGCCATAGAGGACGTGGGCGGCATAAATGGTGGCGAAGGCCGTCACGATGGCTGCCGCCGTGAGGGCGCCAGGAACGTAGCTGATGCCGGCAGTGCGCTCATCGCGCTGGGGTTCGCTGCGCCGCAGATACTCGCCGGCTGCGGCCAGAGCGGCGGCAAACACTGCGCCCAAAGCAATCCGGCCGGCTGGTCCAAGCAGCCCCTGCTCGATGGTGTAGCGCACCAGGAAGACGCCGCCCAGCGCCAGCGCAAGGCCGCCAAACAGGACCGACAAGCGGCCGCCGATCAGCTCTTCGAGCCGGCGCAGCAGGCCGTGCGGTGGTGGCTGTGGCAGAGCGGACGGAGAGGGGGCGCCGGGCTCGGCTGGCGTTGGCGGCGCAACGACGGCCGCTGGCGCGCTAGTCGAAGGCGTTGGCGTCATGAGGTTGCTGGCCGGCGGCTCGGCCGCGCGCTCCAGGATTGCGATCCGGCCGCGCAGAGTGGCGAGTTCGCTGCTCTGGTCCTTGGCGCCATGCGCCAGACGGTCAAGCCTGAAAAACGCAATCGCGCCCAGGATTGCGCCACCAAGGAGCAGCACCATGAACAGCGCGGCAAACAAGAAAAAGGAAAAATCCATGGCGACCGCTCCCGTGATTCGGATCACGCGGGAGAATACACCCTCGGCAGCGCACAATCGCTAGGATCACAGCGCGTTGGTAACTTGCGGCGGAGCGCAACCGCGATCGCCAACGGGCTACTTGACCGCGAGATCACGCGTGGTGCTGCCGAAGGCCCAGCGCTTCCAGGCCTTGGCCTGCTTGTGGACCCGGCGCACCACGGTCGACTCCTCATGGGCGCTGTCATGCACGATGACCGCTCCTTTGGGAGCCCTGGCAAGCTCGCGCCCGGCAAAGCGCTGATCGATCGCCGACCATGCGGCGCCGGTACATCGGGCCAGCGACACCATCAGCGCCGTCTCGTCGCCGAGATCGGGCATGATGCTGTTGGCTTCCTGGCAGGCCAGCGCCCAGTGTTCCACCAGCCGGCGCGCGCTGGCGCTCGGCCGGATCACCACCACGCGCGACGACAGGTCGGCGCGCAGGCGGCCGAACTGCTTTTTGACATAGAGCGAGCAGGTGACATCGGCCGTCGTCACCGCCGCTTCATCGAGTGGCCCACGCACGATGCAATCGACGTCCATGAAGATGATGACCTTATCGGGATGCTCGCGCATGGCCCGCTGGATCATCGACGGCTTGCGCAACACCTCGCGCGACCAGTTGCCGATCTTGGTGGTAGAAAAGATGTGGTGCGGCACGTCATGGGCCGCTAGCTGTGCGGCCAGCGTCTCGGCCAGCGGCCGGTAGTCGGGCGTGAACCAGCCGCAGGCGAGCCAGTCCCGCGGCCTGGGGCCGCCGACCAGATCTGCACCGCCTGCCGTCTCCTGGCCAGCATCGACCATCCTCAGTCCTTTGCGCTTTTCATTCTAGTCTTGGCCATAGCCGTGGATGGCCATCACTCTGGCCCGCACGAAAGACATTCTTGCCGAAATCTTGCTGCAATGCAAAGTCACGTCACGGGGCATCGCGTGTCAATTGTATCTGCAGCGCAGCGGACCATGCCAACGTGCCTCAGCTTCCCGACCACCTCCGCATCTATGCCGTCGGCGACATCCATGGCCGGGCGGACCTGCTTGCCGAACTGGTCGAGCTGATCAAGGCTGATGCGAGCTCGCACGCGGCCGTCGAGAACCGGCTGGTTTTCCTCGGCGACTATGTCGATCGTGGGCCCGACAGCCATGGCGTCATCAAGCTGCTGCTGCATGACGTGCCGGTCGGCATGACGGCGCAGTTTCTGATGGGCAATCACGAGCGGCTGATGCTCGATGCCTGGGCGGACGTGAAGCGATTTCCGCTGTGGATTGCCAATGGCGGCAAGGCGACCGAAGAGTCTTACGTCCGAGCCGCGCTGCTGCTGGATGGTCCCGAGGCCGGCCCGCCGACCACAGAGGGGCTGGTGCCGCCGCGGCACTGGCTGTTTTTCGAGACGCTGCAGCTGCAGGCGCAGCACGGCGACTATCTGTTCGTGCATGCCGGCATCCGGCCTGGTGTGCCGCTGGCCGAACAGGATCCGCATGATCTGCTGTGGATCAGGGAGCCGTTCCTGTCGCATCAGGGCAGTCACGGTCTAGTCCGAAGTTCCTGGCTCTCGGATGACGATTTCCCTTACGCTTCAATCCGTTAGGATCAAAACGCGGTGATGGCGCCTGTCTACACGGCGATTGCGGCTATCAGATCTAGCGCCTGTTGCTGTTTGGGATTTGGCCGCGTGG
>JANLQJ010000433.1:0-4534 GCA_031367715.1 Hyphomicrobiaceae bacterium | reverse complement strand
GGAGAAATCGTGCCGTCGCCCCCAAACTCCTGAACATCGTTCTGCCCGGCCGCCACCGGAATGGGCCCACGGCTGCAGGATGGGCTGGTAGGTTTGGCAGTCCGCGGGGAAACGCTATACAAGTCAGTGTGGGAGTTGCGGAGGTTTGGGAGTAACAGGGGCAAAACGCCGGGCGGGGATCGATTGCGATCTGGGATTCACAGGCGACTCGATTTGTGCGAGTCGCTGCCGCCATGGCCGAATCACCCCGCATCGACGGGCTTGGCCTCGAAGAGCTGAAGTCGTTGCTCGTGCAGGTTCTGGAGGACAACGCCCGGCTCAAGGCAGAGAACGCAGAGCTGCGTGACGAGATCGCGCGGCTGAAGGGCTTGAAGGGCCGGCCCAAGATCGCGCCGAGCGGCATGGAGAAGGCGACCGAGCCCGAGGCGTCGGCGCAAGGCCAGCGCAAGATCGACCGGCGCGGCGCACAGCGTAACCATGGCCTCGGCGCACCAAGCTGACCATCACCGAGACCAAGGTCGTCAGGGCTGAGAACAATCCGGCCGGCGCCCGCATCAAGGGCTACGAGGAGTTCGTCGTGCAGGACCTGATCGTGCAGTCGACGACGGTGCTCTATCGGCGCGAGCGCTGGTTGTCGGCGACCGGCGAGACGATCGTGGCGCCGCTGCCGGCCGGCATTACCAGCCACTTCGGGCCCGAGCTGAAACGCTTCGTACTTGCTCAATACCATCAGGGCCAGACCACCATGCCGCGCCTGCTCGCGTTGCTGGCCGACCTCGGCGTCATCGTCTCGAAGCGCCAGCTCGTGCGATTGCCGATCGACGGCCAGGACGCCTTTCTGGACGTCATGGCAGAGCCATGCTGTGCATGGACGCGAAGAACGGCGTGTGCACGCAGATCGGGAATGACCGGTTCACGTTGTTCTCGACCACGGGCTCCAAGAGCCGGCTCAACTTCCTGGAGTTGCTCAACGCCGGCGACACCACTCACTTGATCAATGACGCCGGCCTCGCCTACATGCGCGAGCGCAATCTGTCAGGCGCCGTGATCGGCTTGTTGCCGGGCCACCCAACAAAGCACTTCGCCGACCGGGCGACGTGGACGGCGCATCTGCAGGCGCTCAGCTTCACCGCGCTGGACGTGCATCCTGATTCCGTTCGCATCGCCACCGAAGGCGCGTTGTGGGGCTCGATCGCGGCCCAGGGCTTGCTCCGAGGCACTGTGATCATCTCCGACGACGCCGGCCAGTTCAATGTCGGCGAGCGCGCGCTGTGCTGGGTGCATGGCGAGCGGCTGGTGCACAAGCTCGATGCATTTACAGCCGATCGATTGGCCGCCAAGGAAGCGCCCCGGGATCGTGATCGCATCTGGAAGCTTTACGCCGATTTGAGAGCCTATGCCCGCGCGCCGACGCCGGTTGCCAAGGCGGAGTTGGAAACCCGCTTCGACGCGATCTTCACGAGCAAGACCGGCTTCGTGATGCTCGACCGGCAACTCAAGCGGCATCATGCCAACAAGGCCGATCTGCTGGTGGTGCTGGATCGACCCGACGTGCCGCTGCATACCAACGGCTCGGAGAACGACATCCGCACCCACGTCACCCGGCGCAAGGTCGTCGTGTCGAAGACGTGCGAGCGCGATGGCGGCACCCGCTCCGACATCGGCCGCGACGCCTTCCGCGGCCTGATGAAAACCTTCGCCAAGCAGGCGATCCGGTTCTGGGACTATCTCGGTGCCCGCCTCGGCGTGCCCGGCGCCACCAGCGTGCCGCTGCTGCCTCCCCTCATCCCGTTCCGACAATCCAACAGCCACCCGCAAACCGGCAGCCTCACTGCCCGGCCTTTTGCACCTGTTACGTTTGGGAACGCTAAATGCTTGATTCATCAGGGTCCGTAGATTTCCCTCGGCTCCACAACGCATTCGACAACTCATTGACGGAATTGCGGAAATTTTTGCGACACCCAAACCTCTTGAATTGCTCAGGGCGTCATAATACGAGCGACGGCATGGTCGGCAGCTCAATCCTGGCCCGAACCGTCGGCACGTCCATCGGCGAAACCGACCATGGTCGACATTTCAGGCTATCACGCTCACGTCTATTTCGACGCTGATCGCCGCGACCAAGCCCGGGAGCCGTGCGAAACGGCCGGTAAGAGATTACCCCTTATCGTCGGCCGCCTGCACGACACAAACCCGTCGGACCGCATCCACGCGGCAGCTGCCAGCTTGCCTTCGGGCGCACGTGGCGCTGCTTTAGCCCGCTAATCGGGGCTGGTCCGGGGTCGGTCCGCTCCACGCGATGCCTGCAATGAGCAGGCAGCAACAGCGTATCGTCCGGTCCGAGTGCGATGTCGCCTGCCTGGCCGTCAATTCGAATTCGAGCCCGCCCCGCCAGTATCGTCACCCATTCGGCTTCCAGCTGGTCATACCAAAAACCTTTGGGCGAGGCTTGGCCGGACGAGACGATCGAATCTAGTCGGACACCCCGGCTCGCGACGAGCGTTTGCCTGACCTCCGCGTCGCTGGTGGCCAACGATGAGAGTAGGTTTGCGCCCAGTTGGATCATGCTGTCTCGCCACTCGCTTTTGCCCAGGGTCCAACGATACCGCAGTGCCTGATAGCTTGTACTTTTGCGAGCGTCGATCGAGCGTGCTGGCTCAACAAGGCTCCAACCGCGATCACACCGAGCGAACACCATCGACGGTCAGGGAGTGCAAGGATGCAGAAAATTACACGGCAATTTCAATCACATGAGCCACTTGCAAAATAGCAGCGGCGTCTTGAATTCGGCGTCCTGAGCGGGAAAAAATCGAGGCGTCCGCGTCCGAGTCGGTCATGGTGTGTTTGCGACAACCACCAGCCGTATCAGGACGCGAACATGCCTCTGCGGGAAACGCTAACCAGCACCTGGGACCACATTCAAGGTTTTCTTTTCCCGATGTTGCGGGTGGAGGTCGGACCTCTGACCGCGCAGCACGAGCGGTTCGTGATCGTGCTCGAAGTGGCGTGCATCGAGGCGTTCGTGCAGGTGTGGCCGGGCCTGCCGGGGCGGCCGCCGAAAGATCGTCATGCCCTGGCTCGTGCTTTCGTCGCCAAGGCCGTGCTCAATCTACCGACCACGTCGGGCCTGATCGAGCGGCTGGCCGTCGATGCGACGCTACGGCGATTGTGCGGCTACGAGCGGGTCAGCGAGGTTCCCAGCGAGGGCACCTTTTCGCGCAGCTTCGCCGAGTTCGCCGCCAGCAACTTGCCGGCCAGGGTTCACGAGGCGCTGATCAAAAAAGCCTATGCGGGTTGCATCGTCGGCCACATCGCGCGTGACGCCACCGCCATCGAAGCGCGCGAGGCCCCGGTCAGGGCCGTTCCGGCCGCGCCCGAGACACCGAAACGCAAACGCGGTCGACCGAAAAAGGGCGAGGTGGCGGCCCCGAAGGAACCCAGGCGGCTGGAGCGCCAGGCCGGTCAGACACTGACCGAGATGCTGGCCGAGCTGCCAAACCGTTGCAACGTCGGCACAAAGAGAAACGCCAAAGGCCATACGACCAGCTGGATCGGCTACAAACTGCACATCGATACCGCCGACGGTGATGTGCCCGTCTCCTGCCTGCTGACGTCGGCGTCGGTTCACGACAGTCAAGTCGCGCTGCCGTTGGCGACCATCACCGCCGGGCGCGTCACCAATCTCTACGACCTGATGGACAGCGCCTACGATGTGCAGGAAATCCACGACAAAAGCCGGGCGCTCGGGCGCGTGCCGATCATCGATCACAAGACCCGGCGCGGGGAGAAGGCCGCGCTCGTGGCCGAAGCCTGCGCCAAACGCACGGCCGGTTACGAACTCTGCGAGGACGTTCGCTACAGGCAGCGCAGCTCGGCCGAACGCGTCAATGCCAACTTGAAAGACAACTGCGGCGGCAACCATGTGCGCGTGCGCGGGGCGGCCAAGGTGTTCTGCCACTTGATGTTCGGCATCCTGGTCGTGACCGTCGAGCAGGTCATGCGACTCGTCACGTAACCAGCCAGCAGGCTGCACCGAGCGCGCGAATGAAGGAGGCCATGGTCAGGCTGCGTCCAAATTGCAGTTCCGTCAGCGTCAAATCCTGACATGCATCCACAAGGCAACCCGCCCGGAGGCTCGGGCCCCCGTCAGCTCAGTTGGCCACCGGAGTTTTGCAAATGGCTCACATAAGTGTTCGCACTTTTATCCTGTATGGCGCGCCAATAAAATCAATAACTTAGACGATTTTCACCGCAAACGCAATAGCCGCTGTCTCGCACCAGCAGTTCTCATTTTGCGAGTTGCATCAGCAGTTCTCATTTTGCGAGTTGCATAGGGGGATTCACAGCGGACTCGAACTGTGGTCCACGCTGTGGGTGGTCATTGAATCGCTCATCATCATTGCGCTGAAGGCGCTCTTTGCGACCCTGCCGGACCGGCGGAAGGGTGACAACACGTCGTATTCGATGACCGACATCGGGATGGGCGCGTTCGGGGTGTTCTTCATGCAGAGTCCGTCTTTCCTGTCGCATCAAA
>JANLQJ010000418.1:0-2364 GCA_031367715.1 Hyphomicrobiaceae bacterium | reverse complement strand
CCCATGACTGCTGAGGCGGTGTCTCGGTTCACTACCGCTGCTCAAACCGTTTGAACTTCGGCGGTCAATTGTCTGGCTGTTCTTTTGGTGCTTGGCCGCTGCCGCAACAAGGTCGGCTCAATGGCAAAGAAGCTGAGCTGGCCATTCCCGCTTCTTCCTGCATCTTCCTTCCCCTTCCTGGGCATTCCTGCCTTTCCCTATTCACGTTTCCTTGTTCTGGCCTGCATGATCTCCCTGCATCCGAACCAACCGGATTTACGGGAATGGTCATTCGATCATGAGCAAGAAACGCTACACTCTCTATATCACCCGGCCCCTGGCGCGCCGGTTCGACGAGGTCTCGCGCACCAGTCATGGAGGCAAGTCGGCGCTGGTCGAGGAGGCGCTGAACGCCTCGCTTCGGCCCCGCGAAGTGCCGGACATCAAGGACCAGTTGGTCAGCCGCCTGGATGAATTGACCCGGGCCTCCAAGACCATCGAGCGCGACGTCGCCATTGTCTCCGAGACCCTGGCGCTGTTCGTGCGCTACTTCCTAACCCTCACGCCGCCCCTGCCGCTCGACGAGCAGGAGCCTGCCCGGTTGCTCGGTCACGAACGCTTCCAGGTGTTCGTTGCCCAGGTCGGCAAGCAGCTCGCGGGCGACCAGCGGCTGGTATCCGAGGTGCAGGAAACAATCGGCACCCAGAAGCCAGAACTGTACGCGGTAGCCGGCGTCGAAGCGGCAAACAAGCCACTCACCGCCATCATCGAACAGTTCGTTCCAAGACCGAACGGCGCTGCCAACGACGGAGACTCCAATCATGATTGACACATTCCTGACTGTCCTTGCCGAAGAGGCCCATGGCCGCCGCAGACAGATGCTACACACGGCGTTCGGGGCCAGGATCGCAGCGGCGCTGGCCGATCCGGCCATACTCGAAGTGATGGTCAATCCTGACGGCAAGCTCTGGATCGACCGCGCCGCGCTTGGCCGCTTTGATACCGGTGAAATTGTCGGCGCCAGCGAGGCCGAGCGCATCATCCGCCTGGTCGCCGCCCATGTCCGGCGTGAAGTCACTGACCAGAACCCGATTGTTTCGGCCGAACTCCCCGAAACCGGCGAGCGCTTCGAAGGCATCCTGCCGCCGGTGTCGACCGCGCCCTGCTTCTCGATCCGCAAACCGGCCGAATTGCTGTTCATGCTCCCCGACTATGTGACCGCCGGCATCATGACCGCCATCCAGGCCGAGGCGCTGAAGCGAGCCGTCCGTGAGTACCGCAACATTCTGGTGGTGGGCGGCACGTCGTCCGGCAAGACCACGCTGGTCAATGCCCTGCTGGCCGAGGTCGCCGCCCTCGACGAACGCGTCGTCATCCTGGAGGACACCCGCGAACTGCGTTGCGCCGCCAAGGATGTCGTGACGCTGCGCACCAAGCCGGGCGTCGCCACGCTCGCCGAACTTGTCCGCTCGACGCTCCGTCTGCGGCCGGATCGGATCGTGGTCGGCGAGGTGCGCGGGTCCGAGGCCCTCGACATGTTGAAAGCCTGGAACACCGGCCATCCCGGCGGCATCACGACCTTGCATGCCAATTCCGCGCTGCTGGCGCTCTACCGGCTGGAACAGCTGATCCAGGAGGCCGTGGTCACGGTACCGCGCGATCTCATCGCCACCACCATTGAGGTGATCGTGTTCCTGGATGGGCGCGGCGACAAGCGCAAGGTCACGGGCGTGTTCGAACTCGACAGCCTCGACGATGACGGCGACTACGCTCTCAAACCGCTCGACCGGCTTGCACTCAGGACGGTGATGTGATGCGCAGACGTCACGCGGTTCGGCATTGGCCTCGAAGACTGTTCAGGGGCGCCAACAACGCCGCTCTCCACGTCGTCCTTGTGCTTGCGATGACGCATCCCGCCTTGGCCGCCGGATCCGGCATGCCCTGGGAAGCGCCGCTACAGCGCATCCTGGATTCCGTCGAAGGCCCGGTCGCCAAGGTCAGCGCCGTGGTGATCATCATCATCACCGGGCTCAGCCTGTCGTTCGGCGACATGTCCAGTGGTTTCCGCCGCCTGGTGCAGATCGTCTTTGGGCTCACGATCGCCTTCGCGGCGTCCTCGTTCTTCCTGTCGTTCTTCGCCTTCGCCGGCGGCGCCCTCATTAGCGGGGATGCCCCATGATCGGCCAACCCTCCACCGTCCCCGGCTACGACGTACCGCTGCACCGGTCGCTCACTGAACCCGTGCTGATCGCCGGCGCGCCGCGCAGTTTCGTCATTCCCAACGGCACGCTCGCCGCCGCCATCGGGCTCGGCCTCCGACTTTGGATCGTCGGCCTCCTCATTTGGATCATCGGCCATGCCGTGGCCGTTTACGTCACCCGCAAA
>JANLQJ010000387.1:0-1749 GCA_031367715.1 Hyphomicrobiaceae bacterium | reverse complement strand
AGGCGGAAACCGAAAGCGCGAAGTACGGCCGCCTTGCGTGGAAAGGCGTGATCCGCAACGGCAAGCTCGACGCCACAGCCACCATGTTGCGGCCCGGCAAGCCGCCGGTGGAGAACTGGGTGGTGGCAGCCAGCAAGCCCTGATCGGCCTGCCTGGCGATGCACCAGCGTCGCAGGTGCCTTGTACCGGCGTGAGCCGCAGTCCTGACCGGGCGGCGGACTCTGGCGTTGGCTCAGAAGCGGGTGCGCACGCGCTGACGCGCGAAGTCGGTTGCGTGCTGCGGCAGGCACACTGACAAACGCCGGGGATAAGCTCGCATCGAGCTCGCGACCAGCGGCTGGCCCCAAAAATTGACGTGCGTCAATCGGCCGCACGCATCGGCCGCACGCATTGGGCACACGCATCGGGCACACGCATGCGGGTGATCGCCCCGTGCCACCGCTTGTCTCCACCATTCGCCGGATTGCGAAATGCCCGGGTCGGCGCAAACTCGGCTCTCTGGCAGCGACCGGCTTTTTTCCAAGAATGGACAAGACGATGAACTGGCTGCGGCCGACCGAGTTCGAACCGGTGATCAACCGCAAGACGGCGCGCTCGCTCGACATCACGCTGCCGCAAGCCGTGCTGCTGCGCGCCCATCGGTTGATCGCATGACGCCGCGCCTGTGCTGCGAGGCAGCCGCTTCAGTAACTCAGTTGAGCTCATTTGTGAAGGAAAAGGCAATGAACAAGCGTCGGTTTCTCGCAGCGGCAGCGTTCACGCTCGGCCTGCCATGTCGGGTGTCAGCCGCGCCGCGAGGCGCGCGCACCGGCCCCGGCCTGCTCACTGTCACGGGCGCGATCGCGCACCGCAACCGCGGCCCGCTGAACCCGGCGTTGGATCAGTTGATGGTCAAGCACGGGGCCAAGTTCGACGGGGCCTGCGAGTTCGATGCGGCCATGTTGGCGCGCCTGCCGAGCGTGACGATCCGGCCCACGCTCGAATACGACGCCAAAGTGCACACCTTGAGCGGCCCGCTGCTCAGCTCGGTGGTCGAAGCGGCCGGCGTGCCCCCGGGCGCGTCGGTGGTGTTGGCCTTGCGCGCACTCGACGGCTACACCGTGATGGTGACCCTGGCCGATGCGCGCGCGTATCGCATGATCGTGGCCACCACGCTGGACGGCGCGCCGATGAGCGTGGGTGGGCTCGGCCCGCTGTGGGCTGTCTATGACGCCGACCGTCTGGCGGCGTTCAAGGACAAGCCGCTCAAGGAGCGCTTTGCGTTGTGCCCGTGGGGCCTGTATTTCATCGACGTGAAGCCGCTCTGAGCGGGGCAGGCGCTTGGGTGGCTATAGCAGAACCAGGAACCGGTTGTCGGTCACTTGTTCCAGGGCCGATATATGAGGTGCGTGCTTCCTCAGCATTGCTTCGATGTCGTGCGTTGAACAGTTGCCGCGCCGGATCCAGACAACCCGGGGCACCGAGCCTGCGATCTGACTGCGCTCCTGAAAATCGGAGTACTTGGTCACGATCGCGAAGCCGTTGTCTCTCGCGAATCGCCATATCGCGTCATCGTCGGCCAGCTCGAGGCCCGCTTGGCGCACATGCAACGAGCCGGCAAATACATCAGCCAGTTGCGCCACCAACTGCGGCGACAGATTCTGATCGAACAGCAGCTTCACGCCGCCAGCGTCAACTGCGTGCGTTCACGGTCGGCGGCGTAGGCCAGCGAGGCCTGGATGTCTTCGGCAGTCAGGTCGGGGAAGTCGA
>JANLQJ010000354.1:0-4342 GCA_031367715.1 Hyphomicrobiaceae bacterium | reverse complement strand
GATGGCCGCGCGGCCGGTGTCGGCCGCGCAAGACGGCCTGTCCCTGCATGCCGCCGGGGTGATCGAGATTGCGGCCCCCCCGGAAAAAGTGTTTGCCGTGCTGCTGGACCCCGCCGCGCTGGCACAAGTCATCCCGGGCTGTCATGAGCTGGTCTTGATTGGCGAAAACCGCTACCGCGCCGACGTCACGGTGGGCGTGGGCCTGGTGAAGGCGCGCTATGCCGCCGAAATTGCCTTGTCGGAAATCGATGCACCCCGCAGTCTTCGCCTCGCAGGGCAGGGCGCCTCGTCCCTCGGGACCGGCGCAGGCAGCGGCACGGTTCGGCTGGAAGCCACCGCCGAAGGCACGCGCCTGCATTACGACTATGCCGCGCAGGTCGGCGGCAAGGTGGCCGCGGTGGGCAGCCGGATGCTCGAAGGTGCGGCCCGCATCGTGCTCGCGCAACTGTTCGAGTCGCTGGGCCGGCAAGCCACCGGTGCGCGGCGGCTGAGCTGGTGGCAACGCCTGCTTAAACGCCTGGGATTGGACGCATGAAACCCGCTGCATTTGACTACCTGCGGGCCGACCAGGCCGACCAGGCCGTGGCTGCACTTGCCCAGTACGGCGAAGACGCACGCATCCTTGCCGGCGGCCAGTCGCTGATGGCGGTGCTGAATATGCGGCTGGCGAACCCCGCGCTGCTGATCGACATTTCGCGCAGCGAGCCGCTGGCCCAGGTGCGCATCGCGCAAGGCCAGCTGTGCATAGGCGCCGCCGCCACCCAGGCGCGCGTCGAATGGCGGCCAGGGCTTGCCAGCGAGCTGCCGCTGCTGGCGCTGGCCTTTCCGCATATCTCGCATTTCCAGGTGCGCAACCGCGGCACGGTCGCTGGTTCTATCGCCCATGCCGATCCTTCGGCCGAGCTGCCGCTGTGCCTGCTGGCGCTGGAAGGCGAAGTCGTGCTGCGCCGTGCGCGCGGCCGCCGCGTGGTCAAGGCTGCGGATTTCTTCACCGGCATGCTGCTCACGGCGCGCGCGCCCGATGAACTGCTGGAGGAGGTGCGCTTTCCCCTTGCCAAAAGCGGCACCGGCTACGGCTTTGAAGAGTTTTCGATGCGCCACGGCGACTTTGCCGTCTGTGCGGTAGCCGTGGTGGCCGATGCCCAGCGCCTGCGCGTCGCGATCGGCGGCGTGGCTGATCGCCCGACTGCCCGCGATTTTCCCGTGCTGCAGGGCAGCGCGCTGGACGATGCCCTCAATGAACTGGCCTGGTCGCTTGAGGCCCGCGACGAGCCCCAGGCCAGCGCCCGGTTGCGGCGCCAGCTGGTGCGCACCCTGGGGCGTCGCGCCGTGCAGCAAGCCCTGGCTAACCGCACCCCTGAACGGAGTACCGCATGACCCCATCTTCCCCCCTGTCACGAAATGTGCTGCACCCGGTGCAGCTGACACTGAACCAGCAGCGGCGCACCGGCCATGCGCCGCCGCGCATGCTGCTGACCGATTTTCTGCGCGACGAGCTGGGCGCCACGGGTACGCATGTGGGCTGCGAGCACGGCGTGTGCGGCGCCTGCACCGTGCGTATCGACGGCGTGGCTTGCCGCGCCTGCCTGACGCTCGCGGTGCAGGTGGACGGCAGGCAGGTCGATACCGTCGAGGGCCTGACGCAGGCGGATGGCGCCTTGAACGATCTGCAGCAGGCTTTCAAGCGGCATCACGCGCTGCAATGCGGGTTTTGCACGGCCGGCATCCTGATGTCCTGCGCCGACTGGCTTGAACGCCTGTGTGCACCCGACTCTGGGGCCGACGAGCCGAACGAGTCCGAGGTGCGCGAGATGCTGTCAGGCCATATCTGCCGCTGTACCGGCTACACACCCATCGTCGCCGCCGTGCTGGAAGTGGCACGCGCACGGTATTCCGTCCGAAAGGTTTCTCATGTTTGATCTAGGCCGGACTTTTTTGCAGAGCGTGGAGCGCAGCCCGCATGCCGTGGCGCTGGTCGATGGCGAGCTGCGCCTGAGTTATGCGCAGTGGGCCCTGCGGGTCGGTGCGGTGCAGCGCGCCCTGGCCGGGCTGGGATTGCGGCGCGGCGACCACCTGCTGGCGGTGCTGCAAAACCGCTGGGAAATGGCTACGCTGCATTGGGCCTGCCAGTTCGCCGGCATCGTTATCACGCCGCTCAACTGGCGCGCCAAGGCCGACGAAATCGACTACTGCCTCAGCGACTCGGGTGCGCGTGCCTTGGTGTTCGAGCCGGTGGTGCAAGAGGCTGTCCAAGGCTCTGCCGAGGCGCAGCGCGTGTTACGGATTGGTGTGGGCGCGGTTCAAGGTGCCACGGTGAATTTCGAAAACTGGCTGGCTGCTCCGACGGAACCGACGCCGCAGGCAAACGCTGAAGACCTGTCGCTGATGCTCTACACCTCGGGCACGACCGGCAAGCCCAAGGGCGTGCCGCGCCGCCAGCGCGTCGAGCGTATTGCGGCGCTGGCCCATGTCGCGCAGAACCGCTATGCGAACGGCGAATGCACGCTCGGCGTGATGCCGCTGTACCACACGATGGGTGTGCGCTCGCTGCTGGCGCTGGCGCTGATTGACGGCCGCTTTGTCTGCATGCCGAAGTTCGATGCGGGGCGTGCACTCCTTGCCATCCAGGGCGAGCAGCTGACGCATCTTTACCTGGTGCCGACGCTATACCACGAGCTGCTCTCGCACCCGGAATTTTCCCGCACCGACATCTCCAGCGTGCGCAAGCTCGGCTTTGCCGGCGCGCCCATGCACGACGCCTTGTTGCTGCGGCTCAAGCAGGCCTTCAAGCCCGAGCTGTTTGTCAACCACTACGGCAGCTCGGAGATCTATACCTTTGCGATCAACCAGAACGCGGTCGCCAAACCCGGATCGGCGGGCCGCGCCGGCATCAACACCCGCCTGCGCGTGGTCAAGCTCAACAGCGCCAGTCCCGAGGCGCTGGTGGCCGCCGGCGAAGAGGGCCAGATTCTGGCCGAGCTGGCCGGCGACGAGGCCTTTGAGGGCTACCACAACCGGCCCGATGCCAATGCAAAAAGCCTGCGCGAGGGCTGGTACTTCACCGGCGACACCGGCTACTTCGATCCCGAGGGCGACCTTTACGTCACGGGCCGGGTGGACGACATGATCATCAGCGGCGGCGAAAACATCTCGCCGGTCGACATCGAGTCCGTGCTGTCGCTGCACCCGGCCGTCGACGAAGTCGCGGTCGCCGGCCTGCAGGACGAGCGCTGGGGTCAGCGTGTGGTGGCGTTCGTGAAGACCCGCGAGCCCGTAGCGGCCGACGCGCTGGATGCCCACTGCCGCCTCTCCGACCTCGTTAACTTCAAGCGGCCGCGCGAATACGTCTTCGTGCGTGAGATCCCCAAATCCCCGGTGGGCAAAGTGCTGCGCCGCAAGCTGGTGGCTGGCGAGTTCGAGGCCGCCCTGCCAGCGCCATCGAGCCCCCCGACCCTTACCCAAACAGGAGAGAACCCATGAAAGCCATTTTTTCCGGTGCACTCGCGCGCTGTCTGCCCGCCATCGCGTTGCTGCTCGCCCTACCTGCCTCGGCTGCAGATCCTTACCCCAATAAAGTGATCCGCATGGTCGTGCCTTATTCAGCGGGCGGTACGGGCGACAACATTGGGCGGCTGCTTGGCCACAAACTGACCGAGCTTCTGGGACAGCCCATCGTTATTGACAACAAGCCGGGCGCAGGTGGAAATATTGGAGCGGAGGCGACGGTGCGTTCGGCAGCCGACGGCTACACCATCGTCATGGCATCCACCAGCCTGGCAAGCAACCCCAGCCTGCAAAAAAAGATGAGCTTTGACCCGCTAAAGGATCTTGTCCCGATCAGCCAGTGCTGTGGTGTCCCCATGATTGTTGTTGTGCACCCCTCGTTGCCGATTCGCTCCATCTCGGAGTTGATTGCCTACGCCAAGGTCAATCCGGACAAGCTGAACTTTTCGTCATCGGGCATTGGAACTTCCAGTCATCTGGCTGGCGAATTGTTCAAGGTGGCGGCTGGCGTGGACATGACGCATGTGCCCTACAAAGCCGATTCGCAGTCGCTGCCTGACCTGCTGGCCGGAAACATCAATCTGATGTTCATGTTCCAGACCTCGGCACTGCCGCAAATCCGCTCGGCCAAGCTGCGTGCCATTGCAGTCAGCACTGTGAAACGCTCGCCGCTTATGCCCGATCTGCCCACCATCGCCGAAGCGGGCGTTCCCGGTTACGACTTCAACGGATGGTTTGGCCTGTTTGCGCCGGCCGGTACGCCCAAACCGGTGATCGACACCCTCGCGGCAGCCACTGTGCGCGCCGTGCAGTCGCCTGATTTGAAGGCCAAGCTGCT
>JANLQJ010000352.1:0-1526 GCA_031367715.1 Hyphomicrobiaceae bacterium | reverse complement strand
CGCACAACAGTGCGCCCGTCTAGCTGCGCGGCAAGCTCTTGGACGGGCGCACTGTTGTGCGCCCCGCTTGCGAGCACGAGTCAAACGATAGGTTGGCCGGGATGTAATAGACGGGCGCACTGCTGTGCGCCCCTACCCAGTGGCAAACGATTGCCCAGGGGACCATGGGTCAAGATTAATGAAGGTTGGTATAACAAGTTTCGATCAACAAGGATTGGCGCTCACGCCGCCACTTCAAGCCGTGCGACTGTGATCTCATCCTGAGTTTCTCGCGCCTTGGCCAGATCATAATTCGTCTGCATCCGGCATAGCGTATCCGCCTTCAACCCAAACGCCTTCTCAAACCGGATCGCCATCTCGGCTGTCAGCCCGGCGCGGCCGTTCAACAGCGTGCTCATCGCCTGCCGCGACACTCCGAAATGACGGGCGAGGTCGGTCACGCTGATTTCACGCGGCGCGACAATCTCGTCGCGCAGCCAAGTCCCTGCATGGACGGTGAAGTGGGGGGAAGCGGTGATGGCCATCAGTGACAACTCTCCAGCGTGCTTGACTATCACATGGCAGGCAGTTGACGGCTACCACTTGCCAGCCCAAAAGACGAGGTAAGAGTCCGCACCTGTCTTCCCGAGGCCCCGACCATGCAGAAATTCACAAAGCTCACCGGCGTCGCCGCGCCCTTGCCCATGATCAACGTCGATACCGACATGATCATCCCCAAGCAGTTCCTGAAAACCATCAAGCGCACCGGGCTGGGCAAGCACCTGTTCTCCGAGATGCGCTATGATCAGGCGGGCAAGGAAAATCCGGACTTCGTGCTCAACAAGGCCGCCTATCGCAAGGCGACCATCCTGGTGACCGGCGACAACTTCGGTTGCGGCTCGAGCCGCGAACATGCGCCGTGGGCACTGCTCGACTACGGCTTCCACTGCGTCATCGCGCCGAACTTTGCCGACATCTTTTACAACAACACCTTCAAGAACGGCATCCTGCCGATCAAGCTGCCGCAGGCCGACGTCGATAAATTGATGGACGATGCCAAGCGCGGGGCCAATGCGACCATCACGGTGGATCTGGAAAAGCAGGAAATCACGGGCCCCGATGGCGGCCTGATCAAGTTCGAGATCGACCCGTTCCGCAAGAAGTGCCTGCTGGAAGGCTTGGACGATATCGGGCTGACGCTGCAAAAGGGCAAGGCCATCGATGCGTTCGAGGCCAAGGCGAAAGAGGCGCGCAGCTGGTTGTGATTTTGCCACGCGGCCGATGGCGATAGGGGCGGGTTGCGCTCGACCTGGTAGCGCGGCGCAAGGTCATTAAAGGTGAGCGCTGCCTGTTAACCATTCTATATTATAAGTATTTGTTTTTTATTATGTATTGGTGTAGTATTTCCTCGTTGCCTGCCGCAACGGGACGTCGTCGCGACCGTCGCACACGTGGCAGGGAAGTGCGGTGGCCGGATGCTCGGGGCCGTGCGCTGGCATGCGCATGGACGGACCCAGGAGATCGGGAGGCCGGGCGGTCGTGCCTCC
>JANLQJ010000327.1:0-15137 GCA_031367715.1 Hyphomicrobiaceae bacterium | reverse complement strand
GTCGAGTCCGGTCGCACGAGGGCGGCCGCAAGCCGCCCCTACCGATGACCGGCGAGCCCTCAATTGCTATGCGTCCCCCGCACCGCATCGCCCTCCAGCTTGGTGAACGGCACGAAGTTCACGATCTTGCCGCCGTAGATGTCCGAGCGCGCCACTTTGAACGTGCCGTCGCCAGCGACCTCCTTGACGATTTTCAGCACGTGTTGCGCGCCGGGCGGGCCGACCGGGATGGTCATGAGGCCGTTCGGTTTCAGTTGCTGCAGCAGCGCGGGCGGGACGTGGTCGATGCCGCAGGTGACGATGATCTTGTCGAACGGCGCGTTCTCGGCCCAGCCATAATAGCCGTCGGCGTTCTTGCGCGTGATATGGGAGAACTCGGAGTAGCCGGCCTTGATCAGGCGCTCGTAGACGCCGCCGGTGCGCTCGAACAGCGCTTTGATAATCTCGATCGACCACACCTTATCGGAGAGGTTCGAGAGATAGGCCGACTGGTAGCCCGAGCCGGTCCCGATCTCGAGCACCTTGTCGCCGCGCTGGATGTCCAGTGTGTTGGTCATGCGCGCGACCGAATGCGGGCCGGTGATGGTGACGCCAAAGCCGATGTCGAGGTAATGCGTCTGATAGGTGCGGTCGAGGTTCTTGGCCGTCACGAACTCTTCGCGCGGCGTCATCAGGTAGGCGCGCTTGTTGCGGTCGTCCCAGATGTCCTTGTTGGCGATCAGCCCCAAAAACTTGTCGTAGCGCTGACCGAGGAATTTTGCATCTTCGCCGCGGTTCGCGACCATCCAGGCGACAAACGCCTCGCGGCTGTCCATCGGCGGAGCGGCGGACCAGTCGTAGGGTTTGGGAACGGTGGCGTGAGCCAAGCGGGCGTTCAGGGTGGCAAGTGCCGCGGCCGAGCCGAGCAGCAGGGAGCGGCGATTCACGGCAGCAGTCTCCTGGTGTTTACGGGCCACAGTTGGGCGGCTTGAGATGCCGATCTCCCCAGCCGATCGCAAGCCTCGACTTGCCTATACCAACGGCGTGGCCGATAGTGGCATAAACATGGCGCGCGGGCATGGCCACTGCGCACGGCCCAAAGGGAGCAGCACATGCGTATCGCGCCGTTTTTAGTAGCCGCCGCAGTGCTGCTGACCTCGGGCCCTGCCGCCGTTCTGGCCGCTGGCCTGGAAGCCGGCAAGACCTGCCAGGTCATCCGCACCTGCAATTTTGCCCGCACGGCCGCCGTGCGCGGCTGCTTGTCGAGCTACAGCTGCCGGCAGTGCCAACTGGTCAAAAAGGCCGTCGTCTCCATCGACGGCGTGCGGCGGACGGAATGGCGCTCGGTGTGCGAGTGGGGCGCTGGGAGTTAAGAGTATTCCTCGGGCATGATCTTTTTGAAAAGTGAGCGGCGCTCAACTTCGTTGTCCCTATGGGAGCAGCGATTCACTCGTCAGCCCAGCGTTTTGCTGCGGCATCGTCGCTGGCTTTGGACTCCACCCAGTTGATCGTGCCGTCGGCCAGCTCTTCCTGTTTCCAGAACGGGGCGCTGGTTTTCAGGTAGTCCATCAGGAATTCCGCAGCGGCGAAGGCGGCTGTGCGATGGGCGGACGCCGTGACTACCAGCACGATGTCCTCGCCCGGCTGCAGGCGCCCGTAGCGGTGCACGACCAGGCTTGCGCCCAGCGGCCAGCGCTCCAGCGCCTGGCCCTCCACGCGTGCCAGTTCGCCCTCGGTCATGCCAGGATAATGCTCCAGCGTCATGGCGATCAGCGGCTTGCCGTCCACCGTGTCGCGCACGGTGCCGGTGAAGGTGACGATGGCACCGAGATCGGTACGACCCGCTGTCAGCGCGGCCACTTCGGCGGCGAGATCGAACGGAGCCTCCTGCACGCGGACTGCCATGGTCAGCCTCCGGTCACCGGCGGGAAAAAGGCGATCTCGCGCGCGCCGGCGATTCTGGCGGAAGATTTCACATGGGTCTGGTCGATGGCCGCGCGGATCACGGCGGCCCGCTCGAAGGCGTTGGCATATTCCGGTGCGCGGGTCCGCAGCCAGCCCATCAGTTCGCCAATGGTGGTGACGCCGGCAGGCAGCGCCACCCGCTCCTCGCTGCGCCCGACCTTCTCGCGCACCCAGGCGAAATAGCGCAGCGTCACCAGCTGATCCGCGCTCATGGCCCGGAATCCAGCTCGGGAGTCGTCGCATGCTTCAGCGCCGAATGGAGATATTCGTAGCCGGTATAGGCGGTGATCAGCGCCGACGCCCACAGCAGCACCAGCCCGATCGTCTGCAGCTGCGGCCAGGACGTACCCGCAATCGGCCCCGCGATCAGCGCGCCCAGCGCCACCAGCTGCGCCGCGGTCTTCCACTTGGCCAGCCAGGTCACATGCATCTTGACCGCGAGGCCGGCGAGATATTCGCGAAGTCCCGAGACCAGAATCTCGCGCGACAGGATGATTATCGCCGCAGCGATCGACCAGCCGGTGATGATCTGCTTGGCAACTAGCATCAGCAGCACGACTCCGACCAGGAGTTTGTCGGCGATCGGGTCGAGCATGCGGCCAAGCTCGGACTGCTCATTATACCAGCGCGCCAGCAGGCCATCGAAATAGTCGCTGATGCTGGCTGCCGCGAAAATCGCCAGCGCCCACCACCAGGCCGGCGAGGTGCCCGCCACATCGGCAGCGGCAATCAGGCCCGCGACCGCCGGGACCGCCAGAATGCGCCCATAGGTAATGAGGTTCGGCAGGTTCAGCGTAGACGTCCGCGAGGCACGGCGCGGCTGGGCAGCAAGGGTCATGAAACCTTTTCAGGCCGCATCGGTCCGGCGTCAAGAGGGCAAGGTGTCAGTTGGCACGCATGACGATGCAATCGAGATGCTTGGCCTTCAGCGCCAGACAGGTCTGATCGGCGGCGGGCCGCTCGAAACCGGCAAAGCGGGCACGGTACCAGATGCGGTCGGTGGCGTTGTAGGCGACGGCGCCCGCAGCATGTCCGGCCAGCGCCTTGGTTGCCGATCCCATCGCCAGTCCCAGCTTCTGGCGCGCCTCGTCTTCGCTGCTATAGGCGCCGATCTGGACGTGGAAAGGCCCCGGCAGCGGGTTCATCGCGACAACCGCCGGATCGGTCTTGGCAGTCTTCGGCACGGCCTGAGCTGCCACGGACGCCAGGATGGCCTGGTCCGCGGCGTGCACGATCTGCTTTTTCAGATCGGCCTTGCTGGTTGGCGCTGCCGGCGCATCCACCTGAGCCGCGACCTTGATTGGCTTGGCCGCTGCCGCCACCTGTTGAGCCTTGGCTGCTTTGTCTTTGGATGCCACCTGCGTCCGCGGCTTGGCCGGCACGCGCGTTTTCTCAGTGGCGGCCTTGCCAAGTCCCGCAGTCAGCAGGCCACGCATCTTGGAGTTGCGCTCGCCGACCGAACGGCCGCCGAAGATGACGCCGATCAAATGCTTGCCGCCCCGATGCACCGACTCGGCCAGATTAAAGCCGGACGCGCGCGTGTAGCCGGTCTTGATGCCGTCGCTGCCCGGGAAATTGAACAACAGGCCATTGTGGTTGCGGTAGCGCGCCCGGCCGTACTGGAAATAGGGCGTCTTGAAGAACCCGAAATGCTGCGGGAAATCATCATAGAGACGCAGGCTCAGGGTGATGTAATCGCGCGCCGTGGTGGTCTGGCCGGGATCGGGCAGCCCCGAGGCATTCTTGAAGGTGGTGTGCATCATGCCGAGCTTGCGCGCCTGCCAGGTCATGTAGGTGGCAAATTTTTCCTCATCCAGCCCGAGATTTTCAGCGATGGTACGGGCAACGTCATTGGCCGACGCCGTCACCAGCGCCTTGATGCTATCGCGCACGCTGATGGTATCGCCGACGCGCAGGCCAAGCTTGGTTGGCTGGGCGCTGGCGCCGTAGGCGCTGATTGTCAGCGTGGTATCGAGGCTGAGGCGCTTCTTCTCGATCATGTCGAAGGTGACGTAGAGCGTCATCATCTTGGTCAGCGAGGCGGGAAAGCGCGCAGCGTCGGCATTGGTCTCGTGCAGGATCTTGCCCGAGTTCACGTCAATGACCATGTCGGAATAGCCGGCGGCGCGAACCAGGGACGGGGCGGCGGCGCTGAGCGTGATGGCCAGCACGGCACCGAACCGGACCGCTGCTGGACCTATTGAACGCAAACCACGGGACACCGGCAACATCATACCTCAAACAGCAAAGCGCGCGCCGGACCATCGGCAGCGCGGCGCACTGATAAGCAGCGCTAAGCAGCACCGTTTTAGGGCGGCTTTGCGGCACTTCCAGGAACGCACGCAGGAGCAGTGGTAGCCGAGCCGCGTTAGCATCCAGTTAAGGTTGAAAACGGTTCTTGCTTCCCGCTCCCCGGAACAACGCCGAGGGCGGCGCTGGTGTTGTGACCCATTCGATCCACCCACCCGTGTCATCCTCCGGACTAGTACCCACTATCACAACTCCCTGGCGCGTATGACGGCCCAAGACGCTTGCCGGGCAGGAGCGCGGTCGCGGCGATGTGGGTAAGCGCCTCGGCCGCGCCACGCCCCCGGCAAGCGTCTTCGGCCGCCATTTGGGTCGCCGAACCCGGGCGCCTGGTGCGTTGGCGGCACTCGACGATGAACCACATCGCCATCGCGCCGCCGCCTGCCAGTCACTCCGGCCTCGGCGATCAGACGTGCCAGGGAGTTGTGATAGTGGGTACTAGCCCGAGACTGATACTGGTGGGGATCATTTGAATGTTACGGAACACCGGAGGCGCCTTGTCCCCGTTCCTCCCCGCATGGGCAGGTGGTCTTGATTTCGGCCAAACTGCCAGCCATCTGCTTGCGCGGCCCGCGTTGCGAAGGGTATTTGCAGTTTCGGCCCTGCTGCAGGTAAAGTGTGTTGCAACAATCTTGTGTCATGATGGCGACGCGAGTGGGACTGGCATAACGGCAAACGGACGGCGTAACAGGTGGGCCATGCGACTCGTTGAAAAGATGCAGCTATCCGCAGCGGGACGGGGCAGAATCACGGCTGCCAAGATGCCCGCCGGGCGCGGCGGCAATGGCGGCGGTGACAGGACCGACCTGGTCACCAAGACCCGGCCCAAGACCAAGCGGCCCAGTCTCTACAAAGTGCTGCTGCTGAACGACGACTACACGCCGATGGAATTTGTCATTTTCGTTCTCGAACAGTTTTTCGGCAAGAGCCGCGAGGATGCCACGCGCATCACTTTGCATGTCCACCACCGGGGTGTCGGCATTTGCGGCGTATTCACCTTCGAGGTTGCCGAAACCAAGGTTGCGCAAGTCATGGATTTTGCGCGCCAGCATCAGCATCCGCTGCAATGCACAATGGAAAAGGAGTAATGAGGCGTGGCTTCACCGGTCCCTCACCTGTCGCAAAGTCTTGAGCATGCGCTCCGCCACGCGGGCGAATATGCCAAGGAGCGCAGCCACGAATTCGTCACGCTCGAGCATCTGCTGCTGGCGCTGATCGACGATAAAGACTCCGCCGCCGTCATGCGCGCCTGTGGCGTCGATATGGATGAGTTGCGCGATCGGCTTACCGACTATCTGGATTCGGAGCTGGACAATCTGGTCACGGACAGCGACGGCCCGGCAACCTCGACGGTCAGCTTCAAGCGCGTGGTGCAGCGCGCCATGATCAATGTGCAGTCCTCCGGCCGCGAGGAAGTGACCGGCGCCAATGTGCTGGTCGCCATCTTCTCCGAGCGCGAGAGCCACGCCGCCTTCTTCCTGCAAGAGCAGGACATGGGGCGCTTTGATGCCGTGCAGTATATCTCCCATGGCATTGCCAAGCGTCCAGGCCTGTCCGAGCCGCGTGCCGTGCGAGGCATCGATGGCGAAGAGCAGGCTGGCAACAGCAATAGCAACGGTGAGTCCGGCGACCAGAAGAAACCGGCGGGCGGCGAAGCGCTAGCCACCTTCTGTGTCGATCTCAATGCCAAAGCCAAGCAAGGCAAGATCGATCCACTTATTGGCCGCGAGATGGAGGTGCAGCGCACCATCCAGGTGCTCTGCCGCCGTTCCAAGAACAATCCGCTCTATGTCGGCGATCCTGGCGTCGGCAAGACCACGATTGCGGAAGGCCTGGCGCGCAAGATCGTCAACGGCGAAGTGCCCGAGGTGCTGGCCAACGCCGTCATCTTCTCGCTCGATATGGGCTCGCTGCTGGCCGGCACCCGCTATCGCGGTGACTTCGAGGAGCGGCTGAAGGCCGTCATGAAGGAGATCGAGAACCATCCTGGCGCCATCCTGTTCATCGACGAGATCCACACCGTGATCGGAGCCGGTGCCACGTCCGGCGGCGCCATGGATGCCTCCAACCTGCTGAAGCCGGCGCTGCAATCAGGCCTGCTGCGCTGCATCGGCTCGACAACGTATAAGGAATATCGCCAGCATTTCGAGAAGGATCGTGCGCTAGTGCGCCGCTTTCAGAAAATCGACGTCAAGGAGCCGACGGTCGAGGATGCTATCAAGATCCTGACCGGCCTCAGGCCCTATTTCGAAGAGTTCCACAAGGTCAAATACACCAAGGAAGCAGTGCGAACGGCGGTCGAGCTGTCGGCCAAATACATCAATGATCGCAAGCTGCCCGACAAGGCCATCGACGTGATCGACGAGAGCGGCGCGTCGCAGATGCTGCTGCCGGAAGCAAAACGGAAAAAGACCATCACCGTCAAGGAGATCGAGGCCACGGTCGCCACCATGGCGCGCATCCCGCCAAAGACCGTGTCCAAGGACGATGCCTCGGTCATGTTCAATCTGCAGAAGGACCTCAAGCGCCTGGTGTTCGGCCAGGAGAAGGCCATCGATGCACTGGCGTCGGCCATCAAGCTGTCGCGGGCCGGCCTGCGCGAGCCGGAAAAACCGATCGGCTGCTACCTGTTCTCAGGGCCAACCGGCGTCGGCAAGACCGAGGTTGCAAAGCAGCTTGCCTCGCTGCTGGGCGTCGAGCTGTTGCGCTTCGACATGTCGGAATACATGGAAAAGCACACCGTATCGCGCCTGATCGGCGCGCCTCCGGGCTATGTCGGCTTCGACCAGGGCGGTCTGCTGACGGACGGTATCGATCAGCACCCACATAGCGTGCTGCTGCTCGACGAGATCGAAAAGGCGCATCCCGACCTGTTCAACATCCTGTTGCAGGTGATGGACCACGGCAAGCTCACCGACCATAACGGCAAGCAGATTGATTTCCGCAATGTCATCTTGATCATGACAACCAATGCTGGCGCGGTGGATATGGCTAAGGCCCCCATCGGCTTCAATCGTGACATGCGTACCGGCGATGACGAGGAGGCGATCAGTAAGTTGTTCTCGCCGGAATTCCGCAATCGTCTCGACGCGGTGGTACCGTTCGGCCATCTCAGCCCCGAGATCATTCTGGAGGTCGTGCACAAGTTCATCTTCCAGCTGGAAGCTCAGCTGGCGGATCGTGGCGTTGCGATCGAGTTGTCGGACGAGGCAGCCAAGTGGCTGGCCGATCACGGTTACGACGCCAAGTTCGGCGCCCGTCCGTTGTCGCGCGTGATCCAGGAGCACATCAAGAAGCCGTTGGCTGACGAACTGTTGTTCGGCAAGCTGGAAAAGGGCGGCACGGTGCGCGTGATCGTGGTCACCCGCGAGGGCGAAAAGAAGCTCGGGTTCGAGTATGCCAACGCTCCGCAGGCACGCGGCGAGATGGCGCGGATCGAAGGACCGAAGGGCAAGAAGACGCCCGTCTTGGCCAGTGCCAAGACGGAACCGCAGAAGGCGTTGCCCAAGCCGGTCAAGCGCGGGCCGAAGGCCAAGGTGGACGACGCAGAGTAAGCGGCGGGGGCGAAACCTCTTTTCCTCTCCCCTCGCTTTTGGCGCGGCGAGAGGATGTCGCCCGAGCCGCGCCCGCGGCGCGGAAACAGCGATCCTCTCTCCGAAAAAACGGGGAGAGGAGAGTCAACGCTCTAGCGCCGCCCGTATCTTCTCCGCATGCGCCTTGAGCAGCGCCGGATCGGCCGGCTTGCCGGTATGCGGCCGCAATGCCACCCCCTCATACATCGGAATGATGTGGATATGCAGATGGAATACGGTCTGCCCCGCCGCAGCGCCGTTGAACTGTGCGATGCGGAATCCATCCGCACCCATCCCATCACGGATGCGCGGGGCCAGTTTCTGCACGGTGCGCATCAGCTCGGCCAGCACCTCTGGATCGGCATCGTCGAGCCCGGTTGACGGCGTCTTCGGGATCACCAGGACGTGCCCGTCGCTTTGCGGCATCACATCCATGAAGGCCAGCGTTGCCTCATCCTGGTAAATCTTCTGCGCCGGTATCTCGCCACGCAGGATGCGCGCGAAAATGTTGCTCTCGTCATAGACCATCGTTCAGTCCTCGTCTGATTTGCCCTGCACCGGCCCTTTGCGGAACGGCCCCATCTCGGCCATCGCCTCGCCCTGCCGCTCCACGTGCTTGCGCTCGCGGACGAGAAAATCGGCGATCGCCTTCCTGAAGCGCGGATCGGCGATCCAATGCGCGCTATAGGTATTCATCGGCTCATAGCCGCGCACCAGTTTATGCTCGCCGCCCGCGCCCGCTTCCACGCGCTTCAATTTACGCGCGATGGCAAAGTCGATGGCCTGATAATAGCAGACCTCGAAATGCAGGAACGGATGCTGCTCCAGGCAGCCCCAATAGCGGCCATAGAGGGCCTCGCCGCCGATCATGTTGAGCGCGCCGGCAATGTAGCGGCCGTCGCGCTTGGCCAGCACGAGCAGGCAATCCTTGGCTTGCGCCGCGCCCAGCAGACTGAAAAACCGCCGGTTGAGGTAGGGCGAGCCCCATTTGCGGTTGCCGGTATCGGTATAGAAATCGAAGAACGCATCCCAATGTGCCTCCGTGATCTCGGCGCCGGTCAGCCAGTCGATGCTGATGCCGGTGGCCAACGCATCACGCCGCTCGCGCTTCAGGTTCTTGCGCTTGCGTGACGTGAGAGTGGCGAGGAAATCGTCAAAGGCGCCGTAGCCCACATTGGTCCAATGATACTGGTGGCCGTGACGCTGCAACAGTCCGTCCGCTCCCGCACGGTCAGACTGCTCCGGTTCGAGAAAAGTCACATGCAGCGACGACGCCTTATGGCGGCGCGTCAGTTCGATGGCGGCGGCCGTCAGGGTCGTCTGCAGGCTGACGGCATCGCTGGCCGAGCCGGTGAGAAAGCGCTTGCCCGGCACCGGCGTCACCGGTACCGCCGCCAGCAGTTTCGGATAGTAGTCCATGCCCGCCCGCTCATAGGCCTCGGCCCAGCCGTGGTCGAACACGAACTCGCCCATGCTGTGGCTCTTGAGATAGCAGGGCATGGCGGCGATCGGCTTGCTGCCAGCGCCGCCCAGCAGCAGATGCTGCGGCAGCCAGCCAGTATCGGGCGCGACCGAGCCTGAGGCCTCGAGCGCGGACAAAAAGGCGTGCGTGACGAACGGGTCGTAGGTCGCGCCAACCGGATTGGCGAGTGCGTCCCAGGCCGCCGCGTCGACCTCGGCCATGCTGGCGAGCACCCTGATCTGGGCCGCCGAGTCACCCTTGCTCATGGCCTCTCACGCGTCGAACCCTTCAAAAATAATGGCATCGGCATAGCGTTTTGCCAACTGACGCTGCTCGGGCGTGCGCACCGTCCAGGTCAGCAGTGGAATGCCCAGCGCTTGTTTCAGCTCCAATGGCGCCGCTTCCGGCAGATCGTCGATATCATAGGCGATGAAACTTGGGCCGACTTTGGCGTGATACGATAGCGAACTGAGCTTGCGCCGCTCCGTCTTGGCGATCTGCGGCATCCAATCGTCATCCCAGCGATAGGATATCATCCCGCGTGGGATTTCGGGGGCAAGTTTGCGCATGGCGGCGGCCGAGCGGTGATCGAACGACATGGTGGCCACCGGACCACGATAGCTCTTGAGGCACCTGGCGATGTTCTCTTCAAAGCGACCCGGCGCGCCGAACATGGTTTTCACTTCGATGAACAGCGGTACACGTCCACCGACCAGCCGCAGAAACTCATCAAGCGACAAAATACGGTCGGCCGTGCCGCGAAATGCGAGCCGTTTCAGGGCTGCCGGAGTGCGCTCGGCGACCAGGCCCTTGGCCTGCATCAGTCGATCCAGCGTCTCATCGTGGAAAACCACCGGTTCGTCGCCGGCCGCGGCCTGCAGGTCGCATTCGATGGCGTAGCCCTTGGCGATGGCTGCCGCGAACGCAGAAGCCGTGTTCTCGATCCGGCCCTTGGCGGCGTCGTGCAGCCCGCGATGGGTGACCGGGCCGAGGGACCAGCCAAGCCTGGGGGCCTGATTTGTGTTACCTTGCACCATCGATTGACCCAAGATTTGCGCCCCCCTGCCGACATACTTAGGGTCTCACCGATAGAGTGGCAACCGGACGTCCTGTTGGACAACGTTGCATCGCCGCCCGATTGCGGGCAGCATGTGCCATTATTCCGCGTCCTGGCTGCGCAAAGGGCCCACACATGATGAGACGCTCGCCGCTTGCCATATTGGTGGCCGTCCTGGCGGTCGCTTCGACCAGCGCCGGCGCCGCCACGCAATTGCCGCCCGAGGCCAGTCTGCTGGCGCCGCACCGCGCCGTCTATGATCTGGAACTGGGCAGCGCACGGGCGTCCTCGTCGGTTTCGGGAGTGCGCGGCCGGCTGGTGTTCGAATTCACCGGCAATGTCTGCGAGGGCTTCACCCAGAACATGCGCTTCGTCATGGGGGTCAGCAACCGCGATGGTGGCGAAACCATGAGCGATCTGCGCTCGACCACCTGGGAGACCCCCGGCGGCGACAAATTCCGCTTCACCGTCGACGATTTCCAGAATGCCGAGCCCACCGACGTTGCGGCCGGCAGCGCCGAGCGGGCGGGCGACAAGGGGGCCGTCGACGTCAGCCTTGCCAAACCCAAACTGAGTAAGCTCTCGCTGCTGCCCGACACTATTTTTCCGGTCCAGCACACGATCGCGCTGCTCGGCACCGCCCTGCGCGGCGAGCATGTCATGGCGGCCAACCTGTTCGATGGTTCGGAAAAGGGACAGAAGGTCAGCTTCACCAATTCCATCATCGGGTCGCTCCGACCGGCCGCCGCCAGCCTGGAACTTGCAGGCGTCAAGAACGCCGAGCGCCTGAACGGCCTGCGGTCCTGGCCGGTCAACATCGCCTACTACGATGCCGACAGCGCCAAGGCCGAGGGCACGCCAGCGCATGAGATGTCATTCGTGTTCTACGAAAATGGCGTCGTGCGACAGCTGGCGATCGACTATGGCAACCTGTCCGTCAAGGGCACACTAGCCGAGATCGAGTTCTACCCGCCGGCCAAGTGCCCGAACTGAGGCAGCGAATTCGGATAGCGACGCCTCACATGTCGCCCGCTGCCCCCGACAGCTGGCGCTCAGCCTCGCTCACCCGGTTGGCGTCAATGCCAAGGCGTGCCGCCAGCACCAGCAGCAGCGACTCGTCACCGCGAATATGGGCGAGCACCGCCGTCTGGAAGTCCCTGGTTGCTGCGATTTCGCGCAAGTTTGCCGGATCGAGACCGCTGAGAGCAAGAAACCGCATGGTCCGCTCCGGCTCCTCGGCCAGCAGTCCGAATCCCGCGATGGCGATCTCCTCGGCCACTTCATCTGTCATTTTCTGCTGCCGCATTACCAAACCCTTTCCAGTGATACTTTGGCCGTGTGGCCCGCAATTAAAGGCTTCCTAACCGCTTTCAGGCATGGTGGTTGTCATCGTGCAAGTCAGTAGAGAAGCAAACACACGGCTGGCATGATCTGGGATTGCAATACGCGTGTCGAGCACTTGTGCTCGCGCACCGAACTGCAACCTCAGTGGCGAAGGCGGCAGACATGGCAAAAACTGTACTGATCGTCGAAGACAATGAGTTGAACATGAAACTGTTCCACGATGTCCTCGACGCACACGGTTACGCGACCTTGCAGACACGGACAGGCCTCGAGGCGCTGGCGCTCGCGCGCAAGCATCACCCCGATCTCATCCTGATGGACATCCAGTTGCCCGAGGTTTCGGGACTGGAGGTCACCAAGTGGCTGAAAGCAGACGACAGCTTGCGGGATATTCCCGTGGTCGCCGTCACCGCGTTCGCCATGAAGGGAGACGAGGAGCGGATCCGTCAAGGTGGTTGCGAGGCCTATATCTCGAAGCCGATCTCGGTTCCGATGTTCCTCGGCACAGTGCGGCAATTCATCGGACCGGCATGATGAGCCGTCCCGAGACCATAGCTGTCGGGTGAGTTAGTTGAGGGTTGCGGTATGACTGCGCGCGTCTTGGTCGTCGATGACATTCTGGCCAACGTCAAACTGCTGGAAGCCCGGCTATCGGCCGAGTATTTCGAGGTTCTGACGGCCAGCAACGGCCCCGATGCGCTGGAGATCTGCGCTCGCGATCGCGCCGATATTGTGCTGCTCGACGTCATGATGCCAGGGATGGACGGCTTTGAAGTCTGCCGTCGCATAAAGTCCAATCCGCGCACCCAGCACATCCCCGTCATCATGGTGACGGCGCTCGACCAGACCTCGGACCGCGTCAACGGTCTGCAAGCGGGTGCCGACGATTTCCTGACCAAGCCGGTCGACGACATCGCGCTGGTCACGCGCGTGCGCAATTTCGCCCGCCTCAAGACGCTCACCGACGAGATGCGCATGCGCGCCAGCACCGGCGAGCAGATGGGGCTGCTGGAGTCGTTCCAGCAGAAGCATCAGACCTCCACCGAACCCGGCAAGATCCTGGTGGTCGATGACCATCCGCGTTCCTCGCAGCGCATCGTCGAGTCGCTGGAGATCGAGCACAAGGTGCAGCTCGACGCCGATCCGCAAGCGGCGTTGCAGCGTTTGACGACCGGCAGTTTCGATCTGGTGATGGTCAGCCTCAGCCTGATCGGCTCGGATGGCTTGCGACTGTGCTCGCAGATCCGCGCGGTCGACCGCCTGCGGCACATACCGATTGTCGTGCTGGTCGAGCCCGGCGCTGAAGCGCGCCTGCTGCGCGGCCTCGATCTCGGCGTCAACGACTACCTGATGCGCCCGATCGATCGCAACGAGATGCTGGCGCGCGTGCGCACGCAGATGCGCCGGCGCCGCTATACCGATTTTCTGCGCACCCGCCTCGAAGAGAGCGTCGAAGCCGCCGTGACCGATCCGTTGACCGGTCTGCACAACCGCCGCTACATGGAAAACCATTTGCGCACGCTGGTTGAAGAGGCGCTGCACAAGGGACGCGCCCTGTCGATGCTGGTGGCCGACATCGACCATTTCAAGCTGGTCAACGACCGCTTCGGACATGACGCCGGCGACGCGGTGTTGCGCGAATTCGCACTGCGCATGAAGCGCAACACCCGCGGCATCGACCTTGCCTGCCGCTTGGGCGGCGAGGAGTTTGTGGTGATCATGCCCGACACCGACATCGAGAAAGCCTGTCGGGTCGCCGAGCGCCTGCGCGGTGGCACGGCGTCCGAACCGTTCAGGATCAGCACCGGCAGCCAAAGCATTCCGGTTACCGCCAGTGTCGGCGTCGCCTCGCTCGAGCAGGTGGACGACACCAGCGAGACGATTTTCAAGCGGGCCGACCAGGCGCTGTACTTCGCCAAGCGCTCCGGCCGCAATCGCGTCGCTTCGGACGCGGCCTGAGGTCAGCCGACCTGAGTGCGGCCGACCTGCGCAGCTCCGGCCCCGTGGTTGGCGCCCCAGATCGGTCTGCTCTGGCACTAGCTAAAGCTGTGGATAACTCAACATCCGACCTGGACTTACGCGTTTTTGCTTGCAACCAGCAGGGTTCCTGGCCTAAGAAAAATTATGCCGGAATTGTGACGCCAAGCAAATCAGCGCCTCGACAAGAAATCCATACGCCTCCGCTGTCGCCACAATAAATCCGTTTTTTTGATTGACAGTGACATTGAAAGCTCAGAAAGAGAATAGCGCGGTGCGCCAAAATCTGAGTGGGAATTTAGGAGGGACAGTTCAGCAGCGGGATGGCGCGGTTAACGCTTTGGCGACTTTGCGGTACGCGCGATGCCCCGATCTCTGACATTGTAAGAAATACCCAGTTCGAGCGATGGCCAACGCCCTCTTTGGTCTAAAGCTCGATAGAAGGGCCCGTTATTTGCTCGGATCTACCCCGCTGCCGAGTGAGTACGGGCCCTTCGTCGTTTCGAAGATCAATCGCCGCCCCGCTGAATAGCCACGGGCGCACACGATCACCAAACACGATCACCGAAACACGATCACCGAAACACGATCACCAAACACAATGGGCGAAGCATTCGTCGTTCTCGCCCGTGCGCGAATAACGAAGCTCAATGACTGTCAGCCGACACATTGTTGCAGGTCGCGGCCGATCCAACATTCCACAGCCCGATCAACGCGAACCACACCGGCGCCGGTCCTGCCGATGCCGATTCACTCTCATCAGTCGCGGCGCCGCGTGGGCTCTACTTGATTTTCGTCTCTTTGAACTCGACGTGCTGGCGCACGATAGGGTCGTACTTCTTGACCGACATCTTCTCGGTCAGCGTGCGCGGGTTCTTCTTAGTGACATAAAAGAAGCCCGTCCCGGCGCTGCTCAGAAGCTTGATCTTGAGGGTTGCTGGCTTGGCCATGGTGGTTCCGTTCGTTTGGTGCTGATCGAGGGCTAACGCCGCTCGCGGGCGCGACAGCGTTGCGGCCACCCCGGTGAAGGTCGGCGCACTCTATTCAGCGGGCGGGCCAAGTCAAGCAAAAGGCGGAAGGGTCGGCCCCCATCGGTTTGCAGTTCGGCCCTTGGGACGAACGGCGCCAGTGCGCTGGTGCTCTGTACCAATTAAATGATCCGATATGCCATCCTCGGGCTGGTCCCACGACTGTCCGGCTTAACCGAACACAGCCGATCTTTCGTCACCTCCGCGCAGGCGGGGGTCCAGGCCGGCCCGTGGTTTCCGCAAACTCAGACCACGGCAATTCGATGATCTGCAACGCATTCCTGGATCAACTGCATGACGCGAGCGCTAGTGTTCTGACTCATTCAAATGGTTTCCGATTTTTCGTCATCCCGGCGAAGGCCGGGACCTGTCCAACCATCGGGACCTGCAGCAGTTGGCAATTCGGAAACAGTGCTTTGAAACAGAGGCTTGCCGCGTACGTCCTG
>JANLQJ010000322.1:0-6814 GCA_031367715.1 Hyphomicrobiaceae bacterium | reverse complement strand
TTCACTTGTCACTTTTATGTTTCGTGAAAATGTTTTTGGCGTTGGGGCGCACAGCTGTGCGCCCTTCTAGCTGCGCAACAAGCTCTGGGCGGGGCGCACCGCTGTGCGCCCCTACTCTTGCGAGCACGAGTCAAACGATAGGTTGGCCGGTATGAGACTTACGAAAAAACCGCGGCGGGCAACGCTTCCCGTCGCAGCCTCCGCATAATCGTGCGCGCCGCATAATTACGTTATGCGCTGCACCGTATAACCGAAAAGTGACCAATAGCTTCCGCTCAGCCTGAGGAGCCGATGTCTATGCTGACATGTGCTCGATTGCGGCAACCGGCCGCCTGAACGGCCGGACCGCCGTGGCAGCCATCACCGAGGCCCTTGCCGCCGCGCCAGCTTTGGCCGCCGCCTCATAGGGTATGGGGTGAGCAGTTACCTTCTTACTCTTCAACTGGATAATCGGTGCGCTGCCTCGCATTTAGTACTCTTAACACTCGATTCACCATAAAAGATGAATAAATTATTTATCAGATTAGTTTGAACTTTATCTATTATGAAAACGATGATGAAAGTCAGCCTGTGCCATTGTCACCCCAATCTGCGAAATCAACATCGGTACATTCGGGGAGCCACAGAGCCATGGAATTCAAAAAGCAGGGCCTGCTACAACAGTTCAAATCGGACGTGCGCGGCAACGTCGCGATGATCTTTGGTTTCCTGATGATCGTTGTCAGCGGGACGGTCGCCATCGCCATCGATTTTGGGCGCGCCAGCAACGATCAGCACAAGATGCAGGCGGCTTCGGATGCCGCCGCATTGGCGGCTGCCCGTTCCGAGGCCCCGGACCGCGTGGTCACGGCTCGTGAGTTCTTCAATGCCCGTTACAGCAATACATTGGATAACACGCCACGACTGTTGGTTGAGGTTGATAGCACCTCTGGAACCGTCACATTGAATGCCAGTTCGAACGTGCCGACAACCTTCATGAGATTGTTCGGCGTCGATCGCATCGCGATCACGTCCATGAGCAAGGTCGGCGCGAGCATTGGTGCCGGCGGCAACAAGCTTGAAGTGGCGATGATGATCGATCTTACAGGTTCGATGGGTGCCACCCGCAACGGCATGACCAAGATCGATGCCTTGAAGGCTGCATCGGCCGATCTGATAAACATCTTCTTTCCCAACAATACGGCGTCTTCGGAAACCACCCGCGTTGCCATCGCCCCGATGGCAGATTATGTCAACGCCGGGCAATACGCGTCCGAAGTCACCGGCCTCGACCCGCGCGGTCCCTTCAGCAACCTCACCAACCTGAAGAGCACCAAACACGGCCCATTCTCGGGCAGCCACGCTGGAAGCATCACGGGCGGCGCTGCCGGCTCGCAACATGGCGCCACGTCACCTTCGTCCACTCTGGCGGGCGCGACCTACGACAACGGTCACTGCGCCAATCCGAATGCGCCCGGCGTACCGATTGCGCAAGCAACGCATAATGACTACCCAGGCACGCCCGTCGGCGCGACCGTCACCGGCACAGGCACGGCCCCGTCGCAGTTGATGGCTGCTGGCGGCGCGGGTTTCTATGAAGGGAATGCGCTCGACAATGTGACCGCTGGCTTCGACTGGGAGCTTATGTCTGGCACGGCCAGCGATGGCGTGATGGGCCAAGCGGGAGGCGCTGCCCAGATGGTCGCCGGCGCCGGCAACTACTACATCCCGATACCGGCAACTGCGGCTGGTGTGACCTACATGACCGATCCAAGCACGGGCAAATTGATCGGCGTGCCGGCATTCATTGCAGATAGCGCACTCCCATTTCAACCGCAGCTCCAGTCGGCGAGCGCCGGAGGTGGCTATGTGCAGATCACTGGTTTCAGCAACGGCAGCTTCACATTGGCGTCAGGTGTTACAAGCACCGGCTACTTCATTCCCGTCCCGGCGTCGATGTCATCGACGGGCGGCACGCTGCCAGAGTGCTCCAGCAACAACAACCCGAATGACGGATATCTGATCTCATGTGTCACCGAGCGCAGCAATGCATCGCACCGCAACGATGATACGTTGCCGGGCAGCGGCGATTTCCTCGGCCCTTACAATCAGAAGGTGTCTGGCGCCACCAGCAAACTCAACTACTCCGAGGACGGTCTGTGCATGACCGCCGGCCGCGAATTGCCTGCCGTCATTCCGTTGACCAATCAGCGGGCGGCGCTTGAGAACTTCTTCGCCAACGCGACCATTGGCGGTTCTACGCCTGGCCACCTCGGCCACGCCTGGGCTTGGTATATGCTGTCGCCCAAATGGAATAGCATCTGGCCGAGCGCAAGCCAGACAGCCGACTACAACGACCCGTCTGTGACCAAGGCGGCAATCATCATGACGGACGGAGAATACAACACCCAATATACGGATGAAACATCGAAGACCCAGGCGCTCGCACTTTGTAACGGCATGCGGCAGGCCGGCATCCAGGTCTATACGATTGGCTTTGGCTTCGCAGGTTCGGCGGCCGATACCGCAGCAGCCGACACTCTGAAGCAGTGCGCAAACAACGAAACAGGCAAGTATTTCCTGGCCTACGATCACAATGCGCTCAGCCAGGCCTTCCAGAGCATCGGCCAGCAATTGAAAGAAAAGCAGATGGCGCTGAAAATCATGAACTGAGGCGCGGATAGATCGCGTCGGCTGTTCACTATCGAACACAAACATTGGCCGCCTGAAAGGGCGGCCAATTTTGCTCTGCCTGTCGGCTACCGCTTACACCGTCCAGCCGCCGTCGATCACATGCGTCCCGCCCGTAACAAACGCGCTCTCGTCGCTGGCCAGCCACACCGCCAGATGCGCGATCTCCTCCGGCCGCGCGAACCGCCCGACCGGCTGGCGCGCCTCGAACATCTTCCGGTTCTCGGCCGGGCCGCCGGGCATGGTCTGGATACGCTCGTTCAGGGACGGGGTATCGACCGTGCCGGGACAGATGGCGTTGCAGCGGATGCCGTCTTTCACGAAATCCACCGCCACCGACTTGGTGATGCCGATCACGGCGGCCTTGGTTGCGCCGTAGGCGTAGCGTTTGTGCGCGCCCTTGATCGAGCCGGCTGCCGAGGCGATGTTCACCACCGAGCCGCCGCCGTTGGCGATCATGGCGGGCAGGAAGGCGCGCAAGGTGCGCCACTGCGATTTCACGTTCAGGTCGAAAGACAGGTCCCAGGCCGCCTCGTCGGTATCGACGGCGGTGCCGGTGTGCACCATGCCGGCGCAGTTGAGGAGGACGTTGACCGGGCCGACACGTTTGGCGGCGGCATCGACCGCGGCGGTGCTGCGCACATCCAGCGTGAAGGTCTCGATGCCAGGGGCCTCCTTGGCGAGCGCCTGCAGCAGCTCACCGTTGATGTCGGTGGCGAACACCTTGGCGCCCTCGGCCGCAAACGCGAGCGCACATGCCCGGCCGATGCCCTGACCGGTGGCGGTGGCGAAAATGGCTTTGCCCTTGAGGCGGTTCATGATCCGGACCCTTCCAGAATGCTGTTGCAACCCTCGCTGGAAGGGTTAACGGGCGGTTGGGCGTCGTTAACCAGACCTGGCGCGTCGGAGGGAACGACAATCTTGCGCCTGTGTCCACTCTGGGTGGCAATACCTGGACCATAACTGGACGATAACTGGGTCATGCACGGCAAGAATGCGATGTTTGGACTCACCCTTTTTGGGCCACCTGATCGACGAACGACATCACCGGCTGGCGCGTCATCAGATCGTCGATGTGGGTGCGCTCCTTGAGGAACTCGGCCAGTTGCCGTCCCGCCAATTGCCGTTCGTGCGGCACATGGATGGTCATCGGATCGACAAAGGACGCATTCACCAGAACCTCGAAATGCAAGTGCGCGCCGGTCGACAATCCGGTGGTGCCGAGATAACCGATCTGGTCGCCCTGGTTGACCTTGCTGCCGACGCCGAGGCCGGGGTAGAATTTCAACATGTGCGAGTACGCCGTTTCATAGCCGTTGGCATGGCGTATGCGGACGTAATTGCCGTTGCCGCCCTTGCGGCCGATCTCCGAAATGACGCCATTGCCGGCCGCCAGGATCGGCGTGCCCGAGGCGCCGGCCCAGTCGATGCCGGTATGCATCTTCTTGATGTGCAGCAGGGGATGAATTCGCAGGCCAAAGCCGGAGGTGAAGCGAGCTTCGCCGCGCACCGGCTTCAGCATCAGGAACTTCTTGGCGTTATTTCCTTGTGCATCATAAAAATCCACCAGGCCGTCGGGGGTGCGGAAGCGATAGAACTTTCGCGTCTCGCCGCCCACCGTCAGCGCTGCATAGAGCAGCTCGTTGGGGTGGCCGGCGCCGGCAGAGATGGGCGCGCCGCTCAAGGTGTTGGCATCCTCGGCGACATCATAGAAAGCCTCGAAGCCGTCGCCCGGGCCGACGCGGCGGCGGAAATCGGTGTCATAGGCAAAGGTGCGGATCAGCCGCATGATCATCGGCGCCGGCATGCCCTGCTGCAAGGCCTGATCATAGAGACTGGCATAGAGTGTGCTGTGCTGACGGCTGCCTTGCAGGTCCTGCAATTGCTCATTGAAATTGGCCGCCAGCGGATTTTCGCTCCCGACATAACCGCCCGAAGCCGTGCGCGCGACGGTCACCAGATGGCTGTGGGCTTCGGAAAAAACCGTCACCAGCGCGGGTTGCATGGTACCGTCACCGGCCGGCGCCAGCACCAGGCGAAGTTCCTGATCGGCCACCAGTCCTTCACCGTCGACCACCTTCCTGGCGGCCGTTACGATGGCGCGGGTCTGCCAGCTGTTGATGCCATTGCGCTGCAGAACGGTGGTCAGCGTATCGGTGCCGCTGGCCTGGATGACGCGCACTTCCTGACCTTCGAACTGCGGCCGTGACTCATCATCAAGCTGGTTCTTGGCCAGGGCCAGCGTGTTCGGCGGCAGCGTCTCGGGCGGCGCAATCGCCGGATGGGCGGCGGCATCGGCGGCGGTCTCGGCCTCCATCGAGCCGCCGGCGTCCTCCATGGTGGACGAACCGGCACTGTCCTCGCGATTCTTCAGAACGATTTGCAGCACGTCGCTGTCCGTGAACTGAAGATTATCGCCAATCGGGATGCCGTCGCCATCGGGATCGCGCAACGCGACCGTCATCGAGCCGGCCGGCGAGCGATCGGCCTCGCCGGCATCATTGGCGCCCGGCGTATTGGCATAGAGCGTGAACGGATTGAATGGCGGGATGCGATCGATGTTCTCGCTGGCCGCGCTCGAGAGGTGCGCAACAATACGTGTGTACGGTTTCAGGACAATGAAGTTCTTGTCACCCTTCTTTTCTTGCACCGGCTCGCGGATGATATGGCGGGTGGTCGAGCCCCGCGCCGATGCACTCAGCCGGTCGGCCTTGCCCCGGTTGGAATCAAGAGCCGCCGTCGCCACCACCGCGCCAGGCACCATCGACCGACGCACGGTCTGCTCGACCACCGCCAGCAAGGTCGCCTCGCCCCGTTCGCGATCGATCGACGTGAAGAGTGCGATGCCGATAGCCACAACGCCAACGGCCGCAGCCAGCAGAGTGCTCGCCAGCCATTTCAGTCGCGAGCCGCGGCGCGCTTCTGGATGATCGGGATGATAGACGCTTTCGGCCGCTCGGCTGGTCTGCGCCAGATAAACCTGCGGCAGCTGGGCCCGGCCACTGCGCGGCACCAGAGCGCGGCTCTTCGGCGTCCCTTGATACGAACGATGCCTCTTGATCACGCCAACAGCCCCCAGACGTCCATCTTTGCCAGAGAGTCACTCCGACCGTCCCACTCCGGCGCCGCCGCGTCATGGCGCCTGCTCGCCGCTTTTCTTAAGAAACCCGTATAGGGCACTGGAAGCGGTTGCGTCAGGCAGCCCGCAGCAGCGCAAGGCTGAGCCGACAAGACGGCGACATCAGAGTATTTTTCGGGCGACTTTGTGGCCAAGCCAATGCGCAGCCTGTGGAAAAACCGGCTGCGGCAAAAAAATTGGAAAATGTCGTTGACACCGGGAGGGGCGGCGTGGTTTAACAACCTCGCTGACCGGGCGATTACGTCGCTCCAACGACTTTCGATTGATTGTCGACGGCATTCAACTGGAACAACAACAAGGCACGTTCCGGCCTTAGAACCGGAAGCGGGTTTTGTTTGTTCGCAACCTGAGGCTTGTTATCCTCGGGTCGCATTTTTGCCAGCTGAGTTCTACCGCTCTTTGACAAGTGAATATTTGAAGAAAGAGAAACGCAGGCGGCGGAGTCCTGGCGGGTTCGCGAGCAATCGTGGACCAAAGCAGACTCTGGTGCAATGCGTTTCGTTCATCACCAAGGATTTCGGTGGCTCACGCCATCGGAGTTCAGAAGTGTATGGAACCCGTTACGCAAAGCCTTGGAAATTGATTCCTTCCAAGCATCCAGAATCAAACATGAAACCTGAGAGTTTGATCCTGGCTCAGAACGAACGCTGGCGGCAGGCCTAACACATGCAAGTCGAACGCCCCGCAAGGGGAGTGGCAGACGGGTGAGTAACACGTGGGAACCTACCCTTTGGTTCGGAATAACTCAGGGAAACCTGGGCTAATACCGGATAAGTCCGTAAGGAGAAAGATTTATCGCCAGAGGAAGGGCCCGCGTCGGATTAGCTAGTTGGTGAGGTAATGGCTCACCAAGGCTACGATCCGTAGCTGGTCTGAGAGGACGACCAGCCACACTGGGACTGAGACACGGCCCAGACTCCTACGGGAGGCAGCAGTGGGGAATATTGGACAATGGGCGCAAGCCTGATCCAGCCATGCCGCGTGAGTGACGAAGGCCTTAGGGTT
>JANLQJ010000309.1:0-1775 GCA_031367715.1 Hyphomicrobiaceae bacterium | reverse complement strand
CGAGCGGCTCGCGCTGGGTTCTGGTGACATCGGCCAGCCACATGCCGCGATCGGTTGCCTGTTTCCGGCGCGCCGGCTTCGAGATTATCCCGTACCCGGTCGACTTTCGCACCTCCGGTCCGGCCGACTACCTGCGCCCCGTGCGCAAGGCCGCCAAAGGGCTGGCGGCCATCGACCTCGCCGCCCACGAATGGACCGACCTGATCAGCTATCGGCTGTTCGGATTGACGGATGAGCTGCTGCCCAGCGCTTGAAGCGGGTCCTCGTACGCCCGTTCAATGATGCGGCTGCGTACATTCGCCGGGGCCTGCCAATACTTCAATGACGCGGCATTCGGAAACGCGTCCGTGACGGCAACCCTCCACCATGCGGGCCAGCTCACGTTTGAGAGCCTTCAGGCTGCGGATGCGTTGATCGACTTCGGTCAGGCGCGCTTTGGCGATGGCGTCGGCGGACGCGCAGGACTGTGAGGTGTCGTCCTGTAGCGTCAGCAGCGCGCGAATGGCGTCGATATCGAAACCCAGTTCGCGCGCGTGTCGAATAAACCCCAGGCGGTGCAAGTCGCTGGCGGCATAGAGGCACCGGTTGCCATCTGTCCGCGACAAAGCCGGCAAAAGCCCGATCTGCTCGTAGTAGCGGATCGTCGGCACTTTGACGTCGCTGTGCCGGGCTGCCTCGCCAATCGAAACGTCAGTCATTTCCTGCTTGCTCCTCTAGCCGCTAGAGAATGTAGGGTCGCGCCATGAAATTCAAGTCGCCATCAGAAACTGCCTTTGCGCGGCGACAACGAAGGATGACCTCAATGGCCACCACCCAGCAGGCCCGTTACCGTATCGACGGCATGGATTGCGCCGCTTGCGCGACCAAGATCGACACCGCCGTGCGCCGCATACCGGGCGTTTCCGATGTCTCGGTATCGGTGACAGCCGGCACCATGACCGTGCGGCACGACCGCTCGGGCGACCTCGGCCGAGTGGAATCGAAGGTTGCAGGGTTGGGCTACTCCGCCTCGCCGCTGGCCGAAAAGGCCGCCGCGCCCAAACTTGCCGCCGCCAAGGGCGACCATGCCGGGCATGATCACGCTGACCACGCGGGCCACGACCAAAAGGACCACAAAGACCACGACGACGAGCACGCAACCATCGAGGCTGAGGGGCTGCTCGGCCGCGACCATGGGCCGACGACCGGGCCGTGGTGGCAAAGCAAGAAGGGCCGGCTGACCATTGCCTGCGGCGCCGCGCTGGTGGCGGCCTATCTCATCGGCCGGCTGGTTCCGGCAATCGGCCCCTATGCGTTCATCGCCGCGATGCTGGTCGGGCTGATCCCGATCGCGCGCCGCGCCGTCATGGCGGCGCGCTCGGGTACGCCCTTCTCGATCGAAATGCTGATTCGGCGAATTGCTCGAAGGCGTGGCGGCTGGCCGGGCGCGCGCCAGCATCCAGTCGCTGACGGCGCTGGTGCCCAAGACGGCGCTGCTGGAAGAGAACGGCCAGCCGCGGGAAGTTCCCGCCGAAAGCGTCGCGGTCGGCGCCATCATCCTGGTGCGGCCGGGCGACCGGATGCCGGCCGATGGCGTTATCATTGCGGGCGACAGGTCCATCGATGAGTCACCGGTCACGGGCGAAAGCGTGCCCGTGCGCAAGGGCGTCGATGCGTCCGTATTTGCCGGAACTGTCAATGGCGATGCGGCGCTGCGCGTTCGCGTCACCGCTGCCGCCGCCGACAACACCATCGCCCGCGTGGTCAAGCTGGTCGAGGAAGCGCAGGAGAGCAAG
>JANLQJ010000307.1:0-2033 GCA_031367715.1 Hyphomicrobiaceae bacterium | reverse complement strand
TACAGCGCGGTCAGGTCGTCGTCGCTGGTCTGCGTGAATGCGGTGTACGGGAACGCGGGGTATAGGTGTTTGCCGTCGCGCGAGATGCCTTCGCGCATCGCACGCTGAAACGCGCTGAACGACCACGCGCCGATGCCGGTGACGACGTCGGGCGTGAGGTTGGTGGTGTAGACCGTACCGAACGGCGTGTCCATCGCGCGGCCACCGGCATTGGGCACGCCACCTGCCGCGGTGTGGCAGACGATGCAGTCGCCGGCCGCCGCGAGCACGCGGCCGCGTTCGATGGTCGCGGCGGTGTAGACACTCGCGCTCGCCGCAGCGACCGGCGCGATCGCCGAGCGCCAGCCGAGCAGCGCGGCGCCGAGGCCGAGGGCACCGGCGGCGAGGGCTGCGGCTTTCGCCCACACGCCGCGCTGGCGCGGCCACGGCGCGTTGCGCGGCAGCGTGGGCCTAACGCCATCAACGACCGGAACAGCGTGGAGCGCCGCGCCGCTGCCCGGCCCCGAGACCGCAGGCAACCCGTTCAGCGCAGCAAGCACCACCTCGGGCGTGAACGGCGGTTCGCGAAAACGCACGCCGGTCGCGTCGAAGATCGCGTTGGCGATCGCTGCCGTGCCCGGCACCGACGACGACTCGCCCACACCGAGCGGCGGCTCGCCCGGCCTCGGCATCAGCATCACTTCGACGACCGGCACCTCACGAAAACTCAGGATAGGGTAGCTGCCCCACTCGCGGGCGACCGGCAGGTTCGTCTTCGCGTCGAGCGGTAGCGATTCTTTGAGCGCGCGGCTGGTGGTCTGCAACACGTTGCCGTGGATCTGGTGCTGCACACCAGCCGGGTTGATCATCAGCCCGGCGTCGTGGCCGACGACGACACGGCTCACATGCACTTCGCCGGTATTGCGGTTCACTTCCACGTCGGCCACCCACGCGGCCCACGCGGCGCCGAAGCCGGGGAACTTGCTGTGCACGTAGCGGGCATAGGCGAAGCCCTGGCCTTTGAGCACGCTGCCTTCGTTGGCCTGCTGCCGCGGCTGTGTGTGATTGATCCAGCCCGCGCGCGCGGCGGTCGCTTTGACGAGCTCACTCGCGCGTTCGTCCTTCAAATGCTGCAAACGAAATGCGACCGGGTCGGTGCCCGCCGCAGTCGCAAGCTCATCCACATACGACTCGTGTGCAAACGAGTTCGGCAGCGCCGACACACCGCGCAGCCACGAGGCGCGCAGGATCGGCGCCATGTCGTTGGCAACGACGCGCAGGTTTTTGTAGTCGTAGGGCGGCACGGCCGTGCGGTCGCCCATTTCATACGCGGTCGATGCCGGATCGATCGTGCGCGTGAGCAGCAGCGCGAGCGTGGGCGCACCGTTCGACGGGTACGAAGTCTGAAAGTCGTAGGCGGCGATGCTGGCATCGGCGTTCAACCCGCCGTTCACCTGCATCAGCTGCGCCGCGCCCTTGGGCTCCCACAGGTGTTCCTGCTCGCGCGAGAGCTGCACGCGCACCGGCACACCGACCGCGCGCGACAGCAGCGCGGCATCGGCGGCCACATCGTCGGCGCAGTTGCGGCCATAACAACCGGCCGCTTCCATGCGGACGACGTCGATGGCGGTGTCGGGCAAGCCGGTGAGCGTGGCCAAGTCGGCGCGCAGCACGTGCGGGTTTTGCGTGCCGGCCCACACGGTCAACTCGCTGCCGCGCCAGTCGGCGAGCGCGCACGACGGGCCGATGGAGGCGTGCAGCTGGTAGGGCCACATGTAGCAGCGTTGCATGAGTATCGCGGCGCTGGCGATTGCCACATCCACGTCGCCTTGCTCCAGCAGCACGCGGCGCGTTGACGGGTTGTTGCGCAACGCGTTTTTCAAGTCACCGAGCGGCTGCACGCCGGGCCATGGTTTCCACGTGACCTTCAGCGCGTGCATCGCCGCTTCGGCGTGTTCTTCGCGTTCGGCGACGATGCCGATGAAGTCGCGGATCACGACGACCGCGCGAATGCCGGGGATGTGCGTGATCGAACTTTCATCGACCGACTCGAG
>JANLQJ010000305.1:0-7965 GCA_031367715.1 Hyphomicrobiaceae bacterium | reverse complement strand
TCGACTTGGACGGGTCCCGGCCTTCGCCGGGATGACGATTTTTCGGGGTTCCAAATGATTGGTACAGAACACTAGACGGGCGCACTGCCGTGCGCCCCTACGCCATGACCTCTGTCACGAACCTTCAAAGTGACAGGTCAGACCATAAGTGGTCTGGTATTACAACACGAGCCGCTCATGCAGCCCTGCGATCGCCTCAGCGGCTGCGGAGGATGCTCTGCATGTCTCTACCGTTGGAAAAACTGCTGAATCCGCCGCCGGAATTGCCCTGAAACCGCCTCAGTATTTGGTTTGAGGAGCCCGAAAACACGTTGCTGACCCAAGTGGCGGACGAGGCGGACCGACGCGGCCGCGATGGTATCGCGCCCAGGGCGACTTGAGTGTTGCCCCAGCCCGATGACTTGCGCGCGCGCTTTTTCTTGTTGGGTGCCGGCGTAAGGGCAACGATTGTCGTGCCAATGCGTTCTGGCGTCGCCACGACCGGTGTTGGGGCCAGAGCCGCCACGACGAGTGGGGCCGGCGCTACAACCGCAGTCGCCACGGACGCGGGCGCCGTCGCGGCCGTCAGAGCAGCAGACGCCGAAGTCTGCATCACAGCGATCGTCGATGCGCTGCTAGCCGACCAGATGGGCTGGTCTGCGGCAGGAACGCCTGCAACGACCGCTGCCGGCCGCCGTGGGGCGGGCTTGCCGATCGAGGCCACCTGAATTGGCGCCGCAACGGCAGCAGGCTTGGCCAGTGTCGACGCGACAACGATCGTCGGCGCCCAATCATTGTTCGGGGCCGCTGGCACTGCTCTGGCGGGAACCGTCGCTATCACGGGCGCTGTCTGAACAGTCTTGACCGATACGAGCGGGGCGGCGCTCTTGGCAGGCGGCGCGGCAGCCGTGGTTGCTTGCGCCATCGCGGCATTCGACGCAACGAGCACCGGCTTGACAGCCTCAACCGCCGGATTGGCGGCGACGCCAGGAGACAACGGTGTGGGAACGGCCATCGCAACGGTCTGCGATGCCACGCACAGGCCCAAGGTGTTAGGCGCTGTACCAGGCGAGCAGGACGCACCGCAGGCGCGGTTGTCGTATTTCTCCACCAGCGTCAGCAGGATCGGATTTGGCTGATCAAGTGGCAGGTGGGCGTTGACCCGATCATTAAAGCGAGCCATGGCGCGCCTGGTGGCGGCGTCCCACTGGCCATGCAGATTTCCCTTGAAGCAGCCGACCCGGCGCAACTGCTGCTGCAACCTGAGAACGATCTTGCTCTGTGCCTCATCGACAGTCTCGGCGACCGGCGACAGCTTGGCATCGCCCGATGGGGTCGTGACACGAAGGACAGGTTCGGCTGTCAGAGTCGCAGGTTTGAGCGGTGTTGCCGCAGGAGCCGGCGACGCCTGCGCGGCGACCTCCACTTGAGACTCCATCGGCGGCGCCGCAACCGGCGCCATGGTGCCTTCGCTGCCCTGGGTTGCGATGTTTATGAGAGAGCGCAGTTGTTCTTCGCCGTTGGACGCCGGCAGCATCAGATTCGCCAGCCAGACTGCCAACCCAACCAACCCAACCGCCAATATCCGCCACATCGAACTCGACTCCAATTGCACTACGAGTCTGATCGCCGAAACGCAGCTGTGCAGCCAACGTCAACCAGAAATAGCCTTGCGCCTTCGCAACTTGGCTGGCTGGCCGAAACGGCTGCCCGCTGCCGGGGCCAAATTCAAGTCAAGTTGCCCCACGACCAAAACACTATATCCCTCTCCATGCTCTCTGCCCAGATGAAAACACACCAGCGTGGCTTTGAAAATGCGCATGAGAACCAAAACGCAACAGTCCGTTCGCCGCCTCTACGCGGTTCCCGTTTCGGGCAGTAAGGAGGTTTGACTGCATGACTCTCGATGGCGGCCGGTACGCCCGAAAATGAGTCTGTGGATAATAATGCACAGGCTGCCGGCGTCACAAATTCGGCACGTTTCCGGATCGCGATTTCGACATATTTGCATTAGGGAGCTGAATCCAGGGCGGAAAAATGATAGCCTCCTGATTCGAGGGGGCAGAAATCGTCTCGCGTTCGACTCAATCTCCGTGATTGGCCTGAATCTTATTCACACAACCAAGGGTTGAATAATGTGGAAAGACTCGGGAAGGTCGTGGAACCGCCGTTTGACGTAAGGTGCGTTTCGTCAAGTTAGGGTCGTACGCGCGTTCAGGCTACTGTGGCCTGGAAAGCACCCAGCACGAGAATATTGCCAGCAACCGGTTGGCCCGCCGAAGTTCTTCGGTGGGACCTCCCTCTCATTTTGTTTGCGTCGGCTCCGCGGAAAATCCGTTTCCGGGGCCACCTACTATGACGGGGGCAAGAAACTTATGCGCCACGCTCTAGGTGTACTAGGCGTTTTGGCAGCTTCAGTGCTGCTATTGGTGTCGGCTGCCATGAATTGGCGGTTTGGCTACAGTCTCGGACATTCCGAGTTCGACTCGCAACTTTTGGGCCTAGCCAGTGCAGCATCGGACTGCCTGAAGGCCCTTATTCCGTTCTTCCTCTTTGCTGCCCTACGCAATCGGCAGTGGTCGCAAGCTGCGGCCGCCGGTCTGCTATGGACGGTCTGCCTCACCTACTCGCTCACTTCGGCCCTCGGCTTCTCGGCGATAAATCGCGCCGATGCGTCCGGCCTGCGTGCAGCCGAGGCGGCAGCCTACAGCGACATGAAGGCAGAGCTGGACAAGACCCGCGAGAAACTCGGATGGGTGCCACAACACCGTCCTGCCGACATGGTCGCGCAGGAGGTCGAGGTCCTGAAGCAGAACAAGCGCTGGGTCACGAGCAAGTCGTGCACGGACGCAACTTCAGGGTACAGCAAGGCCTTCTGCGGCCAGTACCACACACTGCTTGCCGAGCTTGGGGCTGCCCAGGAGGGCGACAAGCTGCAAGGCAGGATCGATGCGGTGCGGAGCAAGATCGCGACGGCGACGTCGGGTGTTGCGCTGGCCGCCAGCGATCCGCAGGTCGACACGCTGTCGTCCTTGTCGGGGCAGAACAAGGCCCTGGTTCAGACCGGCCTCATTCTGATGGTCGCGCTGCTTGTCGAACTGGGCTCATCGCTCGGCTTCTACGTGGTCTTTGCCAATTGGAAGATCTACGAGGACAAGCGCCAGAAGGTGCCAACCAGCGTTGCTCCGGCCGTGGCCGACGCGATCATGGTTGTCCCACCCAACACCACGCTTCCCGTGGTCAGTCAGGAGACCGACGTTCCGGCCTTGCCGATGGTGGCAAGCGCCAACGACAATATTGGCAAGCAGCCTGCCCGATTGCAGGCACCCGAGGGCAATGTCGCCCGCTACTACAAGGAGAACGTCGTTGCCTCTGAAGGTGCAAATCTCACAGCGAGTGAGCTTTACGAGGACTACACCAACTGGTGCGACGACAACAGCAAGGAGCCTGAAGCTCTTACGACCTTTGGCCGTGAACTGAGTGAACTGGGCGTACAGAAGATCAAGTTCAACGGTAAGATGCGTTACATCGGTATCAAGCTGCCAAGCCGTGAACGGGAGGATACGAAAAACCGTCCCGAAAAAGTTTCCATCGCAGCCTAGCAGCGCATGTTTCTAACACTACAGCGGCCCTCGCCAAAAGCGGGGGCCGTTTTCGTTTTGGGGCATGATGTTCATCGCCGGCAGGTCCGTGCAGAACTGAATGGAAGCAGGGCGACGCTGCCGGCGATGGACTTCATTTCCCGATGTTGCGGGCGTCGAAAAAACGTAGTTACCCCTTCTTTAACCTCCCGCAGCTAGGCTTGTTCCCTCAACGTTCACCGCCGGTCCTACCCATGCGCCGCCCGCTGAAACCCGCCGCACTGCCCAAGCGCCAGCCGTTCTTCGGCGCGGCCCAGCCGATTGCCGTGCCGGCGCTCATGCTGCTGCTGGGGTTGGGCGCGGTGGCGACGTTCTATGCCAGCGTGCTCACCGCCGCCAACGTGGTTGCCGCCGACAATGGCCTGGGCCGCGAGCAGCTCGGGCGCATCACCATCTGGGTGTGCGCTCTTTTCCTCGCGCAGGGCCTGGTGCCGATCTTCCGCTTTGGCACGCGCGAACTGCCCCACCTGGTCGCTGGCCATCTCAAAGCCAATGCTCGCGACATGGTGCTGTTCGTGGTGCTGCTGATCGCCGGCGCCATGTTGTTTCTCTAGCTGACGGTCGGCATGTCCGGGTGCTACGCTCGCGGCTGCAACCGCCCGCGAGGCCGCCATGACCGCATTCGATCACGCATCCGTCTGCACTCTCGATTGCCCCGACACCTGCGCTTTGACCGTTACCGTCGATGACGGCCGCATCGTCAAGGTGCGCGGCCGGCAGGGCTCCAAATCCACCGAGGGCGTGATCTGCAACAAGGTTGCCCAGGACATGCCGGAATTCGTGCATGGCGGCGCGCGGCTGCTGTTTCCGATGCGGCGCACTGGGCCCAAGGGCAGCGGCAAGTTCGAACGTATCAGCTGGGATGCGGCGCTGGATGCCATCCACGCCGGCGTGAGCAAGGCCGTGGAGCGCCATGGGCCGCAGACCGTGCTGCCGTTCAACTATGCCGGTCCGCATGGCATGCTACAGGGCGATGCCATGTCGTCGCGCTTCTTCCATAAGTTGGGCGCAACGCAACTCTACCGTGGTTCCTTGTGTGGCGCGGTGCGTGGGCAAGCCTGGGCCGGCATGTTCGGCGCGGTCCCCGGCTGCCCGCCGGAATTATGCGCCGATGCCGACCTCAATGTCGTGTGGGGCAACAACGCCACGGTCGCCAACCTGCATGTGGTGCGCCGTATCCGGCAGGCCATGCGCAAGGGCGGACGCATGGTTGTCATCGATCCGCTGCGTACCAAGATCGCCGAGCAGGCTGATCTGCACCTCGCGCCCAAACCGAGCACCGATGTGGTGCTGGCCTTTGCGGTCGCCGTGGAAATCGAGCGCCTGGGCGGGCTCGATCAGGCATTCATCGCCGGCAATGTGCTGGGGTTTGATGAGTATATGCAGCGGGCGCGCGCGTATCCACTGACCAAGGCCGAAGCCATCTGCGGGGTGCCGGCTGCCGACCTCACGACCTTCGCGCAATGGCTGATCGAGGCCAAGCGATTGGTCATAGCCCCCGGCAATGGCTGGGAGCGAGGCCGCAATGGCGGCAGCGGCGTGCGCGCGGCCTACGCGCTGCCAGCGCTGATGGGCAAGCTCGGCAACGGTAGCGGCATCGTCGCGGGCGCGGGCAACGCGTTCCCCAAGACCGGCGACCAGCTGGCTCGTCCGGATCTGGCGCCAGCCGGGACGCGCACGCTCAACATCAAGGATCTCGGGCGCTACCTCGCCGAGGACGGCATCGACCCGCCGATCCGCGCTGCCATCATCTACAATCACAATCCTCTGGTGGTGCATCCCGATCAGAACTTGATGCGCAAGGGGCTTGCCCGCGAGGATCTGTTCATGGCCGGCATCGACATCTCGATGACCGAAAGCATGGCCTATTGCGACATCGTGCTGCCGGCCGCCACGCACTTCGAATACGCCGATCTGTATGCTGCCTATGGCCATCACTGGCTGCAGCGGGCCGAGCCGGTGATCCCGCCGCAGGGCGAGTCGCTTCCCAATACCGAAATCTTCCGCAGGTTGGCTCGGCGCTTTGGCTTTGCGGACGCTTTGTTGCAGGCCAGCGATGCCGAGCTGATGGACGATGCGGTGAATGCCGACGATCGCCGGCTTGGCGGCGTCCGCGGCAGCCAGGTGCCGCTCGATAAGCCGCTACAGATGCTGGGCGCCGATGGCCAGCCGATGGTGCTCTACGACAATGTCCGTCCGGCAACGCCATCGGGCAAGATCGAGCTGAAGTCCGAAGTTCTGGCGGCACGCTGGGGTGCCCACGCGCTGCTGCCGGAGTTCCGGACGCGCGATGATCGCTTCCCGCTGGCGCTGATTTCGCCCGCTTCGGACCGCCGCATCTCCTCGACCTTTGGCGGCATGAAGCCATCGCTGACCGCGCCGCTGCTGCTGATGCATCCGGCCGATGCACTGGCCCGCAAGCTGGCAGATGGCGTGCGCGTGAGACTCTGGAACGACCTCGGCGAGGTGTTCTTGATCTTGCAGGTCTCGGACGCTGTCAGGCGCGGCGTGGTGTCGTCGGAGAAGGGCGCATGGCTTGCGACGGCGGCAAACGGCCAGACCATTTCGGCGCTGGTGTCGGCCAGTCAGGATGCCGATCTGGCGCGCGGTGCATGCTACAACGACACGCCGGTGGATGTATCAGCGCTCTGAATGGCGTAAGGGCGACTTGCGGCCGCCCTTTTGGTTCGCGCCGTGTTGCACCAGGGCAGCCGCAAGCCGCCGCTACGCCAACATCTCCGGAATTCTCCTTTGGCAGTGCTTAAACGTACTATCGCCGTCATCGGCGGCGGTCCCGCTGGGCTGATGGCGGCTGAGACGCTTGCGCGGGCGGGCGTGGCCGTGACGGTCTATGACCGCATGCCCAATCCGGGCCGCAAGTTTCTGCTTGCCGGACGAGGTGGGTTGAACCTTACACATAGCGAAGCGCTGCCGGAATTCCTCGGGCGATATGGGGCGGGCAAGGACCATCTATCCGTCGCTATCGAGGCATTGCCGCCGGCAGTGCTGCGGGCGTGGGCGGACGACCTGGGGCAATCGACCTTTGTCGGCTCCAGCGGCCGCGTCTTCCCGCGCGCCATGAAGGCCTCGCCGCTGTTGCGGGCGTGGTTGCGGCGGCTCGGCGAACTCGGCGTGCGCATGCAGCGCGGCGTGCGCTGGACCGGCTGGCAGCCAGATGGCGCCTTGGCGTTCGTTGTCAACGACGGCAGTAAGGTCTCGGTGTTGGCCGATGCCACCATCCTGGCGCTGGGCGGCGCGTCCTGGCCGAGGCTCGGATCCGACGGCAGCTGGGCGCCGATCCTGACCGCGCGCGGCGTCGCCATCACGCCGCTGTCGCCGGCCAATTGTGGCGTGCGGGTAGCGTGGTCGGAGCATATCGCGGGACGCTTTGCCGGCGAACCGCTCAAGCGCATCGCCGTTGCCGTTGGCAATACGACTTTACGGGGCGAGGCGGTGATCACGGCGGACGGTCTCGAGGGCGGCGTGATCTACGCGCTGGGTCCGAGCATCCGTGAGCGTCTTGCGAGTGCTCAGGGCTGTGCGCTGAGCCTTGATCTGCGACCTGACCTCGATCATTCGCAACTGACGGGAGCCCTCTCGCGGCCGCGTGGAAAACTCAGCCTGGCCAACCATTTGCGCAAGGCAGCCGCGTTGCCGCCGGTGGCCATTGCGTTGCTGCACGAGGGGCATGGCAAGACGCTGCCCAGCGAGCCCGATGCGTTGGCCGCCGCGGTCAAAGCGGTGCCAATTACCGTCACGGGGCTGAGCCCGATTGAGCGCGCCATTTCCACCGCTGGCGGAATTTGCTGGAGGGCTCTCGACGAGCACTTCATGTTGAAAGACGTGCCCGGAGTATTTGCCGCCGGCGAGATGATCGACTGGGATGCTCCCACCGGTGGCTATCTGTTGCAGGCATGTTTTTCGACTGGTGCGGCGGCGGCGCGCGGCGCGCTGGGGTGGCCCGATCGAAGCGCGAAAACGTAGGATGTACCAGCCCTCCTAAGGTTTGACCGCTCAATATGCTTCAAACTTGGAATTGGTTTTTATCGTCGATCAAGGCGTAGGGCGGGCTGCGCCCCTTCAGTCAATCCGAGCCGTGCCGCCAGGGCGGGCGCAGCCCGCCCCTACGCCATGGGTGCTGCGGGTTAACCATTATATACTATAAGTATTTGCGTATTCTCATGTATTGGCGTAGTATTTCCTCGTTGCCTGCCGCAACGGGACGTCGTCGCGACCGTCGCACACGTGGCAGGGAAGTGCGGTGGCCGGATGCTCGGGGCCGTGCGCTTGAACGCGTGCGGACGGACCCAGGAGATCGGGAAGCCGGGCGGTCGTGCCTCCCAAT
>JANLQJ010000265.1:0-4339 GCA_031367715.1 Hyphomicrobiaceae bacterium | reverse complement strand
TTGGCCCTCGCTGCTAGCAACCCTTTTATCTTGCCCTCCGTCCTGCACTCCGAGAACGGTTCACAGCGACACCTCAACCACACCAGAAGTACCAGCGTCTTGGGCCACACTGTGACCTGATAGCCGCCGGCCAGCTATCCTGCATCGCCCATAAAAAGCACCCCTTACCCTTCGCACGCAACCGCGCATGATTCATTTTGCTGGCGCTAGCCTATCCTGCCCTCAAAAATCTATGGGCAAAAATGCCAGCAATCTGATGCGCACCGCCAGTTTTCTAGCCCCAGAGTTCGGCAGCCGAACTCCTCGCCGTCGCACATGGGAAGCGGCTAATGGGGAAGATGCCCGCCAACCGGCTGCCATCCCCACACGCTATCGGAGTGACCGCGCTTGGACGATCGATATGTAGATCCTGGCGGTGTGCATCGGCAGTATTTTGGTTACCGCCCTTAGCGATCAGGGACCTTTTTCCCGCTCTCGACCAGATGCTTGCCGATTTCCGTGATCTGCTGTCCCTTCTCCGCCAATCTTGCTCCGCAACGCCTTTCCTCTGATGCATAGTCGGCATCCGTCATTTTGCGAGTCTCCTCAATTAGCAGGTGCTCGATGTCGAGTTTCGGCGAACGTCCATCTAACCGGCCGATGTAGTACAGCGTCAACAAAAATCCCCTTGACTGATCAGGCGAGTTTGCAGCCCCGACCAGTTTCATGCCAACGACGACACATCGTATGTCAGCAATATTCACAACCTCTTGCGCACCAGTCGGCATCGCGGCCAGTCCCAGAGTGTCAGGGGCGACATGATTACCGTTTGATTCCGGCGGTTTGAACGCCGGGGTTTTCTTCGTCCGTTTTCTTCGGGCGAAATTAATTTATCGTCTTCTTCGCATCTCGATTTTTCCGCCGCCGGTGTCGGCGCCTCGGGAGCGTCCGCGGGTGCATGGTTGTCGGCGAAGATGGATCCTCAAGCGAGGGATCCATGGCGAACAAAATACAAAGCAAGTGCCTGGGCTGCGGCGATATTTTCACAGCGGATGTGCGCAATCGTGGACGTCAAAAGTACTGTCCGAAGCGCGCCTGCCGAGCGGCTGGCAAGGCGGCGCGGCAGCGCCGCTGGCTCGCGAAGCCAGAGAACAGAAACTACTTCCGTGAAGCCGACAACGCCGCTCGAGTACGCGAGTGGCAACGAGCCCATCCGGGCTATTGGCGCAACACGGCGCGTTACAAGAGCCGTACCTTACAAGACGCCCTTCGTTCGCAAGTATCTGAGCCGCATAGAGAAAGCGCCACTTTAGCCTTACAAGATGCGCTTCGACTGCAAGGTCCTGTTCTGATTGGCCTAATTGCCCATTTGAGCGACTCAACCTTACAAGAGGACATCGCGCAGACCTCCCGCCGCTTGCTACAACTCGGGCAAGACATCCTCTCGGGTCAAAAAAATCATGCCCCACAAACGAGTGCTGCGCCCTGAACGGCTACGCCAGGTTCCGCCGCAGTTCAGCTGGATCGATCAACGGCTGGTGCGTGAGCGCCACCTCGAGCGCTGCGACGTGCAGGCCCTCGCGTTGTATCTGGTGTTGGTCACGGTCGCCGATGCTCAGGGCCTGAGCTATTACGGCGAGGCGAACCTGACGCGGCTGCTGTCGATGCCGGTGGGGCGCCTGATCCATGCGCGCGCTGATCTGCTCCGTCTCGATCTAATCGCTTACGAGCGGCCGCTGTATCAAGTGCTGTCGCTCGATCCGCCGGCGGCCGCGCGCATCGAGGGCATGCGGTCGGTCGAAGACGGCATCGCGCAACGGCGCGCCACGCTCGCTGTCCCCGCTGATCGGGACCGACGCGGATGATCGACTACGAGACCTACTGCAAAATCCGTGACCATCGTGATCGACAGGGACTGTCGATTACGCAGACGGCCCAGGCACTTGGGCTGCACCCGGAGACGGTCTCGAAGTGGTCGCGCCGTGAGCGCTATGAACAGCGCGCGCCCGCCAAGCGCGGCAGTCAGTTGGATCCGTACAAGGGCCTGATCATCCGCTGGCTCGAAGCGCACTCGTTAAGCGCCCAGCAGATCTTCCAGCGGCTGCGCGAAGCCGGATACCGCGGTGGGCTCACGATCGTCAATATGTACGTGCGCCGGATCCGGCCGCCGAAGCGCAAGGCGTTCCTGAAGCTCACCTTCGCGCCGGGCGAATGCGCCCAAATCGACTGGGGCGAATACGGCTCGGTCGGTGTCGGCTCGACGCGTCGGCGCCTGAGCTTCTTCGTGATGGTGCAATGCTACTCACGCCAGATGTATGTCGAGTTCACCGTCTCACAAACCATGGAGCACTTCCTGGGCTGCCAAGAGCGGGCCTTCGCCGTCTTGGGGGTCCCGACCAAGATCATGGTCGATAACTTGAAATCTGCGGTGCTGCGGCGCCTGACCGGCATGGCACCCGTGTTCAATCCGCGCTACGTCGATTACGCGCGTCATCACTCCTTCGAAATCTCCCCGTGTAACGTCGCCGCCGGCAACGAGAAGGGCCGCGTCGAGTCCGGCGTTGGCTACGTGAAAAAGAACTTCCTGAACGGCACCGAGTTCACCGACTTCTCGGCCGTCAATCCGGCTGTGCAGGCGTGGCTGAACGAGACCTCCAACGTGCGCGAGCACGGCGAGACGCACCGGCGTCCCGTTGACCTCTTTGTCGAAGAACGCGGCTTCTTGCGAAATGCCAACCCCAATCCCTATGATCTGGCGCGGGTGATCCCGTTGCGCGCGTCCAGCCAGTTCCGCATCACCCTCGATACCAATCGCTACTCGGTGCCGGCCGAGTTCGCGAACCTTCGCCTCACGGTCAAAGCCTATCCCGAGCGGATCTGCATTTACCACCAAGACCGGCTCATCGCCCGGCATCTTCGCAGCTTCGATCGGCACCAGGACATCGAAGATCCCGATCATCCGAAGGCGCTGCTCGAGCAGCGCAAGAGCGCTCGTGAACAGCGCCTGTTATCGCAATTCCTGGCACTCTCGAGCAAGGCGCGGGCGTATTACGAAGGCCTCGTGGCGCGCCGCTTCAATGCCCGAGGTCACGTGCGAAAAATCCTCGCCCTCACCGAGATCTACGGCAAGGAGGCCTGCTGCCGCGCCATCGACGACGCACTCCTCTTCAACGCCTTCTCCAGCGAATACATCGCCCATCTGCTCGAGTCCCGGGCGCGCATCAAATCGCAGCCCACCAGTCCGCTCTCCCTGACACGGCGCGCAGACCTGCTGGATCTGGAGCTGCCGGAACCGGATTTATCCATCTACGAGGTTGACCACGATGAGTAAGGACGATCAGACCGGCGACGAACATCCGGACCAGGACTCGCTCAACAAACTCTTGCTGCGACTGCAGCTGCCGTTCATCCGCGCAAACTACCACGAGTTCGCGCAGACCGCCGCCGAACAGCAGTGGGATCATCTCGAATACCTGAAGCGCTTGATCGAGGGCGAGGTCGCCCGGCGGGAGGACAAGAGTCTCGCCCAACGCATCCGCCGCGCCCGCTTCCCGCTCACCAAAACCCTCGATCAGTTCCAGTGGAGTTGGCCAAAGAAGATCAACCGGCCGCAGATCCAAAATCTCTTCCGTCTGAACTTCGTCGAACAGAAATCCAATGCCATCTTCCTGGGCGGCGTGGGCTTAGGAAAAACCCATCTGTGCATCGCGCTCGGTCACGCGGCCTGCGTGCGCGGCTACTCGGTGCTGTTCACCACCGCCATCGACATCATCCACACGCTCTCGGCCGCGGCCGCCACCGGTTCGCTGAAGCGCACGATGCAGCGATACCTCAAACCGAAATTATTGGTCGTGGATGAGCTCGGATATCTCCCGATCGACAAGCTCGGCGCCGACCTGCTGTTCCAGATCATCTCCGAACGCTATGAGCGCGGCGCCATCCTCATGAGCACCAATCGCGCGTTCAAGAACTGGCCGGAAATCTTCAACAACGACACCACCCTGACCTCCGCGCTGCTCGACCGGCTCCTCCATCATGCTGACACCTGCGTCGTCGAAGGCAAAAGCTACAGGGCAAAAGACCACATCCCGGAGGCTTGATGCCGGCGGCCTGAAAACCGTGCAATCTCACGCCGCAGCGCGGTTACGATCACGGTATTTAAACTGCCCGAAATCAACGGTGTTGGCGCCGCCCCTAACAATCCACTGGGGGATGGGCCGTGGGAGGCGGCGCTGACCTGGCTGGAGCCGACCCCGGAGCTGGACGCCAAGACACTCTTTGAGCATTTGCTGGGCGGCCGTCAGGATTGGATTGCCGCGGCCGGCGGGGCGCTGCGCACCTTTCAGCGACGCGTGAAGCA
>JANLQJ010000254.1:0-3745 GCA_031367715.1 Hyphomicrobiaceae bacterium | reverse complement strand
GGTAAGCGAGCCAGTGGTGATGAACGCGATCGCCTTGGCGAGCGCTGCATTGCTATGCGCGACCGCCGATGACTTGTGCTCGGTGGTGTCAGCCGTTGCGCGTGCGCCGGTGATGACTTTCTTTGTGGCCTCGATCTGCTTGGTGAGCGAGACCTTTTCCTCGGCAATCGCGATGCGCGATGCAATCTCGTCACGCTCTTTGGTGCGATCGAGGCACTTGGCCTTGCAGCCGCCACGTGCGGACTCCTGCTCGATGGCGAGATTGGATGATGCAAGGCGGGCGCGCAGAGCGTCTGCTGTGACGCTGGCCGACCAGGGATTGGCCGATTCGAGGTCAGCCAATCGTCCCTCGAACAGTTTGAGGCTGGTCTTGGATTCTGTCACTCCGTCCTGGGCACCATCATAGCGGACGTTTTGGACGCGTGTCACGGCGAGGTTGTCGCCACGAATACCAGCTGTGTACGAATTATGGGACCCGAACTCGATCACGAGCAGGCCGGCCGCGCAAACGCCGATCACGCAACCAACGAGCGCACGGCCCTCTTCGACCATCTTGTGCGCGACCTCGGGGCCGAACGCAGCCGCGAACGACAACGCGGCTAGGAATACGCCGTGCCAGAAACTGACCTGGAAGCCGAAGTTGAACGACATGATCGCGGCGACCACCAGCACCACGGCGCCAACGCGCGCCCATGCCTTGCCGGTTGGCGTGAGTTCGCCGAGCATGGCCAGCGAAAACTCATCGAACTTGCGTGAGAGTGCCGTCATCGGTGCCCCTCCTGTGTGTTTATTGCGTCGTGTTACTTGTCGAACAGCGAACCCGCCCATCTATATGTCAACCCCAACCGCACGGCGTGGCTCGCCGGATCAATCGAGACGCCGCTGTCATGCCAGGTGCCGAGGCGGGTGTAATTGTATTCAGTCGTGAGCGACACGCCGTGGCCGATGTCGAGCTCGAGGCCGGCGCCGGTGACGAAACCACGCCCTTGCTGGCGCGTGATGTCTTCCCGGAATGTCGCCTGCGTGCCGCCGAGCAGCGCATAGGCCAGCGTGCCGGGATTGACGAGGTAGCCGGCGCGCAGCGCCGCGGTCCAGGCGTGGTCGAGTTTGATGGCGTCGTCGGCGCCGATGCTGCGCTCGTAGCGGCCGAGCAGGCCAAGCACGAAGCGCTCATGCCGCCAGTCGCAGCCCAGGCCACCGGCAGCGCTATAGCCCGACGCGCTGATCGACAGGCGGTCGCCGCTATTCGTGCCGAACGTGGAAACGTTGGCGCCGCCGAGGCCCTGGACGTAGCACGAGATGTGGTGCGGGACGACCGGGAGCTGAGCTTCCGGTTGCGGCGGGGCTTTGATGATTTTCTGCGGCGGGGCAGCCGGGCCGCCCAAGTCGGCGGGATGGGCAGGACCCACGGTCATGATGACGGAAGCGGCCAGCGCCACCGCTAGAGATGCGTACCGGCGCAATGGCGCCTCCTTTTTGTCGGAGTTTGCGAGTATCCCAGCCCATCCTTTGCCAGGAGAGAATGTGCGCCCGGCCGTCAGGGAAGCCGGCGCCATGGTGTATTGGACGGGCTGGGATTGAGTGGCCAAACGCCAAAAGCCGCCCTGGTGAGGAGCGGCTTTGTGGATCGTGGCGGTATTGTGCGAATTGTGACTAGAATAGGATGATCGACGGGTCCTGTCTAGTGCTAATTGGCAACACTCACGGGACGCGCATGCGGTAATGGATCGCGAGGATTTCTAGCCCCGTCGCTATGACGCCAACCGCCACCGCTGCCGCCTGCTTTTCCGTCGCATAACTCGAGACCATCCGACCAATCTCTCCCAGGGAGTACGGCTGCTCTGTTTCTCCGATGCAGGCCTTGCCGCTGCAGGCCATCAGAATTGCGATGCGCGCTCGGGGCGGCAGGATCGCCTTGTCACGCTCATGCAGCACGATCCAGTCCACCGTCCGGGCAGCGTCTTCCTCGGCCGCTCTGGCCGACAGCTGCGACGCGGGCGTCCCCTCGGCCATCCGTTGGCCATATGACGGCGTAATTGCCCTGGTTTTTCGAGCCTTTGCCATCACGTCTGCAAATTTTCGAGCGACGTCCTCCCCAGTCTTGTCGATCTGCTGGCGGCGACGCATGTCCGACCAGATGTCGCGAATTGCGTGCGATCGCCGGTCGACCGTTTGCGTGGTCTCCGGCCCGTCGATCCCGAATTTTGCCTGCCTGATGCGCTCCCGTGTTGGTCCAATTGCAATGTCGGCAACTGCAGCTTGCGCCATGTGGCCTCGGCAAAGCTGATACGCATGCACTCTATACTACGTGCGGCCGTGGCATGGTTTGGGCGCACGTGTCTAGGACAGTGTTGCTTGTGGGCAACTATCAATCTCTTTTCGCCTCCGATTCCGCCGGTGGCGTGTCAGCCGAATGCGTCGGCCGCCCGAAATGACGCCGCTGTGCGTCGGCGCATGCCTTGATCATCGGCACCGATTCATGATCGGGGAAACCTTCTATGACTGCGGCACAGCATCGATCGCACAGGCAGTCGTAATTTAGCAGGACCGTGTGATACTGTCGGCACCTTGGGCATTGTGCCCAATTCGGGTCGCCCTTGAGTGATCTGACGACGGCCTCTACTCCATCCAGAGAATCGGTCATAAGTTTCCGCGCGCTGGAGACTGTCCGGCTTTAGCCGGCAGAGGAAAGCGCACCCTTCCACTTGTTAAAGGGGTTGACGGGAAAGCACGGCGCTCTATACTTGAGCAATGAAACTGGTGGCGAACATCCAACTCAAGCCGACGAAGGAGCAAGCCGACCTGCTCCGGCGCACGCTTGAGCGCTGCAACGAGGCCTGTAACTTTCTCTCGAAACGAGGGTTCGAAGTTGGCATCGTTCGCCAGTTCGACCTGCACAAGTTGGCTTACGCCGACGCGCGGGCTCAGTTCGAGATTGCCGCTCAAGTAGCCGTTCGCTGCATTGCCAAGGTCGCCGACGCCTACACGACGCACAAGGCGAATGGCCGCGAGCCGAAGCTGATCGAGTTTCGCAAACATTCGGCCCAGCCGTTCGACGACCGCATCTTTTCGTTCAAGCCCGGCGATATCGTTTCGATATGGACGCTGACTGGACGTGAGAAAATCCCGTTCGTCTGTGGCGAGCGGCAGCGCAAGTTGCTGGCGTTCCGCAAGGGCGAAGTCGATCTGATGATCGTCAAGGGAAAGTGGTACATCGCTTGTGTTTGCGACGTGCCAGACCCGAAAGAGATCGACGTTGAAGGCGTTCTCGGCGTTGACTTCGGCGTCGTCAACATCGCGTTTGACAGCCATGGCCACCCGTACACTGGCGCCGACGTTGAGCGCGTCAGACAGAAGTTCGCCAGCCGTCGGCGTGGCCTTCAAGCCAAAGGCACCAAGGCTGCCAAGCGTCGGCTCAAGAAACTTGCCGGGAAGGAGGCCAGGTTCCGCAAGCACGTTTCGCACTGCATCTCTAAGGAGATAGTTGCGACTGCTAAACGCCACCGCTTTGCGATTGCCGTCGAAGATTTGACGCATATCCGCAAGCGGGTTCGGGCCAGGAAGGCACAACGCAACCGTCTGCATGGATGGGGCTTTGCCCAACTCCGGCAATTCGTCGACTACAAGTCGAAGATGGCTGGAATTCCGATGGTCGCAATTGATCCGCGCAACACGAGCAGGAAGTGCCCGTGCTGTGGCGTGATCGATAAGGCGAACCGGAAGTCCCAAGCAGAATTCTCCTGCA
>JANLQJ010000197.1:0-4097 GCA_031367715.1 Hyphomicrobiaceae bacterium | reverse complement strand
GCGTTCGCTCCAGGGCATCGGTATCCCAGGTAAACGCCGGCCAGTCGGGTCTCTCGTGAATGAAGGTCATAATCACCGCATTTCTTGCGGAGATTATAGTCGGCATTTGCTGCAATTGCAAATCTATTCACCGCAATATTTGCGGTGAATATGGCCGGCAATCGCCGCATGAAAGATCAGCCGCCCGAGCCCCGCGATTTCCGACAGGCCAGCAGCTCACTGTGCCGAATGGGTAGTCTTGGCCAGATCCGCATTCAGGTATTCTGAAGGGCGTAGAACAGGCCACTGACCAGCACGACAATTGCCGCGTAGAGAAAGCCGAAAATGGCTCCGGTGACCACCGCGTTGAACACGGCCATTTTTTTCCAACCGGAATACAGCAGCGATGCCTTGGTCGGTGCGAGGGCGGGCGTGTTTTCAGGAAATTCGAGATAGGGTTCGCCAAGCCGCTCAAGCCGCCATCGTTCATGACTGCACGCATCGCCCGCCTGTTGCAGGACGCGCGGCAAGGCGCCGGCTTTTCGCGTCGCGAGGTTGGCTGCAAATTGCGCCAATTCGACTTCGACGTTGTGCAGGTTGAGACTGACGCCGCGCGCGAGACAAAACTGCTCGAAGCGCCAGAACGGGTCGGAACGGTCCTGCCCGTATTGAAAGCGCTGCCGCACCAGATCCATGGTCAGGGGCGCCTGAACCGGATCACGCCGCCGCACCACGCGCGCGGTCCACAGTCTGCCCATCGCGAGCACCAAGGCGACGCCGAAAACGCGGCCGATGGCTGATTGACCACCGGCAATGGCGCCCCCGGCGGCTGCAGACAGCGTGATGGACGCACCGGAGACCGCGCACGCCACGAGGCCAATGACGGTGCCTGAGACAATGGCGCCAATTACAATGATCAGCACGAGGAGTCCGGTCAACAGCCATCCGGTGTTGTCAGCGCCACCACCGGCGCCCCCGAGGGTCAGCCCGAGCGGACTGAGGCCGCCGGCCCAGGTCATCGGTTCGAGCGGATGCAACAGGGACGGTGCAAAGCCGATGAGAGTGAGCAGGAGGCCGACGAGGATGCTGATGGCGACATGAATGAGGACGAACGCCATGCCGATGTCCCAGGCCTGCACGGCCGTCCGGTCGCCGATGGCTTCAACGAGTTCCTCGACCAGCCGCGCCGTGAAGCGCGCGTAGCGTAAGCAGCCAATGACGATTCCGCCGAGCAGTCCGAACACCAGGTTGGCGCCGAACTGTTCCAAGGACAGCTGCGCCCAAGCACTGTCGCCCGTCACAAGGTTGGCAAAGACCTGAAACGCCGCCGGAACGGAGACAAAGCCGGTATTGATGAATAAGATGGCCAGTGCGCAGTCCGGGTAAGGCGACAACAAACATCACCAGCGCAGCCGCAGCCTCGGCTGGGGATGTTTCTTTTGCGGTCGACGCGGAGGAGATATGGACCGGCTGTTGCTTGATGACTGACACAGCAACCCTCGTGTCATCGCCTTTGCATGATCGTGCAGGCGAAGCCGGCCAATGGTGATCGCAAGGGGTTGCCGAATTCAAGCAGAAAGCGCCGCAGCCGCTCTACGCTGGTGGCCCGCCGGGATCTGCAGCGGGCGGCGGTCAGCAAAGACCGCGCTACCCGCGAGTGCTTTGTCAGGTCGTTCGCGCCGAATATCATCAGCTGTGTGAAATGCTAGTTGTTGCAGCGCGGAACATGCGCGAACCCTGCAACAAAATGATCTGTGTGGGGTAAAACGTGGGGTAAAAAAGACAAATGTTCCTTAAGCTATTGATTTCATTAGTTGCGTGTAAGACCCTCTCTCCGCCAGCAAGGCTTTCCGCATTGGTCCGGGATTGACCGCGGAAGCCCGCAAAAACCCGACAACAAGCCTCATGGACTGATCCAAGCGCACCAAACGTGTGCGCTGTGGCCCTTGCCTGTTCGCTCCAATCCGCGTTTCATGGGTGGACCGGCCGGCCGGTCCACCCAGAGCTGGGCACACCGGAAACGGAGGCGACGATGGTGCGAGCGCTGAACCGCTTGTCGGCTCGCGAGGTGGCAACCCTGTTAAAGCCTGGTCGGCACTTCGATGACGGCGGGTTGTGTCTGTTCATCTCCCCGGATTGCAGCCGCAAGCGTTGGACGTTCCAGTTTCGCTGGCAGGGGCGCAAGTGCGAAATGGGTCGAGGCTCACCCAGGACGGCGCCTCTTGCCAAGGCCCGCGAGCTGGCTGCAACGGCTCGGCTCACCGTCCAGAACGGCAGCAACCCTCTTGAAGAAAAGCGCGCGGCGCTGGATGCCCAACGTCGCAGCGTGGAGGAGCAACAACAGTCGCGATCGAAAGCGCGGACCTTCGGCCAGATCGCCGACGACCTGATCGAGTTCATGGTGATGAAATCCCTGTTCACGCGTATGAACGCCGACGGCATCACCTCGCATGGCTTTCGTTCCACCTTCCGCGACTGGGCCGGCGAAGTCACCAGTCATCCCCGCGAAGTTTGCGAGGCGGCGCTCGCGCACGCGGTGGAACTGGCCTATCAGCGCGGCGATGCGCTGGACAAGAGGCGGGTACTGATGTGCGATTGGGCGAGGTCTTGCGACGGTGCGATGGGCTCACGCATCGTGCCGGGAGTTTCGTGAGGCGCCCGACGAGACCGGGACATCTTCTTCGCCGTCACGGCCCCTGCCGCCGACCTCGGTTCGACGATGCCATCAACGGCAAATTTCTGGGCCGCAATGCGCTTCGTCTATCCGGCCATCGGTGAGCAAAGTTCAACAAGGCACCCGTTGAGGTCGCGTACGTAGCCAACCGTCTGTCCCCATGGTTTCAGAGCCGGCGCTTTTACCGGACTGGCGCCAGCAGCCACGGCGACATTGTAGGCCGTTGCTGGATCGTCCGCAACCAGCGCAATTTCAAAGCCGGCGGCAACGTCAACCTGGCGATTGGGACGTATGGCCAGTTCGTTCATGACAGCCATCTGCTCACCAGCAAAGGCAAGGGCAGTGCCGCCCGTTTCCATTTCGGCGTAGAGTTTGCTCTCGTGGACGAAGCGCGTTTTCAGACCAAAGGCTTTCTCATAGAATGCCACGGTCGCGGGAACGTCTGCGACATAGATGATGGTATATCCGAGTTTCATATTGGCAGCTCCGATTGTCATAACAGGTAGTTTAGCGTCTCAAATCTGTGGGTCTTGAATAAATCGGACATTGATAGGGGCAGGTTCCCAAGCGTGACATAGGGCATGTCGGCTGGCGTGAACCCACCAAGCTTGCGGAACACACGGGTCATATGGGCCTGGTCGGCATAACCGGCCTCGGCGGCAGCGGACGCCGGATCAAGTCCCGCATTTCGAAGCAGCCGGACCGCGCGATGAAATTGCAGAATCATGGAAAACTCTTTCGGCCCAAGCCCTGTGCTCGACGTGATGGTCCGCCGCACCGTGCGCTGGTCGACGCTGTGCATGGTGGCGAGATCGGCAACCGAGAGGCGGCCGCAGCTCACGTGAAGGGCGTCAAGTAGCGCCAGCGAACGTGTCGAAACAGCCCGGTTGCCGGTCCCGGCCTGCCGATCAGCGACGAAATTGGTCAGGCGATCCATAAGGTCGTCGGTCGTCCGCGCCATCTTGCAGAGGGCTGCCAACGCCGGAACAGCTGCAATGGCCGCCTCCCCGCGCAGGACACGATTGGCGATGGACGATGGCTCCACGCCGAGAACAATTCGGGCCATTCCCGGCCGCAGTCGCACACCAACAAAGCCCACATCGGGCTTGAATGGCACCATATGGTAGGTTGTCGACGGGCCGGAAATCGCCACGTCAATGGCGCCAATAGGGTGCGCACCAACGACCTTGAACCGAAGAATTATGTCGCAACGGCCGTCCGGCAGCACGCGATGTTCGCCTTCGTCGTCAGCAAGATAGGTCCAGACGGCCTCGATGTTGCGACTCTCGCGGCTCGGGTTAGGCCGAACTTTTCACTTTGAAAACGCATAAGCACTTGATCGGGACTGTATTTTTACGATGTGAACGGTCGGTTACTGGACACAGGGAGCGTGGAGCGCGACGCCGAGTAGCGCAAAAGCGTGCTCCTGAAGAGCGGTTGGCCG
>JANLQJ010000195.1:0-13571 GCA_031367715.1 Hyphomicrobiaceae bacterium | reverse complement strand
CCACTGGGGCGTCGAGAGCCATCACTGGGTGATGGACATGGTGTTCCGGGACGACGAATGCCGCATCCGCAAGGCCAACGCGCCGGCCAACTTCGCAACCGTCAAGCACATCGCCAGCAACCTGATGCGCCGCGCGCCCGGAAAGCACTCCATGCGCGTCAAGCGCCGCCTCGCCGCCTGGGATGATAATTACTTGGCTGGCCTCATCACAGGAGCGGGGTAAATTCGTTCATGCGATTCCCCTGCGGGCGCACTGCCGTGCGCCCCTACAAATCACCGATGAGTCAGCATCAACGACGCTTGTTATTATACCAGCCCAGCCAAGGTTTGACCGCAAGAATCCAGGGCTATAAGGACAGGGACGCGATGCGTCCGGCTTCGCCGATGAGGCGGTTCCAGGCTGCTCAGACCGCCTCGACGAAGCGGGCGTTGGCGATGGCCAGGATGCGACGCGACACGCGGGCATCCGGCGCGGCCTTGGACGCCTTGCGCAACACCAGCGCCGTAACGCCCCGCGTGCCGGCGCACGACGCGGACGTGATAAAAATTTGAGCAAGATCAATAGTAAAAGTTGTTCATGCGATCGCGCTGACATTGCTGCCCACACTGTGCCACACTGGAACTCACCCAACCGACGGCTCGAACAAGGTCCGCCCCGCGATGTCCGATACGCCCAACGCCGACAATCGACCGCTGTCGCCGCATCTGCAGGTGTATCGGTTGCAGGGCAATATGCTGATGTCGATTGTGCATCGCATTACCGGCGCGGCGCTGTACGCGGGTAGCGCGTTGCTGGCCTGGTGGTTGATCGCGGCCGCTGTCAGCCCTGACCAGTTTGCGTTTGTGAATGGGCTGCTTGGCAGCTGGTTCGGCAGGCTGGTGTTGATCGGTTTCACCTGGGCGGTGCTGCATCATCTGATTGGCGGCATCCGGCACCTGATCTGGGATACTGGGCACGGCTTCGAGCTGACAACCGTCAACCTGATGTCCTGGGGATCGCTGGTGCTGTCGTTGGCGCTGACGGCGCTGATTTGGGTTGCGGCGATGCGCGTGTAAGGCGATCAGCCGGTCTTGCCCGTCAGCGTTGCCACCGTGCTCTTCCAGGCTTTGCTGAGCCAGGATCCGCTGTCCTCGCGTGGCTCCAGCCCATCGCTCTTGAGCAGGGCGTAGGCGTCCTTGTACCACTTGGAATCGGGAAAGTTGTGGCCGAGGATGGCGGCGGCGTTCTGCGCTTCCGGCTTGATGCCGAGCGCCATGTAGCACTCGGTCAGCCGCTCCAGCGCCTCTTCGACATGGCGCGTGGTCTGATGCGAGGTGACCACGGCCTTGAAGCGATTGATGGCAGCCAGATAGTTGCGCTTGCCGAGATAAAAGCGCCCGACGCTCATCTCGGAGGCGGCCAAACTATCCTTGGCGATCAATAGCCGGTTGCGATCTTCGTCGGCGAACTTGTTCGAGGGATACTGCTGCAGTTCGCGGCTGAACCACTCGACGGCCTTGACAGTTGGCGTCTGGTCGCGATGCGGATCCTGCATCTGCTCGTAGTAAGACATGGCCACCACGTGATGGGCCAACGGCGCGTCCTCGCTGCCGGCATGCAGCGAGATGAAGCGTTGGCCGGCGGCGACGGCATTGTCATAATCGGCCGCCTTGTAATAGGCGAAGGCCGCCAGAGCCAGCGACTTGCGGGCATAGGGCTTGGAGGGATCATCTGAGAACGGATAGTTTCGTTCCAGATCTTCGTATTTTTCGGCGGCGTCCTTGTAGTAGCCGGAATTGAGCAGCTTATCGGCGTCCGCGAACATCTTTTCGGGCGGATCGGGATTCTCGATGCTGGAGGTGGTGCCACCACCGGGCCAGGACGAACAGCCAGCGAGCGGCAACGCGGCAGCAAGTCCCAATGCGGCGACCATGGCGATTGGACGCAGCCGCGCCGCATTCCGGGCAACCAAGCATCGCGTCTCAGTCAAGCCGAATTTTTTGCTGCTCATGCCAACCCCAAAAGAGCCCAACCGGCCTTGGTTTCGCCCGGCCTTGGTTTCGCAAGGTTCGAAAAGCTCACCCCCGCGCGAGCCAATTTGCGCACCCAAATCATCACCGGCCCGTCAACCCTGGCAACCTAGGCCGGAACACGCCTAAACATCAAATAAATATGGTGTTTCTGTGCCGGGTGTCCACGGTGACGGGGCGGTCGCGGCAGATACTTTCATTGTCGTCCTGCGGCACTTTCGACGGTGCGGCACAGGCAAGACCTTGCCCATATGCGAACGGACGCCGAAATGGCGTCCCCGGGATAAAATACACTCGAATTGACTATCCGGCTGGCCTCGGCCGCCTTCGGCCGCAACTGTCAGCTGCGATCGGCGGCCAGCAGGGCGGACGCCACACGGGCGATGGCTTCAGGACGGCCGATATCGCGGGTGCGCGGCGCTTGAACCACGGTCCAAGCCGAGGCGTCGGCGAACAGCGTGCGCAGCATCAGCGTGTTGAGGCGATGGCCGCCACGCTTGGAGCGGTAGGCTGCCAGCAACGGTGCGCCCGACAGGGCCAGATCGCCAATGGCATCAAGCGCCTTGTGGCGAACGAATTCGTTGCTGTAGCGCAGGCCTTCCGGATTGATGATGCGGTCGTCGCCCAGGGCTACGGTGTTTTCCAGCGAGGCACCAAGCGCACGGCCGCAGGCCCACAGCTTCTCGACATCACGCATGAAACCGAAGGTGCGGGCACGCGACAGTTCGGCGCGGAACACGCCCGGATTCAACTCAACGCTCAGGCGCTGGCGGCCAATCAACGGGGTGTCAAAATCGATCTCGACGTCCAGGAAAAAACCAGCGTGCGGCAACAGCTCGCCCCAGCAATCGCCATCCTCGACCCGGATCGGCTTCAGGACCTTGATGTATTTGCGCGGTGCATCCAGCTCTAGAATGCCGACTTCGTCGATTGCGGCGACAAACGGCGCCGCGCTGCCATCCATGATCGGCACTTCGGCGTTGTCGATCTCGACATAGGCGTTGTCGATGCACAGGCCACGCAGGGCGGCCAGAAGATGTTCGACCGTCGCCACCGTGGCGCCGTTGGCGGCGCCCAGCACCGTACATAATGTTGCGTTCGCAACCGCACGGAAATCGGCGGGAATATTGGCGACGGTTTCACCGTCTTTGGTGACGATGAAGCGAATCCCGGTGTCGGCATCGGCAGGGCTGATCACAAGCTCAACTGGAGCGCCGGTATGCACCCCCGTGCCAGTCATCACCACTTCGCCAGCCACAGTCGTCTGGCGCGATCCTATGAATCGCTTCGACATGTCCACGCAGTCCCCTCGAATTCCCCGTCACCTGCGCAGCGCCTTTGATAACGATGTCGCAGTATTTGAACGAGGACCAGCTCTCCAGCGTCTTCGGACTTCTCGTCGGCCGCTTTCGGCTTCCAAGACCGGGTCCCTAACCCTGTCTCTGCCGGTATTATCGTCGGCTCTTATTAACGTCTGTTTACCATGGACTGACCATAGGCAGGGGAATTGCCCCAAAACAAATCACGGTTTCTTACATTCTGTTACCTTTGTGGCGGAGCGGCGGCCCAATCTGGGCCCGCCCTTTCGCGTCATTCGTTGCCATTTCGCCACAGCTACGCGTTACACACTGCCCGCTCCATATTTTTGTATATATTTATCAATAGTTTATCTGTCAACGAGGCCTGTGTCTCGGCATCTGGATGCGACGCGTTTGGGCCACATCTGAGTCCACCTGTTCGCCGCCACGTCGCGCCGATTCCGCCTTGGAGGATTGTTCCCTCGGCTCGCGCTGACGTGTCCGTGGCGGCCAGTCTTCGTCAAGTGATTCGGGCACCGGCCCGGCCGCTGGCTTGCGCCCGGTCAGGAAGGTGAACAAGCCGCCACGCTTTTTTTCGAGCGCAACCGCCGCTGGCTTGGGCTCGACCGGTGCGTCCGGCCGCTTGGCGCGATAGGCTACTTGCGCGAATTCCGGAAAATCCTCGACTTCGGGCGTGCGGCGGGCGACCCGGCGCTGCTCCTGCGGCGGGCGCGCTCGGAACTGCGGCGCCGGCTCGTAGTGGCCGTGCGCGTCGGGCGGGCTGTCTTGCCAATAGGGTGAGGGGTTGGCCAGTTCCGGCGTGCCCAATTCGATCACCACGTCGCCGTCCTGGTGCCAGTCCGCTTGCGCGGCTTGAGGGTTGTGCTGCTCGAACGGCGCCCGGTCGGGCCCGGCCTGGGCCGCGACCTCAGGCGCCCAGCCATAGGCGGCATCGTGCATGACCTCCGGCTGTGCCGCCTCGGCATAGGGTTGATAGGGCGCTTCGACCGGCGGCGCGGCTGGAGCAAATGCAAAATCGTGGTGCCTTGGTGGCTCGGAGCTGGCCAATTGTGGCGCAGGTTCGCGACGGACCGGAGCAGCGCTTGACGCGGCCACGGGACGCCGAGGTGTCGTAGCCCCGGCAACGCTCACCAAGCCTGACGCAACGATCGAAACGCGGATCTTTTCGCCCAGACTCTCATCGAAGGTGGCGCCAATTATGACGTCGGCCTCGGGATCGACCTCCTGGCGCACCCGCGAGGCTGCTTCGTCGACTTCATAGAGCGTCAGGCTGCGGCTGCCCGAGATGCTGACGAGCAGGCCTCTGGCCCCCCGCAATGATACATCGTCCAGCAGCGGATTGAGAATGGCCAATTCCGCCGCCTCGACGGCGCGGCGTTCGCCGGCGGCCTCACCGGTGCCCATCATGGCCGTGCCCATGCCGGCCATGACCGTGCGGACGTCGGCAAAATCGAGATTGATCAGGCCCTCGCGCACGATCAGGTCGGTAATGCAGGCAATCCCCGAATGCAGCACCTGGTCGGCCAGCAGGAATGATTCGGCAAAGGTCGTGCGTTCATTGGCGATGCGGAACAGGTTCTGGTTCGGAATGACAATCAGCGTGTCGACTTCGTCGCGCAGCTGCTCGATACCGGCCTCGGCCGTGCGCATGCGCCGGTTGCCCTCGAAATTGAAGGGCTTGGTAACAATCGCCACCGTCAGTATGCCAAGGTTCTTGGAGAGCTTGGCGACCACCGAAGTGGCTCCGGTGCCGGTGCCGCCGCCCATGCCGGCAGCGATGAAGACCATGTGCGAGCCCTGGATCGCGGCCTCGATCTCGGCCAGCGCATCCATGGCTGCGGCCGCGCCGATATCGGGCTTGGCGCCGGCGCCCAGACCCTCGGTCAAGTTGACGCCGAGTTGGATGCGGCGCTCGGCACTCGATGAAATCAATGCCTGCGCATCGGTATTGGCGGCGACGAAATCGACCCCCTCGATACCCGACGCGATCATGTTGTTGATGGCATTGCCACCGGCGCCACCGACGCCAATGACGGTGATGCGGGGCTTGAGCTCGGTGAGATTGCCGGGCGTACCTTTGCTGCTCATGGCCGATCTTTCTTAGCCGTTGTATCGCGAGTTGCTGGCTGCGCGCTTTGTCGTCAAGCCGCGCCAGTCCCCGCTGCCTTCTCGTCGTCCCAAAAACTGTCTTTGAACCAACGCCCCAAACGCCCTGCGTAACTGGCCGGCGACAACGCTTCACTCGAGCTGCGCCGCGGCAATGCGCCGGGCACCAGCGTGGCATAGGCAAGGCCGATCACGGTACCGAGTGCCGGTGTCATTTCGCCTGGCGCAAAACCGTCAAAACCCAGCGGGGTGGCCACGCGCGCCGTCGCCCCGAACAGCCGCGCCACCTGCTCGCTCAGACCCGAGAGTTGGGCAGCACCTCCCGTCAACACCACCCGGCCACCCGCACGCCCGGACAAGCCGGTGGCCGTCATCGCCTCCCGCACAAGTTGCAGCGTCTCCTCGACCCGCGGCACCATGATCCGGCGCAACTGGGCACGGGTCACCCGCGGCAGCGTCGCAGGATCGATGTTGGAGCGGGACCCGGCAGTGGAAAAGGGCACATACTCGTGCTCGTCGGACATAGCCCCGACCAGATTGCCATAAAGCGCCTTGATTCGCTCGGCCTGGTTGACAGGCAGCGAGAGCGCGCGCGCGATATCCTGAGTGATCAGCTGGCCGCCGATCGCCACACTGCCCACACCCAGGAAAAGCCCCTCGGCAAACAGGGCAAAACTGGTGCAGTCGGCGCCACAGTCGATGACGATGGTGCCCGCCTGCAGGTCGTCCTCGGCCAGGGCCGCCAGCGCAGCGGCGTAGGGAGCGCCTACCAGCTGGGAGGCCGTCAGGTAGCTGCGCCCGAGCAAGGACCGCAGATTGCGGGTTGCAGCCGCATCGGAGATCACAGCATTGAGGTCGATCGTGAGGCGCTTGCCCGCCATGCCGCGCGGATTGCGGATGCCGGAGCGGCCATCCAGCCGGAAGCCGAGCCGGTGCAGATGCAGCAGCTCGCGGGCATCGCGGGCGGCGAACTCGCTGCCGGCGTCGAGCACTTTGTCGATATCGGCGCTGCTCACGGTGCCGGTCGCGGGCTTGGTGCCGGCGGAAAAATTGAGCGAGGCAAGCCGGCCGGCGCTGACTGCGACCACAACCTCGCTGATGGCGACACCCGCCTCCTGCTCGGCCTGCGCCACTGCCTGCCGGACCGCCTCCTCGGCCTCGGCCAAGTCGATCACGGCACCGGCGCGGATGCCTTGCGAGCGGGTGAGGCCTAACCCGAGCCGACGCACCGGCAGGGGCTCGCCGACGCGCGCGCCATTACCGTCACCTGCCGGAGCCGAGACAATCAGGCAGCACACTTTGCTGGAGCCGATATCGAGCAAGGCGAGTGGCCGCTGATCGACCCGCTGAGATCTGGACAAGCCCAGTGCCATGGCGCGCTCAAACGCCTCCGCTGTGCTGGCGCGGCCCGCGCGCCGCAGACTTCGGAGCTTCGGTAGCCGGGCGGAAGGCGAGTCGATCGGGCACGCGCAGATCGACGGCGGCAACGCGGCGATCGAACAGCCGCTCGTCGCGCTGCATGGCCTCGACATAAGTGAGAGCCGCCGCCATGCCTTCTTCAGGCAACAGCAGACGGGGTGCATCGTTCAATTCGAGATCCCAGCGCCGTCCGGCCACGCGTACGGCGGCCTGCAGACGGGCCAGAATGACCGGATGGCGTTGCAGCTCGGTCATGAATTGGCGGCCGCTTTCGTCGGCGCCGTCGCCGACCAGCAAGGGAAGATCCATGTGCTCGGAGCGCGAGGTCGGCTCCAACGTGCGGCCATCAGCATCGATCAGGAACATCAGCTGGTGATACTGCCAGACCGCGAAGGGCACGCGTTCGCGAATGGTAACAGTCAGCCCGTCTGGCAACGCGCGCGTCACTTGCGCCGCCTGCACCCAGGACAGCTGCTCCAGCCGGCGCCGCGCGGCGGTTGTGTCATAGGCCAGGATCGAGCCAGATTTCTCGATGCCGAGGGCCCGAAAAATGTCATCGCTGAGCGCGTTCTTGAAGCCTGTAACTGAGACCTGGTTGATGCCCAGGCCGGCGCTGACGGTTAGGTCTTCGCTGGCATGCCAGAGATCGGCTGGGTGCAAACCGTAGCGCAGCACTCCGGCGCTGGTTCCAGCCAGGGCCATCACCAGCGTTGCGCGCAGTAGCCAAGGGCCGAATGCGAATGCGGACGGATCAGCTGACCGGGCCCGGCGCTTTGGCGCCTGCCGCCGTTGCGGCTGTTGATCTGCGCGTCCTGACGGATGGGCAGCTAACGATTGCAAGTCGCGTCCTCCACCATCCAGCGCACCAGCTGACCAAAACTCCAACCCTTGGCCGCAGCAAGTTCAGGAACCAGTGAGGTCCCGGTCAAGCCCGGCTGCGTGTTTACCTCGAGACAGGCGAGCGTAAAGCTGCCATCGGCGCGCTCATCGAGCCTGAAATCGGCCCGCGATACGCCGCGGCAGCCAAGCGCCTGATGCGCCAACAAGGTAAACCTTTGTACAGATTGGTAAATATTTGGTGAAAGACTGGCCGGCAGGATGTGGCGCGAACCTCCTTGTTTGTATTTGGCGTCGTAATCGTAGAACTGCAGGCCTTCGGCCGGCAGGATGTCGATGATTTCGCTGGGGGCGCCGTCGATGACGGCGCAGGTCAGCTCGCGGCCGGCGATGAATTCTTCCGCGAGCAGGTTCTCATAGGTCCATTCGGACGAGGTCAGGATCTGCGGCGGATGGGCCTGGTCGGCCTTCACGATCAGAACGCCGACGCTGGAGCCCTCATCGACCGGCTTCAGCACGTAGGGCGGAGGCAACACATGCGATTTGGCGGCTTGAGCGCGGGTCACGATCTTGCCGCGTGGCACCGGCACGCCGGCCGCCTGCATGACGATTTTGGCGCGCTCCTTGTGCATGGCCAGGGCAGACGCGAGTACGCCTGAGTGGGTGTAGGGTATTTGCAGATACTCGAGGATACCCTGCAGCAACCCATCCTCGCCCCAGCGGCCGTGCAGGGCGTTAAAACAGGCATCCGGCTTGAGGTCGCGCAGCCGATCGGCAATGTCGCGGCCGACGTCAACGCGCGTCACCTGGTAGCCCTCGCCCTCCAACGCACCGGCGCAGGCCCGTCCGGAATTGAGACTGACCTCGCGTTCAGCCGAAAGCCCGCCGAGCAGAACCGCGATGTGTTGGTATTTGCGGTTCATCGGTGCACCGCCCTCAACGCATCTTCGTTGTCATGCCTGAGACTGCACGGCGTAAGGGTGGCTTGAGGGCGCCCTCTAACGGCCGGCATGTTGGTCGAGAGCGGGCACAAGTCGCTGCTACGCCTTTGGCTCTGCGCCTTGGCTACTCCCAACCTCATGGCGCACGCTCGTCCATGGCCAGCTCCGCACCGGTCGCGCGCCCGCTCAGCGGTTCGCCAAGGCGGATGATCTCCCAATCCAGTTTCGTCCCGGATTTGGCCAGCACCCGCGCCCGCACGGTTTCGCCCAGGCGCTCGATATCTTCGGCCGACGCCTTGTCCTCGTTGATCAGGAAATTGCAGTGTTTTTCCGACACCACAGCATCACCGTTGCGGAAGCCGCGCAGCCCAGCTGCATCAATGCAGCGCCACGCGCTACCGCCGGGCGGGTTCTTGAAGGTCGATCCACCGGTACGCGCCTTGACCGGCTGCTTGTCTTCGCGATACTGCGCCACTTCGTCCATCTCGGCCAGGATGGCCTGGGTTTCGCCGGGTTCGCCCTGGTAGAGCGCCGAGGTAAATACGAAATCGTCCGGAGCGGCGCAGTGCCGGTAGGTGTACGCCATATCCGCCAGCGTCAGTTCATGGATGCGGCCGGCGCGATCGACAGCGCGGCAGCTGACCAGCACGTCTTTGGTCTCGGTGCCGTGCGCACCCGCATTCATGCGCAGGGCACCGCCGATGGACCCGGGAATGCCGCGATAAAAAGCAAAACCTGCCAGGCCCGCATCGGCGGCGGCCTTGGCAAATTTCTGGTCTGGTACTGCCGTGCCCGCGCGCAGACGTTGGTCGCCCGCGGCCGCGACCTCGTTGAAGCCACGGCCAAGCCGGATCACGACGCCTTTGACGCCGCCATCGCGAACCAGCACGTTGGAGCCAAGGCCGATGACGGTGACCGGGACATTTTCCGGAATTTTCGACAGCAAATAGGCCAAGTCGGCCTCGTCAGCCGGCGAAAACAGCACGTCGGCCGGCCCGCCGACGCGAAACCAGGTGACGTCGGCTAGCAACACGCCAGCCGACAGGCGGCCGCGCAATCGCGGCGCGGCTTGCTGTAGTTCCGACACGAGGCCGTTTGCAATCAATGCGTTCCCCCGGCCGCTTTGAGCTGCGTGCCCGCCAAAAGCTCGGGCAGCGCATTTGACCAATCGGTGATGGTGCCGGCGCCAAGTCCGATCACCAGATCGCCCGAGCGGGCCATATCCCGGATCAGCGGCTCCAGCTCATCCTCATGGTCGACCACATGCACGTTGGCGTGGCCGGCCTTGCGGATGCCCGCGGCCACGGCATGGTGATCGATGCCCGCGATCGGCTTTTCGCCGGCCGAATAGATCGGCGTGACGATGATCACGTCGGCATCGGAGAAGCTGGCGCAGAAATCGTCGAACAGGCTGCTGACGCGGCTATAGCGATGCGGCTGGAAGATGCCGATGACGCGATCCCGGGTGGTGGCGCGCGCGGCCTTCAGGACGGCGGCAACCTCGACCGGATGATGCGCGTAGTCGTCGTAGAAGCTGATGCCGTTCCACGTCCCGGTGGCCGTGAAACGCCGCTTGACGCCCGAAAAACTCGCCAGCGCCGGCCGCATGTCAGCATCGTCGACGCCAGCTTCGGCCGCGATGGCAATGGCGGCCGTGGCGTTCAGGACATTGTGGTCGCCAGGGACTGGCATTTGCAGATCGCGAATGACCCGCGCGCCACCTTTGAGACGCTGGCCGATCTCGACGTCGAACAGCGAGCCGGTGCCATTGGGGCGCACATTGACGATCTTCAGATCGGTGCTGAACCCGGCGTAGTCGCCAACGCCATACGTCAGCACTTTGCAGCTGATGTCGTGGGTGCTCTCGGTCAGCATGCGCCGCACGACGGGATGGTCGACACAGGTGACCGCCACGCCGTAGAACGGAATGGAGGTGTAGAAGGTGCGGTAGGCCGCTTCCATGTTCTGGACCGTGCCGAAATAGTCGAGATGCTCCGGGTCGATATTGGTGATGACGCCCATCTGGGTCGGGATGCGGATGAAGGTGGCGTCCGATTCGTCGGCCTCCACCACCATCCACTCGCCCTTACCGAGCCGGGCATTGGTGCCCCAGGAATTGACGATACCGCCGGTGATGACGGTCGGATCGAGCCCGCAGGTCTCAAAGATATGGGCGATCAGCGACGTCGTGGTGGTCTTGCCATGGGTGCCGGTGATCGACACCGGCGTGCGCAGCCGCATCAACTCGGCCAGCATGTCGGCGCGCTTGAGCACCGGCAGTTTGCGCCGGCGCGCTTCCATCAACTCGGGATTGTCCGGCTTGATGGCGCTGGAAATCACAACATACTGCGCGCCGATCAGATTGACCCCGGCATGGCCGATGAAGACGCGAATGCCGCGATTGCGCAGCCGGCGCACATTGGCGCTCTCCTTGCCGTCGCTGCCTTGCACGCTATAGCCAAGATCAAGCAGGATCTCGGCAATAGCGCTCATGCCGATTCCGCCAATGCCAATGATATGGAATGGCCCAACATTTTGGGGCATCTGCATACTGTAATACTCCCCCGAGAGTGGTTTCAGCCGGCCCCCGCCAACTGCTCGACGAGATCTGCGAGCAATATCACGGCATCGGGCTTGCCTGCCCGCTTTGCCGCTGCCGCAGCGGAAAACAGCCGCTCCGGCGAATCGATCAGCGCCATGATCTCAGTTGCGAGGCGCTGTGCCGTCAAGTCTTTCTGTTCCATGCACCATGCCGCGCCCGCTTCGGCAAGCCGCCGTGCATTGTTAAGCTGATCATTGTCGAGAGAGTGTGGCAACGGCACCAGGATCGAAGGCCGGCCGAGCACCGCAAGCTCGCTGACGCTGGAAGCACCCGAACGGGCGATGACGAGGTGGGAGGCCGCCATGCGCTGTGGGAGATCCTTAAAGAAGGGCGCGAGATCGGCGGCGATGCCAGCTGACTGGTAGGCGTCGCGAACCCGCGCGAGGTCCTCCTCGCGGCACTGCTGGGTGACGCGCAGGCGGCGGCGCGTCGTCTCGGGCAAGGCGTTCAGCGCTGGTGGCAAGGTATCGGAAAAGTAGCGTGCGCCCTGGCTGCCGCCGAACACCAGTAGCCGAACCTCGGCTCCGGAACTGAGTGACGGATAAGCTGTGGAGGAGGCCGCGATGACGGCATCGCGCACCGGATTTCCGGTCACGTGGACCTTGCCTTGGGCCGCGTCGGGAATGTTGCGCGTTCCCTCCCACGAGGCCGCCAGCGCGCTGACGTGCCGCAGCAGCATGCGGTTGGCGCGCCCCATGATGGCATTCTGCTCGTGAACGATGCTCGGAATGCGGGCGAGGCGCGCGGCCACCAGCGGCGGGAAGGTCGGGTAACCGCCGAAGCCGACGACGATGCTCGGATGCAATGAGCGCAGCAGCGTGCGGGCCTTGAGCACGCCGCGGCCAAGCGTCGTCAGCGTGCCGGCGACGGCAACCACGGAGCGGCTGGCCAACGTCGCCGATGGCACCTGATGGATGCTGCGGCCCGGAAAGCCGGTGCCGTAGCGATCGCCCCGTTCGTCGGTGACCAGATCGACGGTCCGCCCGCGCCGCGTCAGTTCCTCGGCCAGCGCAAAGGCCGGGAACAGGTGACCGCCGGTGCCGCCAGCAGCAAGCAGGATGGGTCTGAGGTCGGCTGCTGGCATGAATTACATCACCGTCATTGGATCGCTGCGCGCCAGGCCGAGTTCGCCGTTTGCATAGTCGCCGGCGGTCGTGGTGCCATGCGGGCGGCGCCGCGTCACGGCAAGTAACATGCCGAGCGCCAAGGCAACTCCAAGGCTCGAGGAGCCGCCATAGGAAATGAACGGCAATGTCATGCCCTTGGCCGGCAACAGACCGGCGGCGACGCCAACATTGATGAGCATCTGGAATGCGATCAACAGGCTTAGACCGGTGCCGGCAAAACGCAGGAACAGGTCGGGTTCGCTCCAGCAGCGCGCCAACGCACGAAAGACGATGACCGCGAAAAGGGCTATCAGGCCTAAGCAGGTCAGCGTGCCGTATTCCTCGGCGATGACAGCAAGCACATAGTCGGTATGGGCGTCCGGCAGCGCGAGCTTCAACTGCCCCTCGCCGGGTCCGCGCCCGAACAGGCCGCCTTCGACGATGGATTTGCGCGCCTGATCCATCTGGTAGGTATCGCCCGAGGTCGGATAGACGAAGCGGTCGATGCGCGATTTGACATGCGGCAGCGTTGCGTAGGCTGTTCCGATGGCGATGACTGCCGCCGCCACCAGCAGCGCGATCCGGCGCAGCGGCGCGCCCGAGAGAAAGAACGTCGCGGCCCAGACCAGCGTCAGCAGCGTGGTCTGGCCGATATCGGGTTGCAGCACCAGCGCGGCGGCGGTGATCAGGTACAGGCAGATGGCGAGCCACAGTGCCGGCATGTCGGCTCGGCTGACCGATTGCGCGAACAGCCAGGCCGACAGCACGACAAATGCGGGTTTCATCAGCTCAGAGGGCTGGAACTGCTGGCCGGCAATCTGCACCCAGCGGCGCGCGCCGTTGATTTCCTGGCCGTAGACCAGCACCAGCAGCGTGAGAGCGAGCATGCCGATGAAAAGGACCAGGCTGAGCCTGCGGATCTGCGCCGGTTGCAGGAACGAGATGGCAAGCAGGACCGGCGCAGCGAGGATAGCAAACACGACATGGCGCTGCACGAAGTAGAATGCGCCCAGCCCCTTGTGCATGGCCACGGCGGGACTGGCCGCCATCGAAACCAGGCAGCCGACCGCGATCAGGATCAGCATGGCCGCGGCCAACGGCCGGTCGACGGTAAACCACCATTCGGCAGCGCGGCTGCGGTCGGTGCGCGAGAGCCTCACGGGGAGCACCGTGAGTAGGGCACGAGCGCGCCGGTAGGGGCGGCTTGCGGCCGCCCTCTATCAGCGAGCCA
>JANLQJ010000162.1:0-5523 GCA_031367715.1 Hyphomicrobiaceae bacterium | reverse complement strand
GGGTCAGACCCCATTCGAGCCAAACCCCGTGTCGGCGCTAAATTGGGGTCTGACCCCACTTCTGCTAGCGTCGCAGTGTCGGGATGATCCACGTCAATCGCAAACCGCCCTAGCCGGCGGTCTTCGCCCTAAAACCCCAGCCGCTCCACCCGCACCACATGCGGCAACGCCTTGATCGCGGCCAGCACCGTGTCCGACACCGCCTCGTCGACTTCGGCAAAGGCTATGGCCTCGCCGCCCGGGCGGTTGCGGCCGAGGCTGAACGAGGCGATGTTGACGCCCGCCGCGCCAAGCAAGGAACCAAGCGCGCCGATGTAGCCGGGTTTATCCGCATTCTGCGTGTACAGCATATGGGCCCCGAGTTCGGCTTCCAGGTTGATGCCGTCGAGCTGGATCAGCCGCGGGCGACCATCGGAGAACACGGTGCCAGCCACCGAGCGCTCGCCATTCTCGCTCAGAACGCGCACGCGCATGTAAGATCCGTAGGCGCCCTGCTGGCCGCGTGTGGACTCGTTAATGGTGATGCCGCGTTCCTTGGCGATGGCCGAGGCGGACACCATATTGGCGCCTTCCAGCACGTGCCCAAGCACACCGGCCAGCGCCGCCGAGGTCAGCGCGCGCGTGTTCATGCCCGACACTTCGCCGATGTACTCGATGCCGATTTCCTTCAGGCCGGAATGGGTCACCTGCCCGCAAAAGGACCCGAGTTGCTCGGCGAGCTTCACATAAGGCCGCAGGCGCGGCGCTTCATCGGCCGAGATGGACGGGAAGTTGATGGCGTTGCTGATCGCGCCCTTGGTCAAATAGTCTGACATCTGCTCTGCCACCTGAACGGCGACGTTCTCCTGCGCTTCCACGGTCGAGGCACCCAGATGCGGCGTGCACACCACGTTCTCGTAACCAAACAACGGATGCGTCTTGGCCGGTTCCTCGACGAACACGTCCAAGCCGGCGCCGGCGATCTGACCTGAGTCGAGCCCCGCTTTCAGCGCCACCTCGTCGACCAACCCGCCGCGCGCGCAGTTGATGATGCGCACACCCTTCTTCATCTTGGCGATGGCCTTGGCGTCGATGATGTTGCGCGTCTTGTCGATCAGCGGCGTATGCAACGTAATGACGTCGGCGCGGCGCAACAAGTCGTCCAACTCGACCTTTTCGACGCCGATTTTCTGCGCCCGCTCGGCAGTCAGGAACGGATCATAGGCGATGACCCGCATCTTGAGGCCGATGCCGCGCTCAGCCACGATCGAGCCGATATTGCCGCAGCCGATCACCCCGAGTGTCTTGCCGGTGATCTCGGTGCCGAGGAAGCGGTTCTTTTCCCATTTTCCGGCCTGGGTCGAGCGGTCGGCGGCGGGGATCTGTCGGGCCAGCGCCAGCATCAGGGTGATGGCGTGTTCGGCAGTGGTGATCGAGTTGCCAAAAGGCGTGTTCATGACGATGACGCCCTTGGCGGTGGCGGCCTTGATGTCGATGTTGTCGACGCCGATGCCGGCGCGGCCGATGACTTTGAGCTTGGTCGCGGCGGCGATCAGCTTGTCCGTGGCCTTGGTGGCGGAGCGGACGGCCAGGCCCTCGTAGTTGGGGATAATGGCGAGCAGGTCCTCTTTCGAAAGACCAGGCCTTACGTCGGCGTCAACGCCGCGCTCTTTGAAAACGGCGACGGCCTGCGGGGAAAGTTCGTCGGCGATGAGAACGCGGGGGATGGGCATGGGGAGACCTCGTGCAGCTAGACGGGAATCGGGACTCGGGACTCGGAAAAAAAATACCGGAACGCGGCGGGGTGTCGCTTACGAGTCCCGAGTCCCGAGTCCCGTTTCCCGGGCCGTCGCATAGGCCCAATCCAGCCACGGCGTCAGCGCGACCACGTCCGCCGTTTCCACCGTCGAGCCACACCAGATGCGCAGGCCGGGAGGGGCGTCGCGATAGTGGTTGACGTCGAAGGCGACCTTTTCGGACTCGAGCAGTCCACTGATCTTTTTTGCAAGCGCCACCTGAGCCTCTTCCGGCATGGCCCGAACAGCTGGGTCCTTGAACCGGAGGCATACGGAGGTGTTGGACGCGGTCGCAGGCTTGGCCGAAAGATCGACCGCCCAATCGGATTTGCTCGTCCAGGCCCGCAACGCGGCCGCATTGCGATCGGCCCGCGCGATCAGGCCTTCCAGGCCTCCGCACTTGGCCGCCCAATCCAGCGCATCGAGATAATCCTCCACGCACAGCATCGAGGGCGTGTTGATCGTCTCGCCCTCGAAAATGCCCTCGATCAGCTTGCCGCCCTTGGCCATGCGGAAAATCTTTGGCAGCGGCCAGGCCGGCGTGTGGGTGGCAAGCCGCTCGGCCGCGCGCGGGCTGAGGATAATGACGCCGTGCTGTCCTTCGCCGCCGACGGCCTTCTGCCAGGAGAAGGTTGTCACATCGCACTTCGCCCAGTCGATCACCTGCGCAAACGCCGCTGACGTCGCATCGACAAAGGTCAACCCCTGGCGGTCGGCGGCAATCCATTTGCCGTCCGGCACGCGCACGCCGGACGTGGTGCCGTTCCAGGTGAAGATGACGTCGCGCGAGAAGTCGACCTGGGACAGGTCCGGCAACTCGCCATAGGGCGCCTCGATATCGTGCACGTCCTTGAGCTTCAGCTCTTTCAAAACGTCAGTCGCCCAACCCTTGCCGAAGCTTTCCCAGGAGAGGACATCAATGCCGCGCGCGCCCAGCATCGACCATAGGGCGGCCTCGAAGGCGCCGGTGTCGGAGGCGGGCATGATGCCGATGCGGTAGTCGGCCGGGACGCCCAGGATTTTTCGCGTTTTGTCGATCGCCAGTTTCAGCCGCGCCTTACCCTCATTGGAGCGATGCGAGCGGCCTGTCAGCGCCTTATCGAGAACTTTGGGGGTCCAGCCCGGCCGTTTGGCGCAAGGTCCGGAGGAGAAGCACGGATTCGCGGGTTTCGCGGTCGGCTTTGTGGCAATCGCCATGATGCCCATCCTTTCAGATGGTGAGCCCCTCGTTGGGGAGGGGTGGCCCGCCGCCGGAAATATGGTGCGTCGCGACGTAAGTCAAGAAATCAGTCCGTGAACTCGCGCTAGCCCAGGGGCTGCACCGGGGGTCTGCCGCTAGCCGGCCACGATCTGCGACGCCACCACCGCTCCGATCACCAGCGCGGCGCCGATCAGCCGCTTGGCGTCGAGTGTCTCGCCCAGGATCAGCACGGCTAGCGGCATCGTGAACACCGTCTCCAGGTTCATCAGCATGGCGGCGGGGGTCGAGCCGATCAGCTGTACGCCACGGAACATGCCGAACGAGGCGACGGAAAACGCCAGCGAACAAATGAGCGCAGCCAACCAGCCGGTGCTGTCGGCGGGCAGGCTGAACGGAATGATGCCTTGGGTGTGGGACAGCAGCCCCGCCAGGGCCGCTACCACAGCGCCGGCGACTGCGGTGATGAGCATGGTCGCGCCCGGCGCGCTTGACGACAGGCGCTGGCGCGACCAGACGAAATAGCCGGAATAGCAGACCGCGCTGGCAAACGACGACAGCAGCCCGGCCACTTTGAGAGTGCGGTCGAACTCGCTGCCAACGCCGAGCGCGATGGCGAGGCCCGCGAAAGCCACCAGCAAGCATGCGAGTAGCGTAACACTGATGGGACGCCGGTCGACCAGGCTTTGCAGGATCGCCGTCAGGATCGGATAGAGATAGAGGATCAGCAGGGCGAGGCTGACCGGGATTATGCCGAAAGCGGTGATGGTGCCCAGCGCGCCCAGGCACGACAGCCCACCTGCCACGGCGGCATCGGCATACTGCCAGCCCTTCATGCGCAGCGGTATGCCAAACGCCAACAGCACAACCAGCATGACCGCGATCAGCATCGAGAAACGGATCAGCAGCAGCGCGGGCGACGTGCCGCCGTGGGCATAAACCAGCGGGACCGAGGTGTTGTTGGCGGCCAGTGCCACGGTCGCCAGCACCGTGACGGCAATACCCTCGAGCCGCCGCGTGCGAGCACCCAACGCGCCAGGCGACCGGCTCCCCGGAGGGGAGTCGCCTGGCGCCACCAAAGAATCCGTTGTCCCGTCCAAGCCCCTTGCCTCCCTTGCCGCGCCGGTCTAAGCGGATGCCATGTGCCGCATGGTGAACCATGGCGGCACCTATTCGGCTATCCGAAAAACGAATGGCTACCCTGACGGGCGTAGCAGCGGGCTGATATGAGCATTATCGTCATGAAATTCGGCGGCACGTCGGTCGCCACGGTGGACCGCATCCGCAATGTGGCGCAGCACGTCAAGCGCGAGCATGATGCCGGGCACAAGGTAGCCGTGGTCGTCTCGGCCATGTCGGGCGTCACCAATCAGCTGGTTGGCTACGTCAAAGACGCCAACGAGCTGTATGATCCGCGCGAATACGATGCCGTGGTCGCCTCGGGCGAGCAGGTGACGGCGGGCCTGCTGGCCATCGTACTGCAGAAGATCGGCATCCGGGCGCGCTCGTGGCAGGGCTGGCAGATCCCGATCAAGACCGATGCCGCCCATGGATCGGCGCGCATGATCGATATTCCAGGGGAAAATCTGCTGGCCAGCATGACTGCGGGCGAAGTCGCGGTAGTCACCGGCTTCCAGGGCGTCGAGCCGCAGGCTGAACGGATTGCCACGCTCGGGCGCGGCGGTTCCGATACTAGCGCCGTGGCAATCGCGGCGGCGTTGAAGGCGGACCTGTGCGATATTTATACGGATGTGGACGGTGTCTACACCACCGATCCGCGTATGGTGCCAAAAGCCCAGCGGCTGGAAAAGATCTCCTATGAGGAAATGCTGGAGATGGCCTCGCTGGGGGCCAAGGTATTGCAGATCCGCTCGGTGGAACTGGCCATGGTGCAGGGCGTGCGCCTGCGCGTGCGCTCCAGCTTCGAGGCGCCCGATAGACTGGCGCCGTTCAAGCTCGGCGAAGTGACGACGGTCGGAACGTTTGTCTGTGATGAGGATGAGATCGTGGAAAAGCACGTAGTCAGCGGCATTGCCTATGCCAAGGACGAAGCCAAGGTGACGTTGTTCGGCATCGAGGACAAACCGGGCGTCGCTGCAGCCATCTTCGGTCCGCTGGCCGAGACCAACATCAATGTCGACATGATCGTGCAGAACGTGTCGGAGGACGGCAAGTCCACGGCCATGACCTTCACGGTGCCGGCGGCCGATCTTGCCCGCACGCAGGATGTCATCAAGGGGCAGAAGGCCAAGATCGGCTATCGCGAGCTGAAGGCTTCGACCGACGTGGTGAAGGTTTCCGTCATCGGCATCGGCATGCGTAGTCACGCTGGTGTCGCATCCAGCATGTTCAAGGCACTGTCGAGCAAGGGCATCAACATCGAGGCGATCTCGACCTCGGAGATCAAGATCAGCGTGCTGCTGAATGCCGACTACACCGAGCTGGCGGTGCGGACACTGCATACGTTGTATGGATTGGATGCTTGAAAGGTAGGGACTCGGGACTCGGGACTCGGGACTCGTAAGCAAGGCGCCTTGGTTCCTACTTACG
>JANLQJ010000122.1:0-2417 GCA_031367715.1 Hyphomicrobiaceae bacterium | reverse complement strand
TCTTTACAGCCGAGCGCCGCGCCCTGCTTTACCGTTTCCAAAACCTGATCAATACTCAGGTAAGGCGCAGCGATCTTCTTTGGCGCCTGGGCAAAGGTGCAGTAATGGCAAACGTCGCGGCACAGTTGCGTGAGCGGGATGAAGACCTTGCGCGAATAGGTGACGATCCCGCCGAAGCCTTCATCACGCAAATCGCGCGCTTGCGCCATGAGCGCGGCGATGTCGACCTTCGCGGCGAGATCCAATGCCTGTTTGCGATCGAGACTGGTCATGCGTCCTCCTGCGCGAGCAGCTGGCGCGCGATACCGCTGGCGGACAAATAGGCGCGGGTGCGGATGGCTGCCGCGGCATTGGGGTGATTCAGGAAGGCGAGCAGGTCATCCGGTGCGTCAATGTCACAGCTCATGCCGGGCAAGCTCAGCACATTGCACGCCATGCCCAGGGTCTGCGCCTGATGCTGGTGCCAGCGGCAACTTGCGGCGCCGTAGCCGAAGGTCAAAGCGCTGCCGGTCGAACACATCAGGCCGTTACTGCCAGTGCCGTGACGGTCGATGGCAAGCGTGAGTGCTGGCTGCGCGGTGTGGCGGTGATGCTGGATGAGTTGACTGATTTCGGCCGGGGTGACCAAGGGCAAGTCGCCGTGGATGATCAGTGCTTCGGCGATGCCCCGTTGCGCGAGGCGGGCGACGCCGGCCTGTACCACCGGGTTGAGTCCCTGCGCATCCAGTTCGGATTCGCTGATGAAGTCGGCCCCGTACCGCAGCGCCAACTCGCGGGCGCGGGGATCGTTGGAGACCACCAGCGTACCGTCGAGTTCGGGGTGCCCGCTCAATGCCTGCAGTACATCGTTGGCCATGGCGTCGAGCAGGCCGATACGCTGTTCGGGGCCGAGCAAACCGGTGAGGCGTTGCTTGGCGCTGGCGAATTCCTTCAAGGGCAACAAGGCCCAGAGCGTGCCGTCGTTCATGGCGCTATTGTCGCTCAATAAGCACGGAGGACTTCAGCGCCATGCAGATCATCCGGCGCATGTCGCGACGATCAGCTCTCCTCCTACAACACGCGATTGCGTGCTTCCGTGATGAGCGCCGCCTGCTGCGCTGGCGTAGTGCCATGGAGCAGAATCTCATCAGCGCCGGCCGCAATGTATTCGCGCAGTCGCCCGATGCAATGATCGACGCTGCCGATGGCGGCGCCACTGGTGAGCCATTCCGGTGGCAACATGGCCACGGCCTCGGCCATGCGGCGGCGCTTTTCTTCGACGCTGGCAGAGGTGCCGTAATCCAGTTGGTTGACACCATTGGCGGCCAATCGGTCCATGGGGCCCTCGTCCCACCCGTTCATGGTGACGATCGGGAGGCCGAGATCGCGGTGCATGAAATACGAAACGGCGCGCGCTTCCAAAACGTTGCTCCGTTCGGCTGGGGTCAGTGTGTCGGGTGCGGTGACGACGATGGCGTAGACCTTCACCGACTTCGGGTCGCGGCCGGCCTCACGCGCGGCATTGCGCACGATGTCAATGGAGCGCTTGACGCCGTCAATGGTGAGAAAGGGATGCAGCACGACGCCATCGAAATGGGCACCGCCGAGCGCCAGTGTCTTGGGTCCCACTGCACCCAGGATGATGGGCGGCGGGTTGTCGCAGGAATGCGCGAGTTGCATCTCGGGGTATTCGCCGGCAGGGCCGCTGTAGGTGACCGTCTCGCCCGCCCAGAGTTGACGCAGTATCGCCACGTTGTCGGCCATTCCCTGATTGCTGACGACAGGTATGCCCAGCTTGCGAAACGGCCCTGCGATTCCCCGGCCGAAACCAAGAACGAAACGCCCGCCACTGAGCTTTTGCATGGTGGCACCCATGCCGGCAAGTACCAGCGGATGACGGGTGCCGAAATGGGTGAGCCCGGCAACCAGCTTTACCCGCTCTGTCACTTGCGTCAGGGCGCCCAATACGGTGCCGAGCTCTTTTGTCTCCCAGCGCTCGGAGAGAAAAATACCGCCAAGTCCCAGCCGCTCACCATCCCGTGCCTGCGCAAGTCCCTCGCGGGCGTCGGCGGCGTGTCCCGGCAAAATGTACGAGTTTAGAATATCTGCGAGTACCGCCATGATCTGCTCCTGTTGACGACTTCACCGAACATCGGATCGACAAGGTCTATGGGTTAACCGTTTTTTCGGGGCATGACCCAACCGCTTGTTTCTGGTTGAATATCGCCGCCTGATGTGGGTCAATTATTACAAACAACGGCAAATCTTTCACCTGCGCTACCAACATGCTGACATGCTGACATGTTAGCATGTGCCGACAGGAGGCCCGGTCTGTGCAAGCCTCGGCGCAGATGTACTGCAAACCCGGTACCCTGCCACTTTATAAAAGCAAAAGGCGGAGCAAAGATGGTCAAAGTCACCGAGCTGGGCTATTTGGG
>JANLQJ010000118.1:0-1977 GCA_031367715.1 Hyphomicrobiaceae bacterium | reverse complement strand
CGAACAATGGCACGCTGGGCATAGGTCCTCCTCAGGTTGTGGGAGGATGAGATTATGCTGACCGCGCCGCCCAATAACCGTCGGACACGAGCGCACCGATAGCGCCTGCTCGGCATAATTACGCGGTCGGCATAATGGTTGCTCGGCGGGGCGGAGATTGCCACCAAGGCCGCGCTGTTCGACGAAGCGCTCTATCAGGGGCCAATCACGGCCGATCTGTTCGGTGACGAGCGCTACTTCACCGACCCGGAAGAGTTCTGGCGTCTGCAAAATGCCGCGATCGCCGAGGAGCGCGACAAGCACCTTGCGGCGGGTTGGGGTGAGGTCCACATCGTTGCGCCGGATCAGCGTTTCCAGAGTTGGGACTACGTAGCCGCATCGAAGGCCAAAGGCGGCGCTGCCTACATCGACATCGAACCGGATGGCCATGTGACCGTGCACAAGGGTTTTTTGCCCAAGGCGCAGGCACGACGGGGGCGTCCTGTCTCGGACAAAGGGGAGTACACGGATGCCGCCGCGCCGGCACCGCGCCCCGAGATGAGTGCGCCGCTGGCAAACTATGTCGATCTGGTCCGGCATAGCGTCGTGCGGCTGGCCATCGCAGACGCCCCGGAGATCGCCTTGCGGCTGATGCTGGCGCACGTCATAGGCGGCGGGCGCCTGTGGCAGGTCGAAGCGGAACCCCAGCAGCCTGCAAGTCCGGCCATCGGTCAGCCCATCGCCGCGCTGCCCGCGCAGGCCGCCTTTGCTGAACGGCAAAGGGAAGCGGTGGCGCTAGTTGGACTGGATGAGACCGCGTGCGCCGTTGTCCAGGGGCGTCCCGATGGCGAAATCACGGCAGCGGTGTTTGCCCGGCTGATCGATCTTACCGACGCGGACGTCCTGAGACTCGTCGCCGTCGTCATGGCCGAGACGCTGGCCGCTGGCACCCAGTTAATCGATGGGCTTGGCGCGATCCTCAAGGTTGATCTCGCCAAGGATTGGCAGCCCGACACGACATTTTTCGAACTTGCGAAAGACCGTGAGGCTGTGTCGGAAATGTTGGCCGAGGTCATCGGCGAGTCTGCCGCCACAAGTCATCTCACCGATAGCGGCAGCCAGAAGAAGACCATCATCAAGATGGCCCTGGCCGGCGACGGCCGCTGCAAGGTCGAAGCCTGGACACCGCGCTACATGCAGTTTCCGCAAGCGGCCTATACGGCAAGGCCGCTGACGGCCTCCGCCCGTCCCGCCGCTTAGGTAGAACAAGATTGCGCGCGAGAGGGCTGTTGCCACAATGGATCGTCAGCACAAACGCGACGGAGTCTGCTGACGATCCGACGGGCCTTTTCCCGGCTTTGCCTCGCCGGTCCTCAGACGTCCCACCTTTCCCCGCGATACCCCATTCCCTTTTCACAACAATCGGCTGCATCCTGATGCCGTCATCGCGACAAGCGCCGAACGGAGAACAGTGATGCCACGCGCCCCGTCCTATCTGTTGCAGGTTGCCTCCTCCGCCATGGCGGCCACGAGCTGCCTGTGGGCCTCAACCCAATGGGCCGCCGCCATGCTGGGCAATCAGCCAGCGCTCGGGCCGTCCTGGATCACGCTCACCGGATGGCCGGTCTACAAACCTTGGCAGCTGTTTCCCTGTTGGCTTGCCTTCGACGCGCAAGCCCCAACCATTTTTGCCGAAGCCGGCGCGATTGCCGCCTGCGGCGGAGTTCTTTCCAGCCTCATCGCGTTCGGGGGCGCCGCCCGGCGGGCCAGCCAAAACAAGAACCTTACAACCTATGGCTCGGCCCGCTGGGCGGACAAATCGGAGATCTCAAATGCCGGTTTGCTCGGCAATAGCGGCATTGTGCTCGGCGCCTATGACGGCCGCTATCTTCGGCACGACGGCCCGGAACATGTCATGGCCGTTGCTCCGACGCGCACCGGCAAAGGCGTCGGGCTGGTGCTGCCGACGTTGCTGACCTGGACCGGCTCGGCGGTCAT
>JANLQJ010000077.1:0-81919 GCA_031367715.1 Hyphomicrobiaceae bacterium | reverse complement strand
ACGGGCGCACTGCTGTGCGCCCCTACGCCATGACCTCTGTCACGAACCTTCAAAGTGACAGGTCAAACCATAAGTTGGACGGTATTACTGTACCGGTTCCGCCTGCAACCCGATTCCCGTCGCAGCGTCGCCCGCCGGTTTCTTTCCCAGCAATCCGCCCAGCAAATCCCCGATCGCCTTGCCTTCCTTGCTTGCCGCCAGCTTGGCAACCGCCTCCTGCACCTTGTCGCCGCCCTTGATCTTGCCGAGCGCTTGTTTGACCGCATTCACCGCGGCCGCCGGGTTCTTGGCGATGGCGCCGAGATCGACGGCGATCTTGGGATGCGCCCACGGACCGGTGACGCGGACCGGCAGGCTGAGGCCTGGCGCGAGTTCAGCGGCCGGAGCATCCGTGGCCGTTGCATCCCCGGCGGTATCCGCCACCGCCAGGATTTGCGGTTTCAACGTGTAATCCAGCGTCCTGGCCGGCAGATCGGCTTTGCCACCGCCGGTCAGGTGCAGTGCCGGGCTGACCAAATTCAGGTCGTCGCTCGCCATGATGCCGTTGGTGATGGTCGAGGAGGCGGTCAGTGAGCTGAACGCCGTCTTGGCGGCGGGGTTGTCCTGCCAGTTGCCGAGATTGCCGTTCTGCAGCCCACGCACCATCTGCGGCACGTCGTAGCCGATCACGCTGCCATCGGCCAGTTCCATGCGGCCCTGGCCCATCAACGTCCTGACGATGTCGCGCTGGCTGCGGCCCGAACCGACAAACGCGAAGGTCAGATTGCCGCGGCCGGCAAGCCGATTGAGCCCGGCGGCGTCAAGCAGCAGCGGCTGTACCTGAACCGATTTCAGCGCGAAATTGGCGTCTATCCTGGGTGCCGGCTTGCTGCCATCGACGACCACCGTGCCGCTGCCTTTGCCGCCATAGAGCGCCAGCTCGCTGAAGCGGGTGTGCAGGCTGCCGTCCTTCAGCGTCGCTGCAACCACACTGCGTCCGACCTTGATGCTCTGGAACTGCAAGGCGCCAAGCGTAAGCGCTAGCTCGGCATCGGCAAGTCGCAGCGCCGAGACGTTGATCGGCGCCGCGCTCCAGCCGGTGGCAGGATCATTGGCCGCGGGCGCCTCGGGCTCAGGCTTGCTGGCGTCCTTGCCCGGTGCCGGAACTGCTGCGGTTGCCGGAGCCGAGCCGGTCCCGGCATCTTTTGGCGCCCCGTCCTTGGGCGGCAGATAGGTGTTCAGGTCCAGCCGGTCGATACTGAGGTCGGCTGTCAACATCGGTTTGGCGGCGGCTTGCTCGAAGGCAAGGCTGCCCTTGGCGGTCATGCCATCGGCGACCGCCGCGACGTTGGTGGCCTTCAAGCCCTTGGCGGTCACGCCGATGTCGGCGCTGATGGTGGCGGCGCCAAAGCCCGGGCCGGGCGGCAGTGCATGGCGCAGCCAGCGCAGCAGCTCGCGCAGCGAACCGGTCTTGAGGTCGAGTTTGCCCACCAGCAGAGTTGGTTCGTTCAGGCCCAGCCGACCCTTGAAGGTGCCATCGGCCTTGCTGCTATGGAGGGCCGCGGTGGTGGTCACGGGCGCGCCGGTCAGCAGGCCCTCGGCCGGGCTGATCTCGGTGTTGAGCGCGATCGGCTCGCCCATCCAGGTCAGCGAGCCATCGGCCTTCACGGCGCCCTTCAGCGACGCCAGCGCCAGCTGCAGCGAAATGTCGGTGACCTCGTCACTGGCGCCAGTACGGTCGTCGGTCACATGCAAGGTGCCGTGGTTGATGCGGACATCGCCCAGCTGCAGCCCGGCCAGGGCATCGACGCGAGTGCGAGTGGATGAGGTCGCCTTGGAGGCAGGCAACGTGGCTGTGTTCGCGGCCGTGCCGGCATCGGCTTTGCCGCCGCGCAGGGCTGGGGTGTCGTTTGCGGCGCCAGCGCCAGCGGCCTCGGCGACCGAACCGAAATCCCAGCTGCGCCGGCCGGTCTTGTCGGTGCGGAACGAGATCACCGGCTGGTCCAGGATGAAGCGCTCGACGATCAGCTGCTGGCGCAGCAGCGGCCACAGCGGGACTTTCAGGCCGAGCGTGCGCACGGTCAGGAAGGCTTCGCCGCGCATGCCTTCGGGCGGCGACAGGGTGACATCGGCGAGGTCGACCGTGACGTCGGGATAGAGGCTGATCGAGACCGGTCCGGAGACCGTCAGTATTCGTCCAGTCCGCTCACGGACAATACTGGTGATCTCGCCGCGCACGAAATCGGTCGGCAGCGCCATATAGAGGAAGGCGCCGGCACCGAGGATCAGGGCCAGCAGGCTCATCAAGCCGTAAAAGACAATGCGCATGCGGCGGCCTCGTGGAGAGCGCGCCGGCTGCAGCTGCAACACGGCGGCGAATCAATGCGCCGATGATAGTCGAAGTTGGATGCGTCTGGCCTAGTGGTGCAGGATTGCAACAATAACGGGCGGATGTGCGGCGGTGATGGCGGAAAGCGGGTATTTTTGCGTCGGTTGGCGGATTGAATGCGACTGCAAACCGGCCTTGCACGACCATGACAGGATCATGCACGGCAGTTTACCACGAATCAGAATGCCTCAATACGACCTTGGCCGCTTGCGAAATTCGCCCTCGATGCGGCGCGCGACCGAGCGGGCCGAGCGCATGATCGTCAACACACCGATCCGGGCCAACCGGCCGCTATTGCGCAACCGCCCCAGGATCGGCGCCTGGCGCGCCTCGTACCAGATGTAGACGATGATCGCGACCAGCATCGGCAGCAGATAATACAGCACACGGAACACCAGCAGGCTGGCGAGCATCTTCTCAAGCGGGATGTTGGGCACGGCCAGCAGCATGATACTTTCGAACACGCCGACGCCGCCCGGCACATGGCTGAGCAGGCCGAGCGTGATGGCGACCGCGAACAGCCCGACGAAGACCGGATATCCCGTACCCGGATCGCTTGGCAGCAGCAGATAGAGCGCGGCCGAGGCGCACACCATGTCGCCGACCCCGGCAGCCAGCTGCGCGATGGTCGAGATCGGCCCCGGCAGCGAGATCTCGTAGCCCGACCAGGTGATGGCCTTGCGGCCCGACGAGACCCAGCCGACATAGCCGCTGAGACCGGCCACGATCGAGATGCCGAGGGTCCAATTGGCCCAGCTCGGCAGGCCGTCCACAACCGTGGCAAACTGCGGCGCCAGCAGCAAACTGACGCCCATGATCAGCGTGGCACTGAGCGCGAAAGTCAGTCCGGACATGATGGTTATGACCGCGACGTCGGGTGCGGTGACCCCGGATGGTCCGTAGACGCGGTAGCGTACCGAGCCGGCCGTCAGCAGCACGAATCCGAGTGTGTTGGCGAGCGCAAACGAGGCAAAGCCGCCGACCGCCACTTGCAGCAGCGACAGCCGCTTGCCGAGATGGTGCAGCGACATCAGGTCATAGCCGATCAGGCAGATGTAGCTCAGCGCCACCAGGGCGAGGGCAGCAATGACGCTGCCGAAACTCATCGCGCTGAGGCCGGCATAGACGTCGGCCAGCTTGACGTTGCGCAGAATGCGCACCAGCACCCACACCGCCGCGATCATGACGGCGAGGCCGATCAACGGGCTCAGCAGCTTGGCGATTTGGCGCCAGCGTTTGGCGGTGCGCCGCTCGGGCGCCTTCACCTTCAGCCCATACGGAACGAACAGGCCCTCGATGCCATCCGTGCCCTGCTCATTGTCAGGATGCTGGAACATGATCGACGAGTGCCTGTGCTCGATGTTTCAAATGTATCTAAAAAGCCAAATGGGACCGGAAGCGGTTGCTTCAAGCCCAATCACCCCTACTATCATGGCATATAGAGGCCCAGCCAGGATTCGCAACTCTCCAACACCCCGGCCGCCGCGTGGCGACCCCGCATGATGCCAAATTGCATCAGCCTGCGCGAGCCTCGTCACAGTATCGTCATTTTAAGGAATAGGCATTGAATGCAGCGAGATGCGCGACGGCAATCGAAGCCTTCGCTGGACGGCGGGTCAGGTGCCAGGCTAAATGGCCATGGGGAAATCGAGACGATGTCTTGCAGCTTGGAGACGGTCGTGCGTCGAAGCCAGTACTCGCGTTTTGGCCGGGGCCAGTGCATCGCTGTGGCGATTGCGCTCGTCCTGACATTGGTGCCGCGCGGCAGCGCCATCGCGGCGGTCGGTGATTACGACCCGGCGCCAGCGTCGATTCGCATGCCGTCGGCGACCACCGGCCTGCCAAAGTCGCCGGCCCCCAGTGATGCGGCCAAACCCAGCGACCTCGATCGGCGTCTGGCCCGTGCGGGCCTCGTGCGTGGCGCGCCGGTGCTGTTGCGCGTGTTCAAGGAGGAGTCGGAGCTGGAACTGTGGCTGCAGTCCGGCGAAACCTACAAGCGCTTTGCCACCTATCCGATCTGTCGCTGGCGCGGCGTGCTCGGGCCAAAGCTGGTGGAAGGCGATCGTCAGAGCCCGGAGGGATTTTATTCGTTCGGGCAGGATCATCTGCTCTGGCAGGGCCATTGGTTCCGCGCCATCAACATTAATTTCCCCAATCTGCTCGACCGGACTTTGGGACGCACCGGCTCGGGTATCCTGATCCACGGTGCCTGCTCGTCGATTGGCTGCTATGCGATGACCGATGGCGTGATCGACGAAATGTTCGATCTGGTGGTCGCGGCGTTCGCCAATGGTCAGGCCCGCGCGCAGGTGCATGTGTTCCCATTCCACATGACGCTCGCCAACCTCGACCGCCACGCCAAGAGCCCTTGGAACAATTTCTGGCGCGACCTCAAGCCAGCGTCTGACCTGTTTGTTTCCACGCAAGTACCGCCCCGCATCGGCATGTGCGATGGCCGCTATGTCATCAAGCCTGGAGTGCGCGGTGCCGCACAAAGCGATCGTGTCCGCGATTGGTGTGGCGCGCCAAACTGGATCGGCAGCCCGGATCGCTTGGGCCCGGCGCTGGAGGCGCGGCGGGTGGCGGCCAAACCGCCGCTGACCACGGCGTCGGCAAAGCCACCGTCCGAACGCATCAAGCTCTATGCCCGGCTGACCAGCGAGGGGAAAATTCCCAAGCCCAAACCGCTGCCGGCTAAGCCGTCAAGCTATGGCCCGAGCCCAGATGGCAGCACCAGCAATCCTGCCGCGCCGTTGAATGATGCCTTGGCAGCCTTGCCCGAGCCCGAGCGTGCCGCCTTGCTCGGCGTGCGCAAACCCGGCACAGCGTCGGCCGGCAACGGTATCGGCGGCAGCAGTAGTGGCGATGGTGCGGTGGCGAGTGCCTTCAGTTGCAATGCCAGCCTTACGGCCTGCCGGCATTTCATGGCCACGCATGCGCCGGTAGCGCTGCGCAAGGGCAAGACGAGATTGGCCAAGCGGTAAAATCGCGACGCAATAACGTTCGTTACAGGTAACGGCCATCATTCCCGCGCGGGCAGCTGATGAGTCATCGCTGCTTGGTGGCGGACGACCATAGAGCCAGTCTATCGCCCAATTCCAGGGCTCAATTTGACCCGGAGGTCCAGTTCCGGCACGGTTGCTGCGCAACTTCGGCCGTTGCCCACGAATAGGATCGCAATGCAAAATCAGGCGTCAGCCCGGCAGCTGTCCCCGTCCGTAGCGGATACCACGCAAACAGCGGCGGCGACGACGGTTTGCAACCGGCACGGCAATCATCCGGGCGCCTTGATCGAGATCCTGCACGATCTTCAGGAGACGTTGGGTTTCGTGCCCGACAGCACGCTGCCAACGATCGCCGATGCGCTCAACCTGTCGCGGGCCGAGGTCTACGGCGTGCGCACATTTTATCACGACTTCCGCACCGAGCCGGCCGGCAAGCATGTGCTGAAATTGTGCCGGGCCGAAGCCTGCCAGGCCATGGGCGCCGATCAGCTGGCGGCTGCCGTGGCCAAGTCACTCGGGATCGAGATCGGCAGCACGACCAGGAACGGCGCGGTCACGGTCGAGGCCGTCTACTGCCTCGGCAATTGCGCTCTCGCGCCAGCGGCCATGCTCGATGGCAAGCTGATGGGGCGAGCCAACGAACGCAGTTTGGCGCACGTCCTGGCGGCCGGGTCAGCAAGGAGCGCATGATGCCGAGCACCGTCGACATCTATGTGCCGTGCGATGCCGCCGCCCTGTCAGTGGGCGCCGATCAGGTCGCAGCCGAAATCGCTGCCGAGGCGACCAGGCGCGGCGCCAACGTTCGGATCGTCCGCAATGGCAGCCGTGGCATGCTTTGGTTGGAGCCGATGATCGAGGTTGCCACCGCCAAGGGCCGCGTGGCCTATGGGCCGGTGCAGGCCAGCGACGTCGCTCCGCTGTTCGATGCCTGGCTGGCCGGCAAAGCCCACCAGCTGCTGCTCGGGCCGACCGACGAGATCGCCTATCTGAAGAACCAGGAACGGCTGACCTTCGCGCGTTGCGGCATCATCGATCCGCTGTCGCTGGAAGATTATGAGGCCAACGGAGGGTTGGCGGCCCTGCGCAAGGCGGCGTCAATGCCCGCGCCGCAAGTCGTTTCCGAGGTGCTCGAGGCGGGCCTGCGCGGGCGCGGTGGCGCGGGCTTCCCGGCGGCCATCAAGTGGAAGACCGTAGCCGAGACGGCCGCCGACCAGAAATACATCTGCTGCAACGCCGACGAAGGCGACAGCGGCACCTTCGCCGACCGTATGCTGATGGAAGGCGATCCTGGCACGCTGATCGAGGGCATGGCGATTGCCGCGCTCGCGACCGGCGCAACCGAGGGCTACATCTACATCCGCTCGGAATATCCGCATGCCATCGCGACCATGAGAGGCGCGATTGCACTGTGGGAGACGGCCGGGCTGCTGGGCGACAATGTCGCCGGCTCGGGCAAGGCGTTCCATTTGCACGTGCGCCGGGGCGCGGGCGCCTACATCTGTGGCGAAGAGTCTTCGATGCTAGAGAGCCTGGAAGGCAAGCGCGGCGTCGTGCGCGTAAAACCGCCGATCCCGGCGATCTCGGGCCTCAACGGCAAGCCGACGGTGGTCAACAACGTGCTCACCTTGGCGTCGGTGCCGGTGATCATCGCCAAGGGCGCTGCCAACTACAAGACTTACGGCATGGGCCGGTCGCGCGGTACGCAGGCGTTCCAGCTGGCGGGCAACATCAAGCAAGGTGGCCTGGTCGAGAAGGCGTTTGGCGTGACCTTGCGCGAGCTGGTCGAAACGTTCGGCGGCGGAACGTTCACGGGCCGGCCGATTCGCGCCATCCAGGTCGGTGGTCCGCTCGGCTCCTATGTCCCGAACTCGCAGCTCGATCTGCCGATGGATTACGAGGCCTTCGCCGCTGCCGGCGCGATGGTCGGCCACGGCGGCATCGTGGTGTTTGACGATACGGTCGACATGGTCAAACAGGCCCGTTTCGCCTTCGAGTTCTGCTCCATCGAGTCTTGCGGAAAATGCACGCCCTGCCGCATCGGCGCGGTGCGTGGGCGCGAGACCGTCGACAAGATCATCGCCGGCAAGGATGTCGAAAAGAACCTCGCGCTGGTCGCCGATCTTTGCGAGACGATGGTGGATGGATCGTTGTGCGCCATGGGTGGGCTGACGCCGATGCCGGTGCAAAGCGCCATCAAGCATTGGCCGGAAGATTTTAGGAAGGCGCCGGTTCGGCAGGCGGCGGAGTAAAGATCAAAACCCCACCCCCGGCCCCTCCCCACAAGGGGGAGGGGAGTCCCACCACCTCGGGACCGTTGGGTGAGGCCAGAACGACCGGCAGGAACGGGCCGAATCCCCCTCCCTCTTGTGGGGAGGGGTTAGGGGTGGGGTGCTGGGGGCGACCCCGACAGATGATTTTGACTTTGCGGAGCTGCCCCATGACCCTGCTCAAAGAGACCGACTACGGCACGCCCATCAAGCTCGCCGAGAAAATGGTGACGCTGGAGATCGACGGCCGCTCAGTGACCGTCCCCGAAGGCACGAGCATCATGCGCGCGGCCATGGACGCGAACCTGAAGATCCCCAAGCTTTGCGCCACCGACACGCTGAACGCGTTCGGCTCGTGCCGGCTGTGCCTGGTCGAGATCGACGGCCGCAAGGGAACGCCCGCGTCCTGCACGACGCCCGTCGCCCCCGGCATCGTGGTCCATACGCAGACAGAGCGATTGCAGAAAATCCGCAAGGGCGTGATGGAGCTGTACATCTCCGACCACCCGCTCGATTGCCTGACTTGCGGGGCCAATGGCGACTGCGAGCTGCAGGACATGGCTGGCGTCACCGGCTTGCGCGACGTGCGCTACGGCATGGATGGCGAGGGGCATTTCGCCAATGGCAATCCGCTGTCGCTTGCGCCCGCTAAAGATCTGTCCAACCCCTATTTCCAGTTCGAGCCATCGAAGTGCATCGTCTGCTCGCGCTGCGTGCGCGCCTGCGAGGAAGTGCAGGGGACGTTCGCGCTGACCATCGATGGACGCGGCTTCGCCTCGCATGTGTCCGCCGGCATGGACGAAGGCTTCTTGAACAGCGAATGCGTCTCCTGCGGCGCCTGCATCCAGGCCTGCCCGACGGCGACGCTGATCGAAAAGTCGGTCGTGCAATACGGCACGCCGACCGAGACCGTGCTCACCACCTGCGCCTATTGCGGCGTCGGCTGCAGTTTCAAGGCCGAGGTCAACGGCGATCAGGTCATCCGCATGGTGCCGCACAAGGATGGCGGGGCTAACGAGGGCCACTCCTGCGTCAAGGGACGCTTCGCCTGGGGCTATGCCACGCATAAGGATCGTCAGACCTCGCCGATGATCCGTGAAAAAATTTCCGATCCGTGGCGCAAGGTCGGCTGGGACGAGGCCATCACGTTCGCCGCTGACCGCTTCAAGGCCATCCAGGCCAAGTACGGCAAGGATTCCATCGGCGGCATCACGTCCTCGCGTTGCACCAACGAGGAAGTCTACGTCGTCCAGAAGATGATCCGCGCCGCCTTCGGCAACAACAACACCGACACCTGCGCGCGTGTTTGTCACTCGCCCACGGGCTATGGTCTCAGCAAGACCTTCGGCACCTCGGCGGGCACGCAGAACTTCAAGTCGGTCGAGAAGTGCGACGTCATGATCGTGATCGGCGCCAACCCGACCGACGGGCATCCAGTGTTCGCGTCGCGCATGAAGAAGCGCCTGCGCCAGGGGGCGAAGCTGATCGTCGCCGATCCGCGCCGCATCGATATGGTGCGCACACCACACATCCAGGCGTCGCACCATCTGCAGCTGCGCCCCGGCACCAACGTGGCGCTGATGAATTCGCTGGCGCATGTGATCGTCACGGAAGATCTGGCTAAGGACGATTATATCGCCGAACGCTGCGATCCGATCGAGTTCACGCGCTGGAAAGCCTTCATCGCCGAGCCGCGCAATTCGCCGGAAGCGATGGAAGCCTACACCAGCGTGCCCGCCGCCGAGGTGCGCGCCGCCGCCCGCCTCTACGCCCAGGGCCCGAATTCGGCCATCTACTACGGCCTCGGCGTCACCGAGCACAGCCAGGGTTCCACCATGGTCATGGCCATGGCCAACCTCGCCATGCTCACCGGCAACATTGGCCGTGAGGGCGTCGGCGTGAATCCGCTGCGTGGCCAGAACAACGTGCAGGGGGCGTGTGATATGGGCTCGTTCCCGCACGAGTTGCCGGGCTATCGCCATGTCGGCAACGCCGACGTGCGGGCGCTGTTCGAAGCTGATTGGGGCGTACCGATCCAATCCGAGCCGGGCCTGCGCATTCCCAACATGTTCGCCGCCGCCGTCGACGGAACGTTCCGTGGGCTGTACGTGCAGGGCGAGGACATCGCGCAGTCCGATCCCAACACCAAGCATGTGGAAGCCGCGCTCGGCGCCATGGACTGCATCGTGGTGCAGGACCTGTTCCTGAACGAAACCGCCGCCTTCGCTCACGTCTTCCTGCCGGGTACCTCGTTTCTGGAAAAGGACGGTACCTTCACCAACGCCGAGCGCCGCATCAACCGTGTGCGCATGGTCATGAAGGAGAAGGCGGGTCTCGCCGAATGGGAGGTCACGTCCCGGCTCGCCCGCGCCATGGGCTACCCCATGCACTACAACAGCGCCGCCGAGATCATGGACGAGATCGCCCGCCTGACCCCCACCTTCGCCGGCGTCAGCTTCAAGAAGCTGGACGAGGCCGGTTCGCTGCAGTGGCCGGTGAACGAGGCCGCTCCGATGGGCACGCCAACCATGCACATCGGCAAATTCGTGCGTGGCAAGGGTCGCTTCATGATCACGGACTATGTGCCCACGGAGGAACGCTCCACGCGCATGTTCCCGCTCATTCTCACAACAGGCCGCATCCTCAGCCAGTACAACGTCGGCGCGCAGACGCGGCGGACCGAGAACGTCACGTGGCATCCGGAAGACGTGCTGGAAATCCATCCGCACGACGCCGAAGAGCGCGGCGTGGCCGAGGGCGATCGCGTGTCCCTGGGCAGCCGCATCGGCGCGACCTCGCTGACGGCGACCATCACCGACCGCGTGCCGGTGGGCGTGGTGTACACGACCTTCCATCATCCCGTGACGGGCGCGAACGTGATCACGACGGAGTTCTCGGACTGGGCGACGAATTGCCCGGAATACAAGGTGACGGCGGTGCAGGTGACGCGCTCCAACCAGCCGAGCCAATGGCAGGAGGGGCACCGCAAGATGGGCGAGACCAACTATCAGGTGCAGGCGGCGGAGTAGGGAGTATAACTGGGCGTAGTCAGATTCGGGAGGCACCTCATGAGTTTGTCATACGCGCGGTTCGTAGCTTTGATGGAACGGGCGTCTTGCCAGCTCCTTCAGGATGCGATTGGGATACAGGCAAACTGGTCGGCTCGACCCCAGACGTTGGCGGGTTTTCGGGTTCACGACATGTCGTCGCTGATCGATTTTGGTGCACTTGTAGCTCAGGTTGAGCGCGCGAGGCGGCGCCATCAGTATTGGTTGAATCAGTCGTTCGAAGCTTGGCCTCAGTAGCGGAGACAAGCAAAATGACCAAACTTGAACAGATCGAGAAAGCCGTTTTGGAACTGACCGAAGAAGAGCAGGCCAAGTTCCGCCAATGGTTCGCCGAACACGATGCCCGTCTGTTCGATGAGGAAATCGAGTGCGACGCCAAGGCTGGCAAGCTTAACGCACGCGCCGAAGAGGCGCTTGCGGAACATCGGGCTGGCGGCTCCACCGAGTTGTGAAACACCGCTCCAGCCGCAAGGTTTGAACACGCTACCATGCGCCGCCAAAGTTGTGCTAATCTCCCCTGGTAACGGAGCAGCTCATGCAGGATCTCTCAACACGGCGCGCGACCTATGCCGACCTCGAAGCCGCGCCTCCCAACATGGTTGCCGAGCTGATCGACGGTAAACTTGTCACCATGCCGCGGCCAGCACCGCGCAACATGAATGCTGGGTCGGGCCTTGGCTACTTCCTGCAGGGACCCTTCCATCGTGGCATCGGCGGTCCCGGCGGCTGGTGGATCATTGATGAGCCGGAAATCCATCTTGCTGAGGATGTGGTGGTCCCCGATCTGGCAGGCTGGCGACGCGAGCGGATGCCAGAGTTGCCGTCCATAGCCTTTTTCCCGATCGCGCCCGATTGGATTTGCGAGGTCCTATCCCCATCAACAGCGCGGTATGATCGCGGGGCCAAGCGAGACATCTATGCTCGGCACGGTGTCAGTCATTATTGGCTTTTGGATCCCGCTCAAAAGCTCCTGGAAGCGTTTGATCTGGCGGGCGACAAGTGGCTCTTGCAGCGCACCTATCGCGACGGCGATACTGTGGCGATGCCCCCGTTCGATGCGGCGCCGTTCGCACTGGCCCAGCTCTGGGTCTAACCCCGCCCAAATCCGCCCATTTCATGACCCCCGCGCTTACCAATCCGTAAACCCCGCGCCAGCTCGCCGACATCCGGCCCCGTCATGGTCCTCCCCATCGGCGCCGCCCCCGGCGCCGCGCCAAATCACGGAGACCCTCCCATGAGCACCAAGATCACCCTCATCGCCGCGACCCTCGCCGCCAGCTTCGCGTTCGCCGCATCCGCCAATGCGCTGACCATCGTCAACAAGGACACGCACAACCACAATGTGCGCATCACGCTGGCGACGGCCGCCAAGGGCGACAAGCCGACCGAGGTCAAAATCGAGGCCGGCAAGTCGGCCGAGTTCGACTGCGCCAAAGGCTGCACCGCCCATCTCGGCAAGAAGGACAACGCCAAGAAGGACGTCGTGCTGAAGGGCGCCGAGAAGACGCTGACGATCGAGGCGGACAAGCTGACAGCGCTGTAAGCTGCGCTCTCCTGCAAGCTGAAACGCCTTGGAATGCCCGGTCGAAAGGCCGGGCATTTTCATGTTTGCGATCAAGCGCAGATCCGGCTACGCACAGTCGCTTGGACTATTTTGACTGAAACGGAGCCGAACTGCCAATGGCCGCCACCCGCGCCGAACTTCTCGCCATGCTCGACAGTCTCGGCATCAAGACCAAGACCTACGAGCACGCCGCCGTCTTCACGGTCGCCGAGAGTCTCGCCATCGAGAACACCATGCCAGGTGGGCATACCAAGAACCTGTTCCTGAAGGACAAGAAGGATAAGCTGTTCCTGGTGGTGGCGCTGCATGACGCGGCCATCGAGATGAAGTTCCTGCACAAGACGCTCGATTGCGACCGCGTCAGCTTCGGCAAGGCAGAGCTGCTGGAAGAGGTGCTCGGGGTGAAGCCGGGATCGGTGACACCTTTTTCCGTAATCAATGACAAAGCGGCCCGAGTTACGGTAGTCTTGGACGCTGCCATGATGGATGAGCCGCTGCTGAACTATCATCCGCTCGAAAACACCGCTACGACTGCGATTGCGCGCGAGGACCTTTTGCGGTTCATTCGCGCAACCGGTCACGAGCCCCGCATCGTCAAGGTCAGCAGCGGTCGGATCGGCCCAGCGGTGGCGTGACTTCTGAGAACTTGAAAAGGCAACGACCGACAGATGGCGAAGTTTCCCAATCCGTTTGCATCGCGCAGCGCCGCTCCTGCCGCAGCTCCCGCTGCGCCCCGGCCGGCCGCCGCCGTTCCTCCTGCCGCCGCTTGTCTTGATGGCATGATCGGCAGCGCTGCCGCCGATCTGATCAAGGACACCACCACAGCGGCGTTCATGAAGGATGTGATCGAGGCCTCCAAGACGGTGCCGGTGCTGGTCGACTTCTGGGCCCCCTGGTGCGGTCCGTGCAAGGCTCTCACACCCATCATCGAGAAACTTGTGCGCGCCGCCAAGGGCAAAGTGCGGTTGGTCAAGATGAACATCGATGATCATCCGTCGGTCGCGGGACAGTTGGGCGTGCAGTCGATCCCCGCCGTGTTCGCCTTTGTCGATGGCAAGCCCATAGATGCCTTCATGGGTGCGTTGCCCGAAGGTCAGGTCAAGACCTTCATCGACCGGCTGATCGCCACCAACGGTTCAGTTGATGACGGCCTGGCGGGCGCCCTCGAGAGCGCCAACGCCGCCTTCGAGGAGGGCGATGTGAAATCTGCCGCTGAGATCTTCGCGGCCATCCTGGAAGAGGATAAGGAAAACATCGAGGCGCTGGCGGGGCTGGTCAAATGCTACGTCGCGGCGGGCGATTTCGAGCATGCCGAGAGCACGCTGGCGTTGGCGCCTCCCGCCAAGCAGAACCACGCTACCATCGCCAGCGTGCGCGCCATGCTCGACCTGGCCCGAAAGGCGCCGTCGGCTGCCAGTACCGCCGCGCTGGAATCGGCGATTGCCAGTAATCCAAACGACCATCAGGCGCGTTACGATCTTGCCCTCGCCATGAACGCGGCGGGCAACAAGGAAGGCGCGGTCGACAATCTCCTGGAGATTTTCAAGCGCAACCGTGCCTGGAATGAGGAAGCGGCGCGCAAACAGCTGGTGCAATTCTTCGAGGCCTGGGGTCCGAAAGACGACATGACTCTGCTCGGCCGCCGGCGCCTGTCTGTCATGCTGTTTGCTTAAGGCCAACCCCGCAACGCCAAGGAATCCGCCATCAGCCGGCTGTCCAGATACCAGAAGCCTAGCGATATTCCGGGTCGGATCCCGGTGTTTCCGTTGCGTGGTGGCTTGCTTCTGCCGCGCTGTAACCTGCCGCTGAATATCTTTGAGCCGCGCTTCCTGGCCATGATCGACGATGCGCTGTCTGGCGAGCGGTTGATCGGCGTCGTGCAGCCCAAACTGGTGCAGGACGATGTCGAGAGCCCCGAGGGCAAGGCCGTGCCATTGCGCAAGATCGGTGGGGTCGGGCGGCTCACCGCCTATCAGGAAACCGATGATGGCCGCTATCTGGTGACGCTGACGGGAATTTCCCGATTTGTCGTGCGGCAGGAAGTGCCGCAAGCCAAGCCATACCGGATTTGCGATGTCGCTTACGACAGCTTCCCCAGCGATCTCGTGAAGGGGTTCGGCGAGGAAACCGTTGATCGCGACCATCTGTTGGAGGTGCTGAAGGCTTATCTGGAAGCCCAGGATATGAAGGCCGACTGGGATGCCATCACCCGCTCCAGCAGCGAGTTCCTGGTCAATGCGCTCAGCATGATGAGCCCCTATGGTCCTGAGGAGAAACAAGCCCTGCTTGAGGCGCCCGATCTGAAGGTCCGCTCCGAGATCCTGGTTGCGTTGGCCGAGATGCAGCTGGCGACCCCCGGCGATGGCTCAGGATCGGCATTGCAATGACGAAACCCGAACCGACGGCGGCTGCCCAGCAATTCGATCCAAAGCTGCTTGAGTTGCTGGTCTGCCCGCTGACCAAGCGGCCACTGATCTTCGACAGCGCTCGGCAGGAGCTGATCAGCATCGCCGCCCAACTGGCGTACCCGATCCGTAACGGCATCGCCGTCATGTTGCCCGACGAGGCGCGGGTGCTGACGGACGACGATCAGCCGCGCCGCTGAGCCACCCTACGTGTTACGCCGCCATCGGTGAAAGCCGTGCCAGCGGCCGCTCGTTGATCGGCAAATGCACCACTGCGGCAAAGATCCCAAGCACGACGCTCAACCACCACAGGCCGTCATAAGAGCCGGTGCGATCGTAGATCAGGCCACCCAGCCAAACTCCCAGAAAACTGCCGATCTGATGACTCAGGAACACGATGCCAAACAGCGTTGCCATGTAGGTCTTGCCAAACACCTGGGCGACAATTCCATAGGTGAGAGGCACCGTGGACAGCCACAACAGCCCCATCACGGCAGCGAATATGAGGACCGTCGCCTCGGTCTTTGGCGCCATCAGCAAGGCGAACGTGGCGATTGAGCGGCCGAGATAGATCACGCTGAGGCCATAGCGCTTGGCCCATCGCTGGCCAGCCATTCCGGACAGGATTGATCCCGCGATATTGAACAAGCCGATCAGCATCAGGGCAAACGCGCCAACCCGGATATCGAGCCCGAGGTCCTTGATGTAGGCGGGATAGTGCACCGTGATGAACGCAACCTGGAAGCCGCAAACAAAGAAGCCCGCCGTCAGCAGCAGATAGCCGCGATGAGCGAGGGCCTCCTTGAGCGCCGCACCGATGGTCTGGTCGGAGGCCGCCATGGCGCGGCCTGAGGTATCGTTCGGCAGCAGGAACGCCAGCGGCAGAATGAACAGGCTGAGCGCGGCAAGAGTGAACAGGCTGTCACTAGCGCCGAAATTGCGGATCATGGCTGCCGAGAGCGGCGAGAACAGCACCTGTCCAAGCGAGCCGGCGGCTGTCCCCAAGCCAAAAGCGAAGGTGCGTTGCTGCGGTGAGACAACCCGCGCCATAGCCGCCAACGCGATGCCAAAGCCAGTGAACGCAATACCAAGTCCGGTCAGCAGTCCCGCCGTCAGGGTGAACACCAGAGCGCTGTCAGAGAGCGCCATGCCGACCACGCCAAGCGCGTAAAGGACAGCGCCCAGGGCGAGTACGCGCGCCGGGCCAAAGCGGTCGGCGAGGGCGCTAGCGACGGGCGCGCCCAGGCCCCATAGCAGGTTCTGAATGGCCATCGAGAAGCCGAAAGTCTGGCGGCTCCAGCCATGGTCATGGGTTAGCGGATCGAGGAACAGTCCGAAGCTGGAGCGCACGCCGAAGCCGAGCAGCGCAATCAGACATCCAGCGATGATGATCGCCGTTGGCGAACGCCACAGGGGGCGGGAAGGGCTGGCTGTGGTGGCATTTGTCAAAAGCGCAAACTCCGCAATGTCGTGATCAAGGCAGCTCGCCTTGCAGCAGTTTCGGCAGGGTTCCGGTGAGGCCGGCGGCTTCGGAGACGAACATGCGTTTGAGACCCGGCAGCCGATCGGTCAAGCCGAGACCGGTTTCGCGCAGCACACGCAGCGCAGGGTTGGCATTCGAGAACAGCCGGTTGAGGCCATCCATCGTGGCCGCCGACAGCATGCTGTCGAAACGCCGCCACTGCTGGTAGCGGCGCAATGTTTCCGGGCCGCCAATGTCGAGGCCAAGGCGTTCGGTGTCGATGACGCACTCGGTCAGCGCGGCGACATCGCGCAGGCCCAGATTCAGCCCCTGGCCGGCGATCGGATGCACGGAACGCGCAGCATCGCCGATAACGGCCAGTCGGTCGGCGACCAGGTCGCGCGCCAGATGCAATTCAAGCGGTTGGCTGACGCGAGCGTCGGCCAGCGCCAATTGCCCGAGACGGCCGCCAAAGCGCTGTTCCAGTGCGGTCAGGAACTCCGCATCGGGGCGCTGCATGAGCCGCTCGGCTTCCGCTGTGGCCTCGGTCCAGACCAGCGACGAACGGTGCCCGCCCGGCAGCGGCAGAATGGCAAACGGGCCTGCCTCAAGAAAGTGCTGCGTGGCGACCCCATGATGCGGCTCGCCATGGGTGACCGTCGTGACGATGGCGGTTTGCGGATAGGCCCAGCTGACCATCTTGATGCCGGCAAGGTTGCGCACCGGCGAGTCGCGACCATCGGCAGCGACGGCGAGGCGTGCGACGATGGCTGCGTCGTTGCCGCGCGCGATGTGGATGCCGTCAGCAGACGTTTCGAGTCCGCTTGGCGTGCTGCCCGGTATCACGGCAATCGCGCTGGCCATGAGGACTTGCCGCAAGGTCGTCCGAAGTGTGTCCGCTGGCAGGATATGCGATGCGACCTCACCCTCTGAGGTTTCATTCTCATAGCTCAGCAGCGTTTGCCGCGCTGGGCTCTCCAGCTTGCTGCCGGTGATGTCGATGCGGGCGACCGGCTGGGCGTCTGCGGCAACCGCTGGCCAGACGCCAATTGCGCTCAGCAGATGCACCGAAGCTGCCGAAATGGCAAAGCCGCGCACATCGGCAGGCCGCGCCGCCGCCGGCTCCCGATCCAGGATGGCGATCGAAAGCCCGTCCCGCGATGCCGCGCGCAGGGCCAATGCCAGCGCCATCCCGGTCAGGCTGGCACCGCTGATCACCACATCATAGCGTTGAATTGGCATGGTGCGCTTTGTTCCGTTGCCGCCGCGCCCGTCGCCGCGCCTTGACACGCGGCGCGGGCTTGCGTCACCTGTCGCCAGCCCCCTCGAGCCCTGGAAACTTCGGCGCATGATCAGTCCGACGGATGCAACCGGCAACAGCCTGCTGTCCATACTCAATCTGACCTCGGATGGCCAGGACAAGTTCCTGGGCGCCAGTCCGGCCAATGGCTGGAAGCGCGTGTTTGGCGGCCAGGTTGTTGCGCAGGCACTTGCGGCGGCGGTCAGCACAGTCGAGGGCCGCGAAGCGCATTCGCTGCACGCCTATTTCATCCTCGGCGGCGATCCCGCGGCACCGATTGGCTATGAAGTCGATCGATTGCGCGATGGCGGCAGCTTCACCACGCGCCGGGTGCAGGCCAAACAACACGGCAGCGTCATTTATTCGATGATCGCGTCGTTCCAGAAGCACGAGCAGGGTTTCGAGCACGCCATCAACATGCCGAAGGTGCCGATGCCCGAAGACCTGCCCGACGACGCAACCTTGGCCGCCAAGTTGCCGGCCAAGTTCCGGCGCTACATCGATGTAACGTGGCCCACCGAGACCCGCGTCGTCGATCTTGATCGCTATCTCTATCCCGAACAATCGGCCGCCACCCATCGGCTCTGGATGCGCGCGCGCCAGCCGCTGCCGGCCGATTTGCCGGTGGCCATGCATCAATGTGTGCTGGCCTTTGCGTCCGACTATTCGCTGCTGGAAACCGGCCTGATCGGCCACGGCATGTTGCTCAGCGATCCGCGCTTGCAGGCCGCCAGCCTCGATCATGCGCTGTGGTTTCATCGGCCGTTCCGGGGCGACGAATGGCTGTTGTTCGTGCAGGATTCGCCGAGCGCCCAAGGCGGGCGGGCGCTGTGCCGTGGCAGCTTCTTCAACCGCGACGGAGCGCTGGTGGCGTCGGTGGCGCAGGAAGGCCTCTTGCGCGTGCGCGCAATGCCGCCGGCCAAGGTTTGACCGCCAATGGGGCAGGACATCCTCGCCACTGCGATTCATTCACCGTTTGCGCGGCTGCGCGAACTGCTGCAAGACATCGAGCCCGGTGCGCCGCCCATTGATCTGTCGATCGGCGAGCCCAAACATCCGTTCCCGCCGTTCCTGCTTGATGAGCTGGCCGCCGCTAGCGCCGGTTATGGCAAATATCCCCCGATTAACGGCACGCCGCAGCTGCGCGGCGCCATCGCCGATTGGCTGGGCCGGCGCTATGGCATCGCGGGCAGGATCGATCCCGAGCAGCACGTCCATCCGCTGAACGGCTCTCGCGAAGGCCTGGTGTCGGCGATCTTCCCGGCCATCGATCGGCGCGCCAAACTGGATCGGCCGGCCGTGTTGATGCCGAACCCCTTCTACCAAGCCTACCTGGCCGCTGCGCTCGCCGCCGGTGCTGAACCGGTTATGCTGGACGCCCACGAGCACTCCGGCTTTCTGCCCGACCTCGATGCTCTGGAAGCCCGCCCCGAGGTACTGTGCCGTGCGGTTGCCTTCTATCTATGCTCGCCGGCCAACCCGCAAGGCGCGGTCGCCGATGCACCCTATCTGCGGCGCGCGTTGGCGCTGGCCCGCAAGTACGACTTCATGCTGTTCTGCGACGAGTGCTATTCCGAGATCTACTGTGATCGTCCGCCGGTCGGAGCGCTCGAAGTGGCGCTGGCGGGGTCGGGCAGTCTCGATAACCTGATCGTGCTCAATTCTCTGTCCAAGCGTTCCAGTGTGCCGGGGCTCAGATCAGGTTTTTGCGCCGGCGATCCGGCGTTTCTCAAGCGCTTCAGCCAGTTCCGCAATGTCGCGGCGCCGCAAATGCCGCTGCCGGTGCAGGCCGCCAGCGCGGCGCTGTGGCGTGAGGAAGCGCATGTTGTGGCCAACCGTGCCCTCTATGAGGAAAAATTCGATGCGGCTGCAACCTTGCTCGGCAACCGCTTTGGCAATGTCCGTCCGTCCGGCGGTTTCTTTCTTTGGCTCAAAATGACCCAATTTGGCGGTGGCGAGGCCGCCACGGTAACGCTCTGGCAACATGCGGGTGTCAAGGTCGTCCCTGGCGCCTACCTGACGCAGAGGGGTGGCGAGGGCGTGGATCCTGGCTCGGCCTTTATCCGCATCGCTCTCGTCCCGGATCTCGCCGCGACCAGGCAGGCGCTTGAGCGTGTGGTCAGTTGCTTCGAGTAAAGTGCCGTGTCAGCGAGTCTGTTGCACAGCGATAAGAGTCATCGGGAGTTCCTGCCGGACGCCCTGGGCAGCGGCTTGCGCAGCTGGCTGCGTCGGGGTCTGGGCGCGGGTCTGCTGTTTCTGACCGGTCTCGGCTGGCTGGGGCTGCTCTCTTGGGAGCTGCCGAGCACCGAACCGGCCGCCGTTGGCGGCGGTTTGATCACACACCTGTTCGGCAAGTTGCCCGCTCAAACCGCCGATGTGCTGCTGCAAAGCCTCGGCTTTGGCGCCGCCGTGCTGTTCTCAATCCCCACCTTCTGGGCCATCGAGCACTTGTCGCGACGGCCGCTCGGCCGGCCCGTGCGGCGGTTGCTGCTCTGGCCCTTGACCAGCCTTACGGCAGCCAGCGCGCTGTCGGCCCTGCCCGCGCCGGACGCCTGGCCATTCGCGCGCGGCCTGGGTGGCGTCGTTGGCGACCAGGGCCTGGGTCTGTTGCGCATGGCACTGTCGTTTGCCGGCCCGGACTATGCCAGCGGCCTCGGCGGTGCCGGCCTTGCGGCCGCCGCCACCTGCCTGTTCGTGCTGGCGGTGCGTTCCAGCTCCGCGGCGGACGCCGACTTGGCGAATGCCAGCGCCAATCTCGGCTTCAATGTTGAACCCGCGCTGGAAAAGCCCGCGGCGCGGTCGATGGATCGAGAGACCGATAGCTCCAAACTCAAGCCGAACTGGTCTGGCGAACTCAGCTTTGCGCCCGATCTCGATGCCCAATCCGCGCCCTCGACCGGCGGCAACGCATCGGTACGCATGGTGCCGCCGCGCAAAGGCCAGGCGCCGGCTTTCGTGCGCATGGCCGAACGGGACAACGACGCGGCGGCCGGTTCCGACGCTGCCGGCGGTTACCAGCCTGGCCAGTCCATGCATGTGCCCTATGACGATCTGCCGGACGACGACCAGAGCCGGCACATGGCGCAGCGCTTTGCGCCGGCAGCCAGCCGCCGCGACGAAGATGACGTCGAGGAGGCGCCCGATGCCTCGCCGTCATGGCCTGGATGGCGCGCGTTTCTGGAACGGGCGGGCGAAGCAGTTGCCCCGCTGACCGGCAATTCGGTGCCGTTCCTTGACGACGATGCAGAACCGCTGCCGCAATACGTCGAAGTGGCCGCCGCGACCAAGCAGTCCGAGCCTCCCAGCAAGGCGCCCAAGGCGAGCGACATGGCGACCGCTACGGTCCGCACCTGGGCCGAAGCCGCTGCGGTTTATCGCGTGCCGCCGGTGACGCTGCTCAGTCAGTCCGAGGCCAAAGACTCGCCACCGGAAAATGACAATGTCGAGCTGGTGGCGGCCGCCAGACGGCTTGAGGATGTGCTAGTCGATTTCGGCGTGCGCGGCAAAATCATCAGTGTGCTGCCTGGCCCGATCGTCACGCACTACGAGCTGGAAGCGGCGGCCGGCGTCAAGCTGACCCGCGTCATCGGCCTGGCCGAGGATATTGCCCGGGCCTTTGGCGTCTCGACCGCCCGCGTTGCTGCCATCCCAGGGCGCAGTTCGGTTGGCATCGAGCTGCCGAACGAACGGCACGAGAAGGTCTCTCTGCGCGGCCTGATGGAAACCCGCAGCTACAAGCACAATCTGCATGCGCTGCCGCTCGCCATCGGCATGGGCGTCGACCGCCAACCGATCATTTCCGATCTGGCGCAGATGCCCGGATTGTTGGTGGCCGGCTCGGCCGGCTCGGGCAAGTCGACCACGCTCGGCACCATGCTACTGTCGCTGTTGTTGCGCCACAGCCCGGAAGAGCTGCGCCTGCTGGTGATCGATCCCAAGGGCGTCGACCATCAGGCCTTCGATGGTATCGGGCACCTGCTGGCTCCTGTGCTCAAGGACCCCGGCCAGGCCATGAGCGCGCTGGCCTGGTGCGTCGCCGAGATGGAAGAGCGGCTGAAGGTGATGTCCAAGCTCAACATGCGTGGCATCGGCGTCTACAACAACGCCGTGCGCAATGCCTTGCGCCAGGGCACCGGCTTCAAGCGCGCCGTGCAGACCGGCTTTGACCGGCAGAGCGGACGCGCCATCTATGAGGAAGAAGTCATCACCCCCAAGGCGATGCCCTATGTGGTGGTGGTGATCGACGATCTCGAGCTGTTGTTGCAGGCCGAAGGCGCCGAGGCAGACAGCGTGCTGCAGCGGCTCGGCCAGATGTCGCGCGCGGCCGGCATTCATATCATCGCGGCCACCGGCAAACTGGAGACCGACCGGATTTCGGCCGGCCTGAGGGCGAACTTGCCTGCTCGGCTGTGCTTCAAGCTCGGTTCGAAGTCGCAAAGCCGCCTGATCCTCAATGATGGTGGAGCCGAGCTGCTGCTGGGAGCTGGCGATCTACTGTTCGGGGTTGGCGGCGCGCCGGTACGTGGCCAGGCGCCGATGCTCGGGAACCGCGATATTGCCCAGGTGACCGACGCCATTCGGCGCCAGGGTCCGGCCAGCTACGAACCATCGATCGGCCGTGCCGCGGTCGACCCGGTGCCGGTTGTGGTCGATACCGAGACCTATCAACAGGCGGTCAGCATCGCCATGCAGCAGGGCTCGACCTCGGTTGCCGAGCTGCGCGCGCGGCTGGGATTGGCCTACGGGTCCGCCAATGATCTGCTGGGCAAGATGCAAGAAACCGGACTGGTCGCTAGCCAGGACGATGCCTCGGGCCGGCGGCCCGTGCTGCTCGGCCGCACCGCGTCCGCCTAATTTGGCTCATATTTGCATGGAACAGCCAAGGCTCCGCGCATCAGTTTGACAGCGGGAAGTGGGATGGCACCGTCGTGCCCGTCCCCTTGCAGGGACTTTCCATTATCACTGGAGCCAGTTCGCATGAGCGAAGCGGGACAAGTTTTGCGACGTATTGTTCTCAGTGCCGCACTCGCCGGCACGACGTTTATCGGTGCGACCACCGTCTCAGACGCGGCTGATGCCAAAGTCGGCGACAAGGCCAAGGCGGTTGGCGGTTCCAACTGGGGCGCCAGTGTTACCGGGGCCAAGCCGGCGCCGGCGGGCAGCCTGACCCTAGACGACAAACAAACGGCCGCCATCACCGACATCAATGGCTATTTCAACGGCATCAACGAACTCAGGGGCAAGTTCCTGCAGACCGATGCCGAGCAGCAGCAGCAGAAGGGCGACTTTTTCATCAAGCGCCCGGGCAAGTTCCGCTTTGTCTATGGCGCGCCAAGCCAGCTGGTCATCCTGTCCGACGGCGAAACGCTGTCCTTCGAGGACTACGACCTTAAGCACGCCGATCGCTATCCGGTGGATTCGACGCCCTTCCGCCTGCTGCTGGCCAAGGACGTCAACCTTTCGCGCGACGCCGATATCAAAGAGCTGTCGGCGACCGACGATCTGGTCACCATGACGATCCAGGACAAGATTTCCGACAATCAGGGTCAGATCCAGCTGTTCTTCGTCAAGAATGAGGGCAAGCTGGAGTTGAAGGAGTGGGTGATCGCCGGTCCGCAGGGCGACAACACGCGGGTCGAGATCGCGAACCTCGTGCGCGACAAACCCGCCGATCCAAAGTTCTTCGAGAACTCTCCGTTGGAGCTGGAAGCCCTTAAGGGAAAGCACTAAAAGTTGAGTTGCGACTCACGTGCAACCTGAAGTGCCCATGACTACGGCTTTACCAGTAACATTTTCGTCATCAAGGTGCGATGAGCTCTTGAACTCCGCCGGATCCGGCCTATTTTCATCATATCGCAAGCGCGCCCCATATCGGTAGTGCCCCCCCGTCTAACCGATGGCGCGTTTGCAGGCATCGGCTCCCTCCCGATGCCATTTGCGCCAATCGCGCAGAAAGGCGCTCAACCTCGTGTTGGGCGCCTTTTTCTTTGGATCGGGGACTTGATCTTCATCTTCGGCGTTACAAAAGTTTTGCAGTTCAGGCACGATGCGCGGGCGCAAGATGCCGTTCGTGTCCCCCAACTCCGCGTGATTCCATGAAACTGAGATTGGCGACCTGGAACATCAATTCCGTGCGGCTGCGCATCGGTCTGGTCGAGCGCTTTCTGACCGAGCATGCGCCCGATGTGCTGTGCCTGCAGGAGATCAAGTGCGCCAGCGAGCTATTCCCGCGTGAGGCGTTCGCGGGTTTCGGCTACCGCCATGCCGTGGTCCATGGCCAGCCTGGCTATCACGGCGTGGCGACCGTCTCGCGGCTGCCGCTGACCGAGCTGGTGCGGCACGATCTGAACGCGACCGGCGAAGCGCGGCACCTCGCCGTGAAAGTGACCCCGAGCGCCAGGCACAAGGGTCTGGTGGTCGATAACTTCTACGTCCCTTCTGGAGGCGATACGCCCGACCATGCCGTGAACCCCAAGTTCGGACAGAAACTTGCCTATCTCGACGGCATGGCCAAGTGGATGTCGGATGGCGCCGAGGGCGGCACCAACCGGGTTGCCATAGGAGACATGAACGTGGCGCCGCTGGAGCACGATGTCTGGTCGCACAAGCAAATGCTGGGCATCGTCAGCCATACGCCGGTGGAAGTCGAGGCGTTGTCGCGCGTGCTGGCGGCGGGCCAGTGGCAAGACGTCATGCGCTCGTTCGTACCGGCCGAAGAAAAGCTCTATACATGGTGGAGTTACCGGGCGGCGGACTGGAAGACAGCCAACAAGGGCCGCCGCCTCGATCATGTGTGGCTGAACCGCAAGGCCACTGCCAAGCCGACGGCCATGCGTGTGCTGGATGAAGCGCGCGGCTGGACGCAGCCCTCCGATCATGCGCCAGTGATCGTCGATCTTGAGGTGTGATAGTGTGCTCGGCCTGACCTCAGGCGGGTGCCCACGGAGGGGCGCAATTCATGACCGATATGAGACTGGCAGTGATCGGCGCGGCCGGACGCATGGGCCAGACACTGGTCCGCACCATCAAGGAAGTGCCGGGCTGCTGCGTCGGTGGCGCCATCGAGATGCCGGGTTCGATCGCGCTGGGCCAGGATGTGGGATTGCTGGCCGGAGTTGGTAAGCTGACGGTGCCGATCACGGACGATCTTGCCGCCATCGCCGATCAGATCGATGGCATTGTCGATTTCTCCACGCCGAATGCTTCGCTGCAGGTTGCGGCGCTGGCGGCCAAAGCCGGGTTGGTGCATGTCATTGGTACCACCGGGTTTACCGCGGACGATGAAACCCGCATTGCCGCCTTCGCCAAGAAAGCTCGTATCATGAAGGCCGGCAATATGAGCCTGGGCGTCAATCTGCTGGCCGCGCTGACGCGCAAAGTGGCCGCCGCGTTGGATGAGGATTTCGATATCGAGATCGTCGAGATGCATCACCGCCACAAGGTCGATGCGCCGTCCGGGACCGCGTTGATGTTCGGACAGGCCGCCGCCGCAGGACGCGGCATCGACCTCAAGACCCATTCGATACGCGCGCGCGATGGCCACACCGGCGCGCGCGCGCGCGGCAGCATCGGCTTTGCCACCCTGCGCGGCGGCACTGTCGTTGGCGAGCACACAGTGATCTTTGCCGGTGAGAATGAACGTATCGAGATCACCCACAAGGCCGCCGATCGCGGGATCTTCGCGCGCGGCGCCGTCAAGGCCGCGCTGTGGGCGCACGGCAAACCGCCAGGGCTGTATTCGATGGCGGATGTGTTGGGATTGTAGTGGGGCTGTGGGCTTTGGCCAGAGGGGTAGCTGTCGACCAAAGCCTAACGCCCAAAGCCCCACTGCGCCAACAAATCCATTGCCTGCCGCGCCCAATCGGCTATCTCATCGCGGCCTATCCATCGAAGACCAAAGGACAACCTATCAATGAGCCAGAACGGCTATCGAGTTGCCGTCGTCGGCGCCACGGGCAATGTGGGCCGCGAGATGATGAACATTCTCGAGGAGCGCAAGTTCCCCGCCAGCGTTGTGCACGCCATCGCGTCACGCCGCTCGGTCGGAACCGAAGTCTCCTACGGCGACAAGATACTCAAATGCCAGGATCTGGAGCAGTTTGATTTCTCCAAGGTCGACCTGTGCTTGATGTCGGCCGGCTCAGAGGTCAGCAAGCTCTGGAGTCCGAAGATCGGCAAACTGGGCGCCATCGTGATCGATAACTCGTCCTGTTGGCGCTACGACATGGACGTTCCCTTGGTGGTGCCTGAGGTCAATCCGGACGCCGTGAACGGCTACAAGAAGAAGATGATCATCGCCAATCCCAACTGCTCGACGGCGCAGCTCGTGGTGGCGCTGAAGCCATTGCACGACCATGCCAAGATCAAGCGCGTGGTGATCGCAACCTACCAGTCGGTATCGGGCGCGGGCAAGGAAGGCATGGACGAGCTGTTCGATCAGACCAAGTCCAAATATGTGCCCGGAGTCGAATACGCGCCCAAGAAATTCAGCAAGCAGATCGCCTTCAACGTCATTCCCCACATCGACGTCTTCATGGAAGACGGTCAGACCAAAGAGGAATGGAAGATGGTGGTCGAGACCAAGAAGATCCTCGATCCCAAGATCAAGGTCACGGCGACCTGCGTGCGCGTGCCGGTGTTCGTGGGCCATTCCGAAGCCGTCAACATCGAGTTCGAGAACCCGATCACGGCCGACGAGGCACGCGACATCCTGCGCGAGTCGCCGGGCATCATGGTCTACGACAAGCGCGAGCCGGGTGGCTACATCACGCCGATCGAATGCGTCGGCGAGTACGCGACCTACGTCAGTCGCATTCGCGAGGATTCGACCGTCGATAACGGTCTCAACCTGTGGATCGTGTCGGACAATCTGCGCAAAGGCGCGGCGCTGAACGCGGTGCAGATCGCCGAGAGCCTGATCAACCGCAATCTGCTGAAGAAGGCGGCGTAACCCACCCGCGGTCGGTGTGTAGGGGCGCACAGCAGTGCGCCCCTACACCACAAGCACCGCGCCAACTACAGCGCAATCCAAACGATCAATGCCCAGATGGTCGGGAGCGGCAGGATGAACAGGTACAGCCCCCAGATCTGGAAAAATTCCTGCCATTTCAGTCGCCGCAGCTTGCGTTGCGCCAGCGTCTGATCGGTGGCGCGAGTCTCATGGCGCGACTGTTGCGCGTTCGCGATCTCACTATCGATGTCGTCGTGATTGATGTCGCAGCGATCAAGCGCAGCTTCGTAGTCCGTGACCAGGCCACGCAACATGTCGTCGTCGATGTGCGAAGCGGCGCGCAATCTGCGCAGTACCGAGTTCACTTCAAGTGCGCTGGTGTTGAGGCGCCGCGCCATCGATTCATAGCCTCTGGCCTGCTCAACCAGCCCGAGAACCAGCGAGAACAACCCGGTTGCGAAACCCGCGAAATCAAGCAGCTTGCGTGCTTCTTCGCTGAGTAGCCCGCCGAAGTTGAGTATGAAGTACGGGAGCATGAAGCCGACCACGCCAAGTGTCGCAAAGGCAAGGGTGCTGGCCTGCTGCTTGCGTTCATAGCGTTTGGCCGCGTTGAAGCGCGCCCGTTTCACAATCGTCCAATCGTGCAGGTATTCCCGGTGCAGATCCGCAAGGTGGCCGTGTGTGTCGGCGGCAAATTGGCGGGCACCGGAAAACGGCGCCTGTGCTGCAACCAAAATGGGCCTGCGGAGTGTCGGCATAGCTAGTCTATCGAATGATTCGGGGCCTGGTTCAACCAGCGTTACGTCCCGTCAACCGGGTGTGCGTGACGGGCGCTCGGCGACTTAGGGCGTAGCGGCGGCTTGCGCCCACATCCGGTTGGCTAACTATGCCGGCACTGGCGAACCATGAAATGCTCAATCTCGCCAATAGCTTGATACAAGGTATCCGCACATTTCCAACGCAATTCGGCCGGCATGGCCGCAAATGATCTTCGTACCGTCAATCCTGCGGAGGTCTCTCGAACATGGTCAAACTCACCTCAATGATCGGCGCTGCCTGCGCCGCAGTCGCGCTGGCAACGCCCGCGTTCGCTAACACCGTCAAACTCGATGCCCAGCTCGGCCAGACCGCCGTGGTTGCCGCATCGGGCAAACACGTCTATCTGCGCATCTCGCTGGAAGGACTTGTGCTCGCTCATGACGCCAAGCGTACCGCCGCCAATGTCGGCCTCGTTATCGACCGCTCGGGTTCGATGCAGGATGACAACAAGATCGGCAAGGCGCGTGAGGGTGCGATCCTGGCGCTGGAGCGCCTCGGCGAGAACGATGTGGCCTCGGTGGTCGCGTTCAGCCACGACGTTGACGTTGTGGTGCCGGCAACCCATGTCACCGATCACGTCCGCATCAGCCGGGCCATTGAGGCGCTCGAGGCCGACGGCAACACCGCGCTCTATGCCGGTACCGAAGAAGGCATCCGGCAGATCAGCAAGTACCTTGATCGCGAGCGCGTCAACCGCCTGATCCTGATCTCGGATGGGTTGGCCAATGTCGGCCCGTCGAGCGCGCAGGAAGTTGCTGTGCTGGGCCAAAAGGCTGCCGCCAAGGGCATCAGCATCACCACCATCGGCCTCGGCCTTGGCTACAACGAAGACCTGATGACCAAGCTTGCCTACGCCTCCGACGGCAACCACGCCTTTGTCGAGCGCTCCGATCAGCTGGTCGACATTTTCAACAAGGAGTTCGGCAATGTCTTGTCGGTGGTGGCGCAAGACCTGATCATCCGGATCGATTGCCACAGGGGTTTCAAGCCGACCCGGGCCCTTGGACGTGACGCCGAGATCAAGGACGGTGTGGCGACGCTCCGCTTCAATCAGCTGTATGGCAAGCAACAGAAGTACGTGGTCGTCGAACTGGAAGTGCCGCAAGGGGCAACGGCCGGTGATCTCTCGGTGGCCGATGTCGAACTCAGCTACAGTGCCCAGGGCGAAACCCGGCGCGTGACGGATACCTCGCGGGTATCGGTGCGCATCACCCCCAAAGCGGACGAGGAACTGGCCAGCCTGAACAAGGCCGTGATGGGCGACATCACCACGCAGCTCGCCAACGAGGTGCATGAGGAGGCGGTCACAATGCGCGACAAGGGCCGCATCGACGACGCCAAGAAACTGCTGAACGGCTATGCCAAACAGCTCGACCAGCAGGCGCAGAGCCTCGGCATCGCTCCCGCGGCGCCAATCGCCGAGCAGTTCCGGGCCGATGCCCAGAAACTGGATTCGCAGGCCGACTGGAACCGCAACCGCAAGGCCATGAAAGCCTCCGAGCACAAGACCAAGACGCAGCAGTCGTATTAACAGCGATTAACCAGACCTTAACGCGAATCTCGGACCCAGGCTTGTCGCGGTGTGATCGGCGGCGTGCCAAGTCTGGGGAACGGGATGCGCGATGGTTATCGTCGAACTGCGGCCGGCGCGACATCGAATGTCGCCGGACACGCCGGCTTCCGGCCCGACATCCAGGGCCTGCGCGCCATCGCCGTGCTCGCCGTCGTGCTCTATCACGCCCACATGCCGGGCCTCCCCGGTGGTTTTGTCGGCGTCGATATCTTCTTTGTCATCTCGGGCTATCTGATCTGTGGCTTGCTGCATCGCGAGCTGGCAACGACCGGGCGCATCGATCTTGCGCGCTTCTGGATGCGGCGGTCGCGGCGGCTGTTGCCCAATGCCTGCCTGACGCTGCTGGCGGTGCTGTTTGCCACTGCCGTGTTACGGCCCGGCTATACCTTCCCGGAGGTTGCCAAGGGCGTTGCCGCCGCTGCGCTCTACTATGCCAATGTCTACTTCGCGGCGCGCGACGTCGACTATTTCGCCGATGACGCGCATCCCAGTCCGGTCTTGCATTTCTGGTCGCTCAGTGTCGAAGAGCAATTCTACATCGCCTGGCCGCTGCTGCTGGTCTTGGCGGTAGCCCTGTTTCGGCGCAACGCCGTCCGTGGCGCGGTCTGGCTGATCGGCGCCGTCTGGGTGCTGTCCTTCATCTCGTCGATCATCGCGGTACGCTTTAATCAGCCGCTGGCGTTCTATCACAGCGAAATGCGGGCCTGGCAATTGGCCACCGGCGGCCTATTGGCGATGTTCGAGCCGGCGCTGGCAAGCGTCCCCGATCGCTGGCGCGTGGTCGTTGGCTGGCTGGGTGCGCTTGGGCTGTTCGCCTGCCTCATGCTGTTCAATGAGAGCATGACCTATCCTGGTTTCTGGGCACTGCTGCCGACCGTGGCCACTGCTGGCGTTCTGGCTGTGCCGCGCCGGGCGCATGATTGGAACTCGCCGGCAACGTTGCTCGGCCTGCCGCCTATGGGCTGGATCGGCGATCGCTCCTACAGCCTCTATCTTTGGCACTGGCCGGTGCTGGTGTTTGCGGCCTCGCGATACCCCAATGCCAGTTTCGCCACGCCCATCGCGCTTGGCCTGGCGGCCGCGCTCGCCTGGGCCAGCTACCGCTGGGTCGAAGCGCCCATCCGCGATGGTAGGCTGAACTTGGAGCCGAACTGGAGGGGATTTGCGATGGCTGCGGCAGCTGTTGCGGTGGTCTTGCTGGGCAGCAACCAGCTGGCCAAGCCGTATTGGCATCGCAGCAGCGCAACTCTCGCCCTTGAGCACACCCTTAGGCTGGCAGCCGCTGATCGCGGGCGGAACGTCCAGCAACGCTGCAACCGGCTATTCGATCAGGCCGATCAACCGCTGTGTGCCTTTGGCGACGTCAACGCATCGCGGACAGCGGTCCTGTTCGGCGACAGTCACGCTGCACAGTGGTTCGAGGCGGTCGACAAGGTGGCCAAGGCCAACGGCTGGCGGTTGTTGGCCTGGACCAAGTCGGCCTGCCCCGCAGCTGAGATTTCGATCTGGCATAAGAAACTTCGCGCTCGATTTGTGACCTGCGAACAATGGCGGCAGAACGTCTTGGCACGGCTGACCGGAGCTGAGCGGCCGCAAAAAGTGTTCATTGCAAGCTTCGTTGAAACAACCGGATCGGTTTGGGATGTCTCCACCGGCACGATCCTGGCTCGGCCGGAGGGTGAGCGGGTCTGGCGGGATGGTTTTGCGTCCGCGATCCGACGGCTGCAAGCGGCCGGCGTGGAGCCGATTGTCATCGCCGATACGCCGCAGGCCAATGCTCAATTTGTCGACTGCATGGTACTGGGCGGCGGCAGTTCCTGCGACCGGCCACGCGACCAGGCGGTGCCGGCATCAAGGCCTGATGTGGATGCGGCAACCATGACCAGTGCAGCAGTCATCGATCTGACGGATCGCATCTGCGGCAGGGACATCTGTTCGGTTCAGCATGACGGAATGATCGTCTATCGTGATCGGCACCATCTCACGGCCCGCTTCGCGGCCAGCCTTGCCGACGCATTCGAGCCGTTCCTGCCCGCCGCCGTTGCCGGCGATCAGGAATTGGTTACGTCCAGCACCAGCTCGTTGCGGACCAACTGATACCGGCCCTCGAACGCTTTGACCACTCACTTTAGATTCTGACTTGCAAATGGTCTCGGTCGGAGTTCATTGCCAAGCTGCGAACTCTTGTGCTGGATCACTGACGGTCCCTGAGTGCCAAACGCGGCGCCCAGGCTCAATTGCTGCTGGCGGTCTTGACGATCCGGCCACTGGCCTTGGCGCTGCTTGAGGCCTGCGACAGCAGATCCTGTGTCGCGTCGCGTCCCGTAAAGCCGTCGGACAACAGTAGCTCGGCAACCTTCAGGTTGGGGCGGAACTGCATGCCCAGACCATCGTTACTGCCGATCGAGCGGTGCGCGGCCTCAAGGTCCGGCTTGGACAGATGCGCAAGCAGCGGATTGTCAATGCTGGGCGTGGCGTCGATCAGGCCACCCAGCGGGAACGGCCGATAGCTCAGCTCGCTATCATGATCCTCGTCGTATTGCGGTCCGGACGCCCAGCCCGACTGGTTCATGAACGCATCGTTGCTGCTCACCAGCGTCGGGGTGGGCGGCCTCATCTGCTCCATGCGGTCGGCAGCCTCAGCCTCCGGACGGGCGCTGACAGTTGCGGCGATGGCAAGTGTGGCATCGAGCGGCGCCCGGCGAGGCGTTGCCAGTTTGGCCGGCGCTTTCTCAGGACGGGCCGCCAGCGACGGTTGCGGCGGGATAATATCCGTAAGGCTGGCAAGCGTCAGGCTGGCCACCACCGGCTTGGACGACTTGACCACGACCCTGGCCGCCTTGGCGATCACGGCCGGCGCGGGTTCGGGTGGCGGCAGCGAGGCGGTTTCGTCGGCGACATCTTCGGCGGCGGCCGTCTGAAGCGGAGCGCTCGTCACCCGTGTGGCCGGCTCCAGGCTGGCGACCAGCGTGCGATCTTTGGCCTGGGCGCGGAACTGGTGGAAAGCGGAGATGGCGTCGGCCAGCTGCGTGAAATGTGCCCGCGCATAGCCGACATCAGCGACACTGATGGGTCGGCGGTCGGCAGGCAGGTATTTGGTATGCCCTTTGGGAAACAGCAGTGCCAGTTCGTAGCGCGGCATCGACGGCCACATGCGCACGGGGCCAGTATCGATATGGACGAAGGGCACGCCAGACGTCGGGTAATAGCCGACGCCGCCCGCCTCAAGCTCCAGCCCTGCATAGCGCAGTTTCTGTACTGGCACATCGGGGAAGGCGACGTCCATCGCCTTGCCGAGTATGTGCTGGCTGTGCTTGGCTTGGCCGCCGCCAGCCTTGCGCAGCGACTCGTTGGTGCCTGGCGAGCGATAGCCCGAGACGAACAGTATCGGCTGTTTGGAGCCCAACTCCTGGTGGATCTCCCATACCAGATCGATGGTATGCGGGTCCATCTTGGTTGACTTGTTGGCGCGCCAGTCACGCATGAACGCGTTCAGCTTGTCGAGGGCATCTGGAATGTATTGACCGTCCTTTTTATAGACGATCGAGATATCCTCGCCATTGTGGATGTTATGCATTTCGATGCGCCGTTCGCTGTCGAAGCCGGCGCGGATGATGGAGGCACTGGAAAGGCTGGCCAGAGCAAGCACAATGGCTGCGGCCGCGCAGGTGCGCAGGTTTGTCTTCAAGATTTGGCTCCCCGTCCTCGAGCTGACTATAGAACCGTTGTCCGGCTCACGTCCTTCGGGTGCCGGCCACTCCCACCACGAGCCGGTCCCTGGCCCCGGGAACGGCTGACGCTGACGACAGCATCCCGGGAAATCATTAATGATCAGTAACGTTGATAAATGAGAAACAAGCGCGGCGCGCATGCGGCAGCAATAGGGCGAATGACCTTTTCAGCCTGCCGGCTGTGCGACCGATTCGCCATGGGAACACTCTGATATCAACAGCTTGAAGAGAACGACGTGGGCATCTCAAGCGGCGCTGAGGCCCAGCAAGGCACGAGCTTGTGCCACGGTCGCAGGGTGGCGGCCGTAGTCAGCGCAAAGCTTGGCAACCCGCTTGACCAACGCTGCGTTGGAGGGCGCGAGTTGGTCCTTGTCCCAACGCACGTTGTCTTCCAGCCCGGTACGGCAATGGCCGCCCAGCTCGAGCGACCAGCGGTTCACCTCCAGCTGATGCGCGCCGATGCCCGCTGCCGTCCAGGTTGCTGCCGGCATGAGCCGATGCAACTCGGCGATCTGGAACTCCAGCACCTGGCGGATGGCCGGCATGGCGTTCTTGACGCCAAACACGAACTGCACATGCAACGGTGCCGCCAACACGCCCTCATCGGCAAGGCGAATGGCCTGATACAGCATGGAGAGATCGAACACCTCGATCTCGGGCTTGATGGAGAACGCGCGCATCTTGGCCGCCAGCGCCAGGATCAGCGCCGGTGTGTTCTCATAGACCGTGATCGGAAAATTGCAGCTGCCAGTGGTCAGCGACGCCATCTCGGGGCGATGCCGCAGCATGCCGCCGCGCTCGTCGGCGCCCTTGCCCGAGCGCCCGCCGGTCGAGAATTGCACGATCATGCCGGGGCAATGCAGGCGCAAACCCTCCTGCAGGCCAGCGAACTTGTCGGGATCGGATGACGGTGTCTGATCGTCATTGCGGACATGCAGATGCGCGATTGTTGCGCCGGCTTCAAAGGCCGCCTGCGTCGATTCGATCTGCTCGGCCAGCGTGATCGGCACGGCCGGATTGTTCTGCTTGCGCGGCAGCGACCCCGTGATGGCGACCGTGATGATGCACGGCGTTGTCGGCATGGTTCATCTCCGAAACTAAGCGGCCACGCCGACGGCCGCTTCATAGGATTCGGTCGCCACCAGCCAATTGGCCTCGGCAGCCTCCAGATCCTTCAGCAGCTGGCCGCGCTCCTTGGCCAGCAGAGCCGCCTTGGCCGGATCGCGCGCATACAGCGTGTCATCGGCCAGCGAGCGGTCGTAGCCACCGATCTTGAGCTGAAGGTCCGTGACCCGCTTTTCGGCCGCGTCCATCGTCTTCTTCAGCGGCGCGGCATCGCCCCGCCGCTCGGCAGCCTGCTTGCGCTGTTCGGTGCGGTCGGCGCTGCTGCCGGCAACCTGGGCGCCGGCCTTGCCCTTGTCGCGCTTGCGTCCGCTGCGCTCGTCCAGGCATTCGCGGCGGTACTGCGCCATGTCGCCATCGTAGTTGGTGACCGTCGAGTTGCGCACCACCCACAGCCGGTCGACGCTGGCTTCCAGCAGATGCCGGTCATGGCTGATCAGGATGACGGCGCCCTCGAAGTCATTCAGCGCCATCACCAGCGCCTCGCGGGCATCGACATCGAGATGGTTGGTCGGCTCGTCGAGGATCATCAGGTGCGGGGCGTGAAAGGCGGCGATAGCGAACAACAGCCGCGCCTTCTCGCCGCCCGACAGCTTGTGCGCCTCGGTCCCGGCCTTGTCGTTGCCAAAGCCGATATGGCCCAGCCGCGCCCGGCGCTGGGCTTCGGTGGCATCCGGCATTAGCCGCACCATGTGATCGAACGGCGTCAGCTGGTCGGGCAAATCGTCCATCTGATGCTGGGCAAAGAAGCCGACGGTCATCTTGTCGGAGGCGCGGCGGCGGCCATCGAGCGGCTGCAGCCGGCCCGCGATCAGCTTGGCCAGCGTCGATTTGCCATTGCCGTTCTGCCCCAGCAGTCCGATGCGGTCGTCTTGATCGATGCGCAGATTGAGATCGCGCAAGATCGCCAGTCCAGGCTCATATCCGGCTACGGCGTGATCGAGCTGGATCATCGGATTGGCGAGCTTCTTGACCGGGTTTGGGAACACGAACGGCGCCACCCGCTCGGCTGCGTATTCGGCGATCGGCTGCATCTTTTCCAGTGCCTTCAGACGGCTCTGCGCCTGCCGGGCCTTGGAGGCCTTGTAGCGGAACCGATCGACGAAGGCCTGCATGTGCTTGCGCTGGTCCTCCATCTTCTTGTTCATCTTGGAATCGAGGCGCTGACGTTCGCGCTTGGTCTCCTCGAAGTCGTCATAGCCGCCGGTGTAAAGCGTCAACTTGCCGCGCTCGAGATGCAGGATGTGGCCGACCGCGCGGTTCAACAGATCGCGATCGTGGCTGACCATCAACACGGTGTGGGGATAATTCTTGAGGTAGGTCTCGAGCCACAGCGTGCCTTCGAGGTCGAGATAATTGGTCGGCTCGTCCAGCAGCAACACGTCGGGCTGCAGGAACAGGATGGCGCCAAGTGCCACGCGCATGCGCCAACCGCCCGAGAACTCGGCGCACGGGCGCGCTTGCGCCGCTTCATCGAAGCCGAGACCCGAAAGGATGGTCGCGGCCCGCGATGGCGCCGAGTGCGCATCGATATCGTCGAGGCGGGCGTAAATCTCGCCGATGCGGTCAGGTTCGGTGGCGGTCTCGGCCTCGGCCAGTAGCGAGGAACGCTCGGTGTCGGCGGCCAACACCCAGTCGAGCAGGCTGTCCGGCCCGCCCGGCGCCTCCTGCGCGACGATGCCAAGGCGCGCGGTCTTAGGATAGAAGACGCCTCCGTCGTCGGCATGCAGCTCGCCGGCGATGAGCTTCAGCAGCGTGGTCTTGCCCGAGCCATTGCGCCCGACCAAGCCAACCTTGTGCCCTGCCGGAATGCCAGCGGTGGCCCTGTCGAGGATCATACGACCCTCGATGCGATAAGTGAGTTCATTGAAATGGAGCATGGGGCAGGGGATAGCCGAGGCCGCACGGCTTGTCACGGGGGGCGTGACAGGGGGGCGTGACGGGGGGCTGTTGCCAAGTTTGCGGGTCGAGGGCAAGTCGCCGCCTCGTGATCGGTATTGCGGGGCCCATGGCAAGGCTAGCAGTTGGTCGTGAGCCCGCATATTAGGCAATCACCTCAGAGACCATGTGTTGGCCAAGCGCTATCGTTGATCGAGGCCAGTGTGAACGGCGCACACGACATGGTCCTGTTCCTGGTTCCGCATTCAACGGGTCAACAATGAGAGTTCAGAACCCCGCGCTCGAACCATCCATCGTCCGGCTGGCCCGGGGCGCCGCCGTCACGGTGGTACTGACGGCAGCCGGATTGCTGGCAGGCTGCGCCAGCTCCCTGGGACCTGATCTCAGCCCTGCCGTTGAAAATTCGTTGGGCGCCGAAAAGCCAGCGGCTGCGGTCGCGGTGGCAACCGACATGGCAGTGCGTAGGCAGGCTCTGGCCAAGGCCGCTGCCGCTCTGACCGCAGCCGCGACCCCCGGCAGCAACGTCTACAAGATCGGCCCTCAGGACGTTCTCGATATCTCGGTCTTTCAGGTGCCCGATCTGCAGCGCACGGTGCAGGTGGCCGACAGCGGCACGGTCAATCTGCCGCTGCTGGGGGACGTGCAGGCGGTCGGCATGACGGCGCAGCAGGTCGAGCGCAATCTGGCAAAACGGCTAGGTGCGAAGTATCTGCAGTCGCCCCAGGTCTCAGTGTCAGTGAAGGAATTCAACAGCCAGCGCATCACCGTCGATGGCGCCGTGCAGAGGCCGGGCGTTTATCCGATCCGCGGCCGGTCCAGCTTGCTGCAGATGGTGTCGATGGCGGGCGGCCTGACCGAGTCTTCGGACGAGGCTAATATCGTCGTGTTCCGGGACAATGGCGGCAAGCGCACGGCTGCTGGCTTTGATTTTGCGGCAATCCGCGCGGGTAGCGCCGAGGATCCGGCCTTGCAGCAGGGCGATGTGGTGGTGGTGAACTCGTCGCAATTCAAGGAAGCGTTTCAGAATGTCCTGAAGGCGCTGCCGCTGACGCGACTGTTCGTGCCGTTGCTGTAAGATTGTTGGCAAGCGACTGGGATACGCGGATGATTGACGGGCAGCAGCACGCACCAGGCCAGGGACCGGCTACCGGCGCCAGCTTGGTTGCTGCCGGCCGGACGGTGCTGCCGGTGCGCGCGCGCCATGGTGAGATCGGGCCCCATGGCGGCGGCTCGCCTGACGATCTGAACGCAGCCGGCAACGTCATTCGTGAGTACCACCGCATCCTGATCAAGCGAAAATGGCTGATCTTGAGCTGTGCCCTCGGCGTCCTTGCCCTCGGCGCCGTGCGCACCATGCTGCTGACGCCGCTCTACAGCTCCACCTTGCGGCTGCAGATCGATCGCAACGTCTCCAAGGTGGTCGAGAGCGGCAACATCACGCCCGTGGAGGGTGCCGACAACGAGTTTCTGCGCACCCAATATGAGCTGCTGCAAAGCCGCGCCATGGCCGAGCGGGTCGCCTCGGCGCTGAAACTGGGCGAGGATCCGACCTTTACCAAGCCGCGCGAATTCTCCGTCCTCGGCAAGCTGATGAACCTGTTTGCGAGCTTGCCGCCGGCTGGCGAAACGGTGGCGCAAGCGTTGGCGCGTGAACAGGCCGCGGCCGCTATCATTCTGCTCAACCGTAGTGTCAAACCGGTGCCCGGCTCGCGCCTGGTCGACATCGCCGTCACCGATCCCGTCCCATACCGGGCGCAGCTCATCGCCAAGGCCTATGCCGACGCCTTCATCGCATCCAACTTCGACAAGCGGCTGGAAGCCAACGTCTATGCCAAGACGTTTCTCGAGGACCAGGTCAAGCAGCTGAAACGGCGCCTGGCAGACTCCGAGAAGATCCTGATAGGGTTTGCCCAGAAACAGCAGATTGTGGTCGTCAACGATAAGTCCTCGATCGCCGAGAACAACCTGTCGGCGGCCAATGCGGCGCTCGGCAACCTTATTTCCGATCGCATCAAGAACGAGCAGCAATGGCGCCAGGTCGAAAAAGCCGATGCCATCAACCTGCCCCAGCTGTTGACCAACAGTGTCATCGATGGCTTGCGGGGCAAGCGCAATGAGCTGACCACCGAGTATCAGGAAAAGCTGCAGACCTTCAAGGCCGGCTATCCGCTGATGGTGCAGCTGAAGAACAAGATCGCCGAGATTGATCGCCAGCTGGCCAGCGAGGTGCGTACCATCAAGGCGTCGCTGAAAGGCGCGTTCGAAAGCGCCAGCCAGCAGGAAGCCGAGATGAACCAGCGCATCGTCACGTTGAATGGCGAGGTGCTCGATCTGCAGCAGCGCAGCATTCAGTACAACATTCTCAAGCGTGAAGTGGACACCAACCGCTCGCTCTATGAAGGGCTGCTACAGCGCTACAAGGAGGTCGATGTCGCGGGCGGCGTCGGCGCCAACAACGTGTTCGTGGTTGACCGCGCGCAACTGCCGAGTTCGCCGTCCTCGCCGCAGCTGATGCGTGAACTGCTGCTGGCCTTGGCGCTCGGGCTGGGCCTTGGGCTGGGCGCCGCGTTCCTGATCGAACAGCTCGACGACAGCGTGCATTCGAGCGAGGAGATCGAGCGGCTGACTGGTCTGGCCACGCTCGGCATCATTCCAAAAGTCGGCGCACGCAAGACCATGCAAGGCGAGGTCGACAATCCAAATTCCGCGATATCGGAAGGCTACCGTTCGTTCTGCACCTCGCTGCAGTTCTCGACCGATCGTGGGCTGCCGAGCACCTTGCTGTTCACCAGTTCCAAGCCGGCAGAAGGCAAATCGACCTCCTCGATGATCGTTGCCAGGCATTTTGCCCGCCTGGGCTTGAGGGTGCTGCTACTTGACGCCGATTTGCGCAACAGCTCGCTGTACAGGAAGTTGAATCTGCAAAATCACATCGGCCTCAGCACCTTTCTGGGTGGGGCCTGCACGCCAACCGAAGCCTTGCAACGCACCGATACCGCCAACCTCGCCTTCATGGCCGCCGGGCCCACGCCCCCAAACGCCGCCGACTTGCTGGCCTCGCCGCAGCTCACTTCGCTGCTGACTTTCGGATTGGAGGTGTTCGATCTGATCGTGATTGATGGCCCGCCGGTATTGGGCATTGCCGACGTGGCTCTGCTCTCCAACGCTGCCGCCGCAACGGTTTTCGTAATTGGCGCCGGTGAGGCACGCATGGGCCCGGTTCGCGGCGCGTTGAAGCGGTTGAGGATGTCGCGCGCGCCAGTCATCGGCATGCTGATGACCAAGTTCGACGCCAGGAACGCGGGCGATGGTTATGGCTACGGTTATTTCGGAGCCGTCGACGGCTTTGGCTACCAGCCAGCGCGAGCGCCAGGGAACCGCCGGCAGCTGGTACGCTCGCGTGAGCGCGCATGATGCTTGAGATCGCGGTAGCGGCCTTGTTCTTGCAGTTGGGGCGCCGATCATGAGCACCAGTCACGCTATCGCGTCGCGCCATCCCCAGCGGTTTGCCAGATCCAGACAATCCTGCCACGGAGCGATAGCGCCGGTCGTGCTGTCGGCCCTTAGACTGGCGGCCGCCGAGGCATGTGCCAACCGCAGCGCGCGATCGAGTGGCCACGACTCATGGAGGCCAAACAGCATGCCGGCGGCAAACGCATCGCCGGCGCCGTTGCTGCTCTTGACGGCGTCGGCAGGGACGCGGACAGATGGGCTTTCGAAGCTCCGCCCATCCCTCGTCATGACAATGCCGCCGGTCGGAAAGTGGATCGCCACCAGTTCGAGCGTCGAGCGCTCGAGCAGGCGCGCAGCCGCTTGCCGGCAGGCCTCAACATTGGTCTTGCCGTCCCGGACGGTTTCAATCCCCGCGACCGCGCCAGCTTCCAGGTCGTTGACGATGAAGGTGTCGAGATACGGCAGGATTGGCTCGACAATGCTCCGAATACGCGCAGCTTCCACCGACACAAGCTCGATATTCGCCTTGAGACCTGCGGCCTTGGCTGCCTTCAGCACCGGCACCCAGCCCGATGGATGTCCCTTCCAGGGTGCATCCAATGTGAGATGAACGCCCGGCATGCCGAGGTGGAGGAAGCGCGACGTGGTGCGCGAGAAATCAAAGTCGTCCGGGGTCTGAATGTCGTGGGTGCCGGGAGCGTAGAAGAAGGTCCGCTTGGCGGTCAGCTTGGCGATCATCGCATAGGATACCGGCGTGGCCGTTCCTGGTCGCAACTCCAGCTGCCGCCGGTCGATCTTGTGCTGGTCGCAGATGCGGGCGAGCAGCTGCCCATCCTCATCGTCGCCGACGAGGCCGATGGCATCAATCGGGAAGGTCGCGCCGAGCCGCCGCAGCGCCGTTGCCATATTGTGACTTGAGCAGCCGCCGTGCCGCTCCATCGACCGGATCTTGACCACCGTTTCTTCCGCCGGCCAGTGGTCGATGATGGTGTTGCGGTCAACGCACCAGGCGCCGGCGCACACGACACCGCTGCGGGATTGCTCGCCGGCCATGACGTCAGGCCTTGAGCAGAGGATCGGTAATCTCAGTATCGGACTTCAGATCGCGGTCCGGCTTGATTGACTTCTTGGCCAGCACGTCGTGATAGGATTTGACCGCTTCGGCCCCCTTCAGCTCGCCCTCGACCACCAGCCGCATGTGCTTGACGAGATCGGTCGGTGATTCCGCGAAATTGATCTTGCGCCCGAACAGCGCGACGCGTGCGCCGGCCTTCTCGGCCTGCGCCGCCAGCTCGAAAGTATCACGATTGGTGCCGCGCCCGCCGCCCAGAATGCCGACGATCAGGCGCGACGGATCGTAGGCCGCTAGCTCGCTGACAGCCTTGGCGCCGTTGTACTGCTGCTTCAGGAACAGCGGTTGCTCGGATTTGGTCACGCCGGCCAGGGTCTTGACGACGCAATCGTTGCAATATTCGGCCAATGTGCCGCCCTTCAGCCCGATGTCCATGGCCGGATTGAACACTTCCAGGAAGTGGCGAACTTTGGTCTTAACCAGCTCGGCGCGGAATGCAGCGTAGGCCTCCAGTGTCGCCCGGTCGAGCGCGGCGTCATTATAGAACGTCACCGCGTAGAGACCGAGGTCGGAGACCCTTTCGGCGGAAGCGATGTTGGCGGATCGGTACGGCAGTTGCGGTGTCGTCTTGTAGGTTGACCCACGCATGCCCCAGATATCGGTGCCATCGTTCAGGCGTACCGCCAGCGTGATCTTGCTGGCCTCGAACAGCTTCTGTTCGGTCAACACTTCGGCCGACGAAAGCGACGTCAGCATGATGTCGACCAGCCCGGATTTGGTCATCTCGGTCATAGCGGCGAGATAGTCGACCTTCGACTGTTCGCCCTTGCCATCGCGTCTCGGTCCCGGCGTCGTGCAACCGCCGCCCATATCGCCATCCTTGGCGTCGGCGATGATGAAGTCCTTTGGCGTATACGTGCCGGCGCGGATCTTGGCGAGTTTGGCGTCGAGGGTTTTCATCTGGGCGGCTCTCGTTGGGGATTGTTAAAAGGTGATAGCCGAGGGCGGGTAGTGGAGGCTAGGGGTACTTTGATCGGGGTGCAGAGCCAATGGGTAGGGGCGACCCGTGGTCGCCCTCTCACAACACACCCGGATACCCGAGGGCGACCACGGGTCGCCCCTTGATCAGCTGTCGTCCCAATCAGGTGTGCGCGGCTACCTCTTCCAAAGTTCCGCAAAGCGGCCGCTTGGTGCCGGAAACTCATCGGCGGGCTGTGCATGGATCGCCGCGATCCGCTTTTCTGCCGCCGCAATCTCGCCTGCCCCGTCCAGCGCCGAGAACCGCGTGTGATACTCGCGCGCCTCGGCGTGCTCCAGCCAGATCATTTCGCCGCGCTCGTTGGCGAAAGTCTTGCCGTAGACGTGGTGCGTCGAGGGTTCGAGACCCATCGTGTATAGGCCTGCCTGCAGGTTCTGCCATTGCAGATAGCAGGGCATCTCGGCCTTGCGGCTCTCCAGCATGACGCCGATGCCGAGCGCGTCATTGACCAGCGCCACCGGGACAACGCCGTCCGTACCGGCCACCATATCGTGCTCCCACACCTGCTCGCGGAAGGGATGCTGCGGCCCCTGCTGAGTCCGGTATCCGATCCCTTGTTTGCGATAGTCGGCATGATGTCCCGCCCACAGCACATCGCCGATGGGCGCGAGATAGCGCGATCCTTCCGCCAACACTGGATAGCCGACGTTGAAGTGATAGAGCAGCATATGCGGGGTACGGTAGAAGCCGTGATTGACCACGCGGTCATGGATCGTGAAGGCGCTATCCCCGACCTTGGCCTCGATGCGGCGGATCAGATGCAGGTTCTCGCCGAACACGGTCGCCTGTATGGCCACGCCCTCGCACCACAGCACACAGTCGTCGCCCTCCCAGCGCTCGCCATAACCGGTCAGGCGCGCAGGCACCGTGCCGACGCGGCCGTGGATGGGTTGGGGCACGGTTTTGCGGAAGGGATAGTTGAAATGTTCGGCGCTTTCCTCAACGGGGCCGAGCGCATGATCGAGCCCGCAGGTGGCGAGCAAGCCTGAGAATGAGCGCAGCCAACCGAGCCCGTTCTCGGCGTCGATATTGCTGATGCCGGGCGAGCGGAAGCCGGCGGGGGAGTGCCAGCCGATGGCCATGCCGCGATGCTCGCAATCGCCGACGTCCATGGCGCGGTCGATCAGCACCGTGAAGCGGAACCCAGTCCCGGTACGGAACTCCAGCATACGGATGCCGTTTTCCAGGCCGTCGGCGAGCGTCATGAGGCGCACGCCGGCGAATTGCGAGAGCATGCCCGCATGGGCAGCGATGTCGCGGCGGGTGTGGGGGCGGTTGTAGAGTTCGACCATGATGACGACGCCTCCTTGTTCTATCCAAAGATACGGTGGCCTCGGCTCCATCCCTTCTCCCATGGGGAGAAGGTGGCCCTCCGCGCGGAGCGCAAAGCAAATGGGGGCCGGATGAGGGGCGCCGTCGCCGGAGGGTAACGCACCGTACGCGCCACAACGCGGCCCCTGTACCCCTCATCCGCCCTTCGGACACCTTCTCCCTGTGGGAGAAGGAAGTGGGCCGCCACCCGATCACGCAAAAAAATGGCCGCACTTGGCGGCCACGTCAATCATTCTGTTGTGTTCGTCGGCCCGCGCTACCGGCGCGGACCACGTCCGCCACCGCCGCCTTCGCGGCCACGACCGCCGCCGCCACCCGAGCGCGGACCTTCGTCCGCATCACCCGGCTCCTCGGCCAACTGCGCGCCCGTGGCCTGGTCGACCACGCGCATCGACAGCCGCACCTTGCCGCGATCATCGAAGCCCATCAGCTTGACGTAGACCTCCTGGCCTTCCTTGACCACTTCGTCCACGGTCTGCGGGCGGCCGCGCGTCAGCTGGCTGATGTGAACCAACCCGTCCTTGGCGCCAAAGAAGTTCACGAAGGCGCCGAACTCGACCACCTTCACGACCTTGCCCTTGTAGATGGTGCCGACTTCCGGCTCCATCGTGATGCCCTTGATGCGGGCAATGGCCATCTCGATCGACTGATGGCGGGCGGCGGCGACCTTGACGGTGCCGTCGTCCTCGATGTCGATCTTGGCGCCGGTCTCTTCCACCAGCGCGCGGATCACCGAACCGCCCGAGCCAATCACTTCACGGATCTTATCGACCGGGATCTTGATGATTTCGATACGCGGGGCATACTCGCCCAGTTCCTGACGGGCACCGGTCAGCGCCTTGCTCATCTCACCGAGGATATGTAGGCGGCCCACCTGGGCCTGGCCCAGGGCCACGCGCATGATCTCTTCGGTGATGCCGGTGATCTTGATGTCCATCTGCAGCGCGGTGACGCCTTCGGACGTGCCGGCCACCTTGAAGTCCATGTCGCCGAGATGATCCTCGTCACCGAGAATATCCGACAACACTGCAAAGCCGGTGGGCTCCTTGATCAGGCCCATGGCGATGCCGGCAACCGGCCGCTTGAGCGGCACGCCGGCGTCCATCATGGCCAGCGAGGTGCCGCAGACCGTCGCCATCGACGACGAGCCGTTGCTTTCGGTGATTTCGGACACGACGCGGATGGTGTAGGGGAAGTCTGCCGTTTCGGGCAACATCGGATGCACGGCGCGCCAGGCCAGTTTGCCATGGCCGATTTCGCGGCGGCCAGGCGAGCCCATGCGGCCGACTTCGCCAACCGAGAAGGGAGGGAAGTTGTAGTGCAGCAGGAAGGTCTCTTTGTAAGTGCCTTCCAGGCTGTCGATGTACTGCTCGTCCTCGCCGGTGCCGAGCGTGGTGACGACCAGCGCCTGGGTCTCGCCGCGCGTGAATAGGGCCGAGCCGTGCGTGCGCGGCAGTATTCCGACTTCGGACACGATCGGGCGCACCGTCTTGACGTCGCGGCCGTCGATGCGGCGGCCAGTCCGCAGGATGCTGCCGCGAACGATGTCCTTTTCGACATCTTTGAAGGTATCGCTGATCAGGACTTTCTCGGTGCCGTTGTCATCAGCTGGCACGAGGGACTTCAGCTTGTCCTTGGCGGCGTTGATCTTGGCGACGCGTAACGACTTATCGGTGGTGGAGAAGGCGGCTTCCAGATCCGACCGGCAGAGCGCCTCGACCTTGGCCTTGTACTTGGCGGCGTCAGGGAGCTTGACTTCCCAGGCGTCCTTGGCGGCGAGTTCCGCCAACTTGATAATGGCGTTGATCACGACCTGGAAGCCGCGATGGCCAACCATTACGGCTTCGAGCATCTGCTGCTCGGATAATTCCTTGGCCTCGGATTCGACCATCAGCACGGCATCGTGGGTACCGGCAACGACCAGATCGAGGCTCGATGTCTTCATCTCGTCGACCAGCGGATTCAGCACGCACTTGCCGTCGAGGAAGCCGACGCGAGCGGCGCCGATCGGGCCCATGAAGGGGATGCCCGAAAGGGTCAGCGCTGCGGAAGCTGCGACCAGGGCAACGATGTCGGGATCGTTCTCGAGGTCATGCGAGAGCACGGTGCACACGACCTGCGTCTCGTTCTTGAAGCCGGGGGCGAACAGCGGGCGGATCGGGCGGTCGATCAGGCGCGAGACCAGCGTCTCCTTCTCGGTCGGGCGGCCTTCGCGCTTGAAATAGCCGCCAGGGATTTTTCCGGCAGCGTAGGTCTTTTCCTGGTAGTTGCAGGTCAGCGGGAAAAAATCGATCCCGGGCTTGGGCGCGCGTGCGGCAACTGCCGTCGCCAGCACTGTCGTGTCGCCGTAGCGCGCGAGAACCGCGCCGTCGGCTTGGCGGGCCATGCGCCCGGTTTCGAGCGTCAGCTTGCGGCCGGCCCAGTCGATCTCAACCTTGTGTACGTTGAACATGGTCGTGTCCTATTCTCTTCGTTCGGGTCAGGAGACTGCCCCCATGGCAGGCTCCTCTTGCGGCGCGGGCCGCTCAAAAGCCCCATCCATCGGTGAGCGCTTTTTTCCTTCTCCCATAGGGAGAAGGTGGCGCGCAGCGCCGAATGAGGGGTACCGGGGCCGCGATGAAGCACGTACGTGCGCCAAGCACTGGCGCCTGTACCCCTCATCCGCCCTTCGGGCACCTTCTCCCTATGGGAGAAGGGATCGAGTCGCCAATCCGGTTGTGACGTTGGATTGACTGATAAACGCCGCAAGCCACTCAAACCATGTTCGGTCCAAGTGGCGCTCGCGGCGTCTGAATGTTCTGGGGCAACGGCCGTACTAGCGCCGGATGCCGAGGCGCTCGATGAGCGTCTGATAGCGCTTGACGTCCTTCGACTTCAGATAGTCGAGCAGACGGCGGCGCTGGCTCACCATCTTCAAGAGGCCGCGGCGTGAGTGGTTGTCCTTCACATGCGCCTTGAAGTGGTCTGTAAGGTTGGTGATGCGGGTGGTGAGAATGGCCACCTGGACTTCCGGCGAACCGGTGTCGCCGTCCTTGGTGGCGTATTCCTTGACGAGGGCAACTTTGGCTTCGGCGGCAATCGACATGCAGGCTCCTTAGCGACATCGGATGAATGACGATCCGCGGGCCCGGGTGGATCAGTCAGGGATCAACTTGCGAGGTTGAATACGCGCATCGGATGCAGCTCGCCCTGCCGGATTTCTCCGACCGCCACGAGCATGCCCCGGCAAAGCGCGTAAGCGGGCCCTGTCAGGATCGGGGCGCCGGCCCCTCGAATAAGGACGGCTTGGCCCCGGTTCAGCCGCGCTGCATCAGCAGACGTCACAGACAGTGCCGGGATGTCGTCCAGCGCCGTCTCAACCGGCCTCAAAAAATTCATGAGGCCTTCGCGACCGGCCGCACTATTAGCAGTTTCGCTGAGCTTATCCAGTGAAATCGCGGCAGATTCCGTGAATGGACCTACGCGGGTTCGCCGCAACACGGTCACATGGCCAAGGCAACCCAGGCGCCGTCCGATGTCGCGGGCCAGCGAGCGCACATAAGTACCCTTGCCGCAGTCGCACTCGAAGATGGTGACGGTGTTGTCCGCAGTGTGCGCAGTGAGCCGCAGCACATGCACGGTGACGGGACGGGCCGCCAGCTCGAAAACCTGTCCGTCGCGGGCAAGATCGTAGGCGCGCTCACCGGCCACCTTGATGGCCGAATATTGCGGTGGCATCTGCTGGATTTCGCCGGTGAATTCGGACAGGATCGCTTCGATGTCATGCCGATCCGGGCGCGCTTCGGAGGTCTTTACAACTTTGCCTTCGCTGTCATCGGTATCAGTCTCGGCGCCCCAAGTAACTGAAAACCGGTAGCTTTTTTCGCCATCGACGACATACGGAACGGTCTTGGTCGCCTCGCCGAGCGCGATTGGCAGAAGGCCAGTCGCCAACGGATCGAGCGAGCCGGCGTGACCGGCCTTCTGGGCCTCAAACAGCCGCTTCACGCGATTGACGGCGTCAGTCGAGGTTAGCCCTTGCGGCTTGTCGAGGATGAGCCAGCCGTGCGTCGGCAGGCCCTTGGGTTTGCGCATAAGTGGGGTCTCGGGGGGCTCGGCGGGACGCCATGTTCGGGCGACTCCGCAGTCAGACAAATGCCATGCCCTAACCTTAACTCCAGCGCAAGCCCGAACCAGACCTTTGGCCGGATTGCTTTGCTGGAGCACAAGGCACCACTGTGTCGATAACGAAATTGTTAGATGCAAATGCATGTGTTGTGCGGTATCCGACGATATGGGCCGACGAGCGCAAATGCATCCGGGACCAATCCATCCATGCCGGCACTCTTAGCCAATCCTGTCGTGCTGACCGTTCTGCCGCCACTTCTGGCGGGATTGATCTTGGGCATCCTGGCCTGGGCGAGCGGATCAAACCGGCTGGTCGTGGTGCTGGCATGGGGCGCGGGCGTCCTGTTCGTCTATTGGCTGCTCGAAGGCGTGCCGCCGTTGCCGCCGATCGCCGCCAAGCAGAAGCTGGGCTACCTGATTGGCTTTGGCGCGCTGGCCGGGATTGCATCGTCGCTTATGCCGGGAGCGCGCAACAGGGCTGCGCTGGCGAGTGCCGTTCTGGCCGCCGTTGCGGTGGTTTGGCTCGGCTGGTCGAAGATCACGAATTCCGGCAACACTGGCATTGTTGTTCTGGCCGCTTTGCTGGCCGTGCTGCTGGCTGCGGGCATTGTCGGCTGGCTGTCAAGCGACAACGCTGATAGTGACGAATCGCAGTCCGAACAGCCGTTTCTGGCTCCCGGCATTCTTCTCACGACGGCGATCGCCGGCAGCATTGTTGCAGCCAGCGGCCTGTTTCTCGGCATGGGGCAGATCCTCGGCGCGCTGTCCGCGATGCTCGGCGGAGCGCTGGCGGTCAGCTATATGGCGCTCTTGGTGCGCGGCCAAGGTTTGGCGTTGCTGCCGCCCGGAGCCATTCAAGCCGTGGGCAATGCGCTGCTGTGCGTGGTCGTATTGACCGCCTTGCTCGGACCCTCGCCCAGTCTACTGGCACTGATCGTACTCTCAACTGGCCCACTACTGGCGGTTTTGCTCCGATCACGGATCGCCGCCCTACTGCCCGGCGCCAAATTTCTCAGACCCATTCTCGCCGGGGCGATCATCGCCATCCCGGCGATTACCGCGAGCTTGATTGCCGTTCTCACCGGCACAAGTCCCTTCGCCTGACGGCGGCGGGATGTGATGTCCAATGTGAAGAAAAAGGGAGTATCTTGACCATGATGACGCGTTCGTTGCTCGCACTCGCCGCCGGCGTCCTGATTGCATCTCCGGCGCTGGCCGCCGACAAGTACACCCTCGATCCGACCCACGTCTGGGCGACCTACCGGGTTGCGCATCACCCTGGCGGCCATGAAATGGGCAATTTCGAAAAGATCACCGGCGAGATCGTGCTCGACAAGACCGACCCCTCCAAGAGTTCAGTCAAAATCGAGATCGATACCGCCAGCCTGCACACCGGCTTTGGCCAACGCGACAAGGACTTGTCCAGCCCGGACTTCTTCAACGTCGCCGAGTTTCCCAAGATGACGTTCGTCAGCACCAAAGTTGAAAAGTCCGGCGAAGCGACCGCCAAGGTCACGGGTGACTTCACCCTGCTCGGCGTCACCAAGCCCGTGACGCTCGACGTCACCTTCGTTCCCGAGGCTCCGCAGCCCTGGGACGCCAAGACCCTGCAGGCCGGCTTCTCGGCCAAAGGCGCCATCAAGCCGACCGACTTCGGCATGAAGAAGTTCGGCGAGTATGGCTTCGGCCCCGAGGCCGAGCTGACGATTGAGGTTGATGGGGTCCGTCCGGCGTCGTGAGGTGGCCGACACGCGAGTTGCGTAGGGGCGAGACAAGTCTCGCCCTCGTACGTCCAGAACCGCTGATGGAGGGCGAGACAAGTCTCGCCCCTACGCCTCTTCGTCCTTCTTCTCGAGATCCCGCCTAACCGCGGGCGAAAGCAACAACCGCTCGATGCGCTCGGCTTCGGCAAAACTGTCGTCGGCCATGAAGCGGATTTCCGGCGCCGATTTCAGGTTCAGATGCTTGGCGACATCGCCGCGGATGTATTTCTTGTGCCGGTTGAAGGCTGCGATGGCCGCGTCGGTATCCTTGCCGCCGAGCGGGATGATGTAGGCCGTGGCCAGTTTCAGGTCCGGCGACATGCGTACTTCCGAGATCGAGATGACGAGGCCGGCGAGGATCTCGTCGTGAATTTCTCCGCGCACCATCAGCTGGGCAAGGCGGTGGCGCACCAGTTCGCCGACGCGCAAGGCGCGCTGGGACGGGGTTTGGGGCGCGCCTTTGACGGCGTCGTTCTTTGTGTGAGAGCGCGGTGACATGTCTTACTTCGAGGCCGATTTCTTGGGATAGAGTCGTGTTCGGCGATACAGTTCTGCGAGCGGTCCGATATCACCAATCTCCGGAATATCGATGCGATCATCCGGCTGTGAAAGATCGGCCTTCTGCCAATTGTTTGCTCGCAGATAAAGTTCAGCCGCGATCTGGTCCTGATTGACGAACATCACGCCAATGCAGTTCGCGTGCTGATTATAATATCGCAGTTTGGCTTCCAGAACCCAGTCCCTGTCGTTTGGCGAGCGGACCTCGACCACGAAATAAAACTTGGTGGCGTAGATCTGGCCTGGTTCGGTGTCGGCATCGATCACCGTAACATCCGGTTCAGGATTGAACGTATCGTCTTCTGGGACGAGAAGGCCGATCTCCATGTCCGCTGACCAATCGGGTTTCGACTTGGCCAATCGGGAGTTGATCAGGGCCTGGCACTCCGAGGAAATGCGCTGATGGTCCAGCGTCGGAGGCGGCAACATGACGGGACGGCCTCCAATCAGCTCCCACTTTTCTTCCTTCGGCCGGTCATCGCGAAAGCCCTGGAAAGTTTCCAGGTCAAGGATCCACCGGCCGACTGGCATATCTTGGGCCATTTGGGCCACCGTTCAATTTACAACGACCGGATAATCGTCTCGATGTTGAAGCACTCGATGATGTCGCCTTTGCGCATGTCTTCGTAATTGGCGAAGGCCATGCCGCATTCCTGGCCGCCGGGCACTTCCTTGACCTCGTCCTTGAAGCGCTTGAGCGTCGAAAGCGAACCCTCGTGAACCACCACGTTGTCGCGGATGAGCCGCACCTTGGCGCCCCGCTCGACTTTGCCTTCGGTGATCCGGCAGCCCGCGACCTTGCCGACTTTGGAGATGTTGAACACGTCCAGGATCAGCGCATTGCCAAGGAATACTTCCTTTAGCGTCGGAGCCAGCAGGCCAGACATCGCCTTCTTCACGTCGTCGACCAGATCATAGATGATCGAATAATAGCGGATCTCGATGCCGTCGCGGGCGGCGTGCGCCCGAGCTTGCGTATTGGCGCGAACGTTAAAGCCGATGATGATTGCATTGGAGGCATTGGCGAGAGAAATGTCGCTCTCGGTGATGCCGCCGACGCCCCAATGCACGATGCGGGCGGCGACCTCTTCGGTGCCGAGCTTTTCGAGCGCGGCATTGATGGCTTCCACCGAGCCTTGCACGTCGCCCTTGATGAGCAGCGTGAACTCTTTGCGGCCCTCGCCCTTCAGCGAACTCATCATCTGTTCAAGCGTGCGCCCGCCCGTGCTGCCACCGCTGGCCAGCCGCTCGCGACGCTTGCGCGTGCGATATTCGGTCAGCTCGCGGGCACGGGCATCGCTCTCGACCACGGCCAGCTGATCGCCAGCCTCGGGCGCCGAATTGAAGCCCAGCACCTCGACCGGGACTGACGGTCCGGCACTCTGCACATGCTCGCCGCGATCGTTGATCAGCGCGCGGACGCGGCCGAATGCCGAGCCGGCGACCATGATATCACCGACATGCAGTGTACCGCGCTGGATCAGCACGGTGCCGACCGGTCCGCGGCCCGCTTCCAACTTGGCCTCGATGACGATGCCTTCGGCCGAGCGCGCCGGATTGGCCCGTAGCTCCAGCACTTCCGATTGCAGGACGATGGCTTCGAGCAACTTGTCGAGACCCGTCCGATTGAGCGCCGAGACCTCAACGTCCAGCGTTTCGCCCGACATCTTCTCGACAATCACCTCGTGCTGCAAAAGCTCTGTGCGCACGCGGTCCGGCTCGGCCTGGTGCTTATCGATCTTGTTGATGGCAACGATGATCGGCACACCGGCGGCCTTGGCGTGTTTGATGGCTTCGACCGTCTGCGGCATGACTCCGTCATCGGCCGCCACCACCAGAACGACGATATCGGTCACCTTGGCGCCGCGGGCACGCATGGCGGTGAACGCCTCGTGGCCCGGCGTGTCGATGAAGGTGATCTTGTGCCCGTCCTTGGTCACTACCTGATAGGCGCCGATATGCTGGGTGATGCCGCCGGCCTCGCCGGCCACGACGTCGGTCTGGCGAATGGCATCGAGCAGCGAGGTCTTGCCGTGGTCGACATGGCCCATGATGGTGACGATCGGCGCCCGCAGCATCTGCTCGGTCGAATCTTCTGCGGTACGGATGAAGCCTTCCTCGACGTCGGCTTCCGAGACGCGCTTTGGCGAGTGCCCGAATTCGCGCACCACGATCTCGGCGGTGTCGGCGTCAATCACGTCCGTGATCTTGCGCATCTCGCCCTCTTTCATGAGCAGCTTGATGATGTCGACACCGCGCACGGCCATGCGGTTGGAGAGTTCCTGTATGGTGATCGCTTCGGGAATGATCACTTCGCGCAGGATCTTTTCAGGCGGCGCGAGCTGGCCGAGTTGTTTGGCTTTTTCGCGCTCGCGGCGGCGCTTGAGTGCCGATAGCGAACGCTCGCGCTGCTGATCATCGAGTGCGTTGACGATCGTCAGGCGGCCACGGGCGCGCTTGTCATCGGCAACTTTCTTGGCCGGGACGCGCTGCGGCGGGGCCTTTTTGACGCCACCGGGACCGGTCTTGCGGATGGTATCGTCTTCTTCAGCCTCGTTGCGCTCGGGGCGCTTGACGCCGGGAGCCGAGGTGCGGCGAAGCTCGTCGGTCGGTAGCGGCACGTCAACGCGTGCGACGGCCGGGGTCTTGCTGGCGTCGGTACGGGCCTGCGGGCGGGTCGATGTCCGCGCGCCATCATCACGCCGCAGCGGCTGGGAGCCAGCCGCGCGGTCGGTTTTGGCAGCGGGGTCTTCGGTCTGCTGACGCAGTTGTTCCTGCTCGCGCTGCACCCGCAGGCGATCTTCTTCAACCTTGGCCCGGGTCTGCTCCTCCTGATCGCGCTTGAGCTGCTGATCGAGCAAGGCGCGGCGCTTGGCATCGTCTTCGGCCTTGACGCGATCGCCGGCTTCGCGGGCGCGGGCGACCGACAACGCCTTCAAGCGGGCATCGCGCTCATCGTCCGACAGCGTGCGCGCCGCACCGCCCGATTGTTGTGGGCGGCGGGCAGGCTGTTGCGTGACCTGAGGCGCGCGCGGGCTTGCCGGCGCAGGAGCAGCTGGCGCTGCCGACGCGACCGAGGCGGTTTGCGGAGCGGCTGACGTCTCGCCCGCCAGCTCTTCGGGTGCGCCGGTCGGCGAGGCAATGGTGCGCCGCTTGCGCTTTTCCACCACCACCGGCTTGGAGCGGCCATGGCTGAAGCTCTGGCGCACATGCCCCGCATCTACCGTGCGGTTCAAGGTCAGTGTACTGGTCTTGCCGCTGCGAGCCGGTCCGCGTGCGGTCTTGTCGCCCTGATCGTTGCTTTCACTCATGCCGTATTGTGCCGTCCTTAGGGGTCGCCCGCAGGCGTGAAGAATGGGTGTCAGTGCGACCGATAGCGCATCAGGCGCTCGGTCTGCTCGATGAAATTTCTGGCTGCTGGCGCTTCGATGATCGCCCCATGTACCACATTTGGCTTGCCGAGTGCCAAACTCAATTGTGCGTTGCTGAAACAGGCAATAGCAGACCCGGCGGGGCTTGTCGCTGCAGTGTCGGCGCCCAACACCGCCCGTTGCTTTGCGTCCAGCTTGGCCACGCCGTCGGTGCCGGCATCGCTCGCATGCACGATCCGCAAAGCCTTGTTTTGTCCGATCGACAGCAGCACGCGTTCGAAGCCGAGAATGAGGCAGCCGGCCTTGTTGGCGAATGACAGCGCGTCGAGAGCGTATTTCTGCAACAGACCATCGATCAGTGCCGGCAGCCCTTGGTCCACCAGCACGGGGCGCTTGAGGCCACGCTGCAGCGACTTGCGGATCACCGCTTCGGTCACACGGCTGTGCGCCAGGGTAACCCAGACGCCCCGTCCGGGAAGCTTCATGCGCAGGTCAGGAACCACGCTGCCGTCGGGCCCGACGACAAAGCGGATCAGCGCTTCGATCGGCAACCGTTCACGCGTGACAGCGCACAATCGATGCCGGGCATCCTCGCCCGGCTCGCCTGCTTGCCCCAGTTCCTGACTCAGCGCTCGTGTCATCTCGATCCATATAGGCGAAAGGCCGGGTCGGGCCTGACGCAATCACTTGTTGTGCCCCGGACTGCTCTTGAGGTCGGCGAACAGCGCTTCGGCCTCGCTCTGCGGCTTCTCGGCGACGGTCTCGTCAGCCGCATCCGCTGGCTTGGTCTTGATCACATCCTCGAGCGACACCCAACCGGCAACCACGCGTGCCGACATGATGAGATCTTCGATCTCGCTCTTGGACATCTCGAACGATTCCAACACACCAGCGTGGCGCTTGGTCTCAGCATCGACTTTCTCGGTCCAGCCGGTCAGATCATCGGTGGCGCAATCGGCCAGATCCTCGACCGATTTGATACCGCCTTCACCGAACGCGACCAGCATGGCGGTCGTCACGCCCGGCACTTCGGCCAGCTCGTCCTTGACCCCGAGCGCCTTGCGCTTGTCGTCCAGCTCGACTTCTTTGCGCTCCAGATATTCCTTGGCGCGCGACTGGATCTCGGTGGCGAAGTTCTCATCGAAACCTTCGATGTTGGACACCTCGCCGCTATCGACGAAGGCGATTTCCTCGATATTGGCGAAGCCCTCGGTCACCAGCAGCTGTGCGATGACCTCATCGACGTCGAGCGCTTCCTGGAACAGCGCCGTTCGCTCTTCGAATTCCTTCTTGCGCCGCTCCTGCTCCTGCGCCTCGGTCAGGATGTCGATGGCCCAACCGGTGAGCTGCGAGGCCAACCGCACATTCTGGCCACGGCGGCCAATGGCGAGCGAGAGTTGTTCATCTGGGACAACCACTTCGATACGCTCGGCATCTTCGTCGAGCACCACCTTGGCGACCTCGGCCGGAGCCAGCGCATTGACGATAAAGGTCGCCGCATCGGCCGACCACTGGATGATGTCGATCTTCTCGCCCTGCAGCTCGCCAACCACGGCCTGCACGCGGGCGCCGCGCATACCGACGCAAGCGCCGACCGGATCGATCGAGCTGTCGTTCGAGATCACGGCAATCTTGGCGCGGCTGCCCGGATCACGGGCAACCGACTTGATGACGACTACGCCGTCATAGATTTCCGGCACTTCCTGCATGAACAGCTTGGCCATGAATTCGGGCCGGGTGCGCGAGAGGAAAATCTGCGGCCCGCGCTGTTCGCGTCGCACGTCGGCGACGAACGCACGGATGCGATCGCCGTATTTGAAACTCTCACGCGGCAGTTTCTCGTCGCGCCGCACGATGCCCTCGGCTCGGCCGAGATCGACGATGACGTGACCGTGTTCCTCGCGCTTGACGGTGCCGTTGACGATCTGGCCGATGCGATCCTTGAACTCGGCAAATTGCCGGTCGCGCTCGGCGTCGCGCACCTTCTGGACGATCACCTGCTTGGCGTTCTGGGCGGCGACGCGGCCATAGTCGAGCGGCGGCAGGTCCTCGGTCAGCACATCGCCAACCTTGGCATCCTTCTTGGTGCGATGGGCTGCCTTGAGATCCACCTGCGTGGAATCGTTCTCGATCGTTTCGACCACCGTCAAGGCGCGCACCAGCCGGATCTCGCCGGACTTGCCATCGATGCTGGCGCGGATATCGTTCTCTGCGCCGTAGCGCGATTTTGCAGCCTTCTGGATGGCGTCTTCCATGGCCGTGATGACGACCTGGCGGTCGATCGATTTTTCGCGCGCGACTGCATCGGCGATCTGAAGTAATTCCAGCCGGTTTGCGCTAACCCCTGTCTGGGCCATGACCTGTCTCCATTCCATCATCGGTGCCGTCGTCATTTTGGTCGGCGTCGGCTTCTGCTTTTTCGTCCCGGCTGCTGCGCCGGAGATCTTCGCGGATCAATTCATCCGTCATCACAAGGCGCGCGGTCGCGATCAACGCCGGCGGCAGGCCGATGACGATCGGGCCATCGGGGACCGGTGCGCCGTCATCCTTGGAACGGTCCATCAGCTCGATGCGCACTTCGCCGTCGATAAAGCCGTCGAGACGCCCGCGCAAGCGGCGCCGGCCATCAACGGGTTCGGTCAATTCGATGCGCGCCTCGTAGCCGGTCCAGGTCGTGAAATCAGAAGCCCGCACCAGCGGCCGGTCGATGCCTGGCGAGGACACTTCCAGATGATATTGGCCGGGCATCGGTTCGGCGACATCCAAGGCCGGCGCCACGTCGCGTGAAATCAGCTCGCACTGGCCAACGGTAATACGGCCATCGGTGCGTTCGGCCATGATCTGCACGGTCGAGCCGTTGCGGCCGGTCACGTTGACGCGCACAAGCCGGAAGCCGAGCGCCTCGATGCGTGGTTCAACGATGGCAGCAATCTGCGCCGCCAAGCCAGTTTCGCGCACGAAACGCGTCTCTGGCTGGCTGCTGGGCCCACTGACACTGTGCAACTGGGTACTTGTCGTCATCATCCGACCGAACGAGGCTTTCGCCTGACACTGAGACCTGTAGTTGGTCCCGGCGGGACCGGCTTACCGAAGCGCTGGTCCCCAACAATTCGGCCACCCCAAACAAAAAGAGCGGACCCCCCAAAGGGCCCACTCTCGAAGTTGAGATGATCATGAGCAACAGCAATATACGGAGCCTAAGCGTTTCATGCAATGGGAAAATGACGAGGCTGCATAGCTCGCCGGTGTTTCGAGGCTAACGCATTGAATTTAAATACAAATGATTATGTCTTGGGCTCCGAACCCGCCGCAAATCCGCCATCATCCGCGCCGTCGGAAGCGCAAATAGTAACACTGCCGCCCGGCCGCGACGGCCTTGGCCTCGTAACGAGTCGATGGCCAGTCAGGCGAGCGGACCCGCCACTCATCCGGGGTCAGCGCCGGCCAGACAAATTCGGCGCTGCCGGTCACCGCCAGCAGCGTCGTGCGCACATAGTCGGCGATGTCGGTGGCAACCCGCAATTCGGCACCTGGAATCATAACCCGGGCGAGCGCGGCAACGGTCTTTGGCGATACCAACCGGCGCTTGCGATGCCGGCGCTTGGGCCAGGGGTCGGGAAACAGGATGAAGGCGCGCGCGATCGAGGCGGGCGGCAGCCAGTCGAGCAGAATTTGCGCCTCGTCGTCAAAAAGCCGAACGTTGGGCAATCCGGGCGGCTCGCAACGGCCGAGCAATTGCGCCATGCCGTTGATGAAAGGTTCGACGCCGATCAGGCCGACGTCCGGATTGTGCTCGGCCTGCCATGCCAGATGCTCGCCGCCGCCAAAGCCGATCTCCAGCCAGACGTCGCAGGGCGAGGGGCCGAAGAGCTGGCTGAGCGGTTGCGGTGCCGCTTTGGTCGGGTCCGGCCGCAACTGCGGCAACAGTCGGTCCATCCGCTCCTGCTGCGTACCGGTCAGCGGATGACCTTTGCGGCGGCCATAGAAATGGCGGGCCGCAGGGCGCTCCGAAGTATCGTCGGTCACGTTGGAATACTGCTGCCGGTTGCCGCCTAGCTGGCGAGCTTGAGGATCTCTGCCGCAAGATCTGTCCGCTCCCACGAGAATCCACCGTCGGCTTCCGGCGCGCGGCCGAAATGGCCGTAGGCCGCTGTGCGCCGATAGATCGGCAGGGTGAGATGAAGGCGCTTGCGAATATTGGTCGGGCGCAGCGGGAACAGTTCCGTCAGCACCTCTTCCAGCCGCTGATCTGGCACCTTGCCGGTGCCTTGCGTGTCGACCAACAGCGACATCGGCTCGGCCACGCCGATCGCATAGGCAACCTGGATCATGCAACGGGTCGCCAAGCCAGCAGCCACCACGTTTTTGGCCAGGTAGCGCGCGGCGTATGCCGCCGAGCGGTCCACCTTGGTCGGGTCCTTGCCCGAGAACGCACCGCCGCCGTGCGGGGCATAGCCGCCGTAGGTATCGACGATGATCTTGCGCCCGGTCAGGCCGCAGTCGCCATCGGGGCCGCCAACCACGAAGTTGCCGGTCGGGTTGACCAGGAAATCGGCCCCGTTCTTAGGCATCCAGCCCTTGGGTAGCGCCGAGGTGACCGCATCGCCGATCATGTCCTTGACCATCTCGGGCGTGTAGTCCTGGCCGTTGCGGGTCGCCCGGTTATGCTGTGTCGACACCACCACCTTGGTGCAGCCGACCGGCACGCCGTTCTCGTAGCGAATCGTGACTTGGCTCTTGGCGTCTGGCTGCAGATCGGGCAGCGCCTTGCTGCGGCGCTTGTCCGACAGCACCTTCAGTACCTTGTGCGCGAAATAGATCGGCGCCGGCATGAACGAATTCTTCTCGTAGACTTCGCTCTCGGTGCAGGCGAAGCCGAACATCATGCCTTGGTCGCCGGCCCCTTCCTGCTCGCCGTCCTTGCCCTTTTTGGCGTCGACGCCCATGGCGATGTCGGGCGACTGGCCGTGCAACAGCACTTCGATGTCGGCGCCCGCAAACGAAAAGCCGTCCTGGTTGTAACCGATGTCCTTGATGACATCGCGGGCGATCTGGCCGATCAACTCACGATTAACCACGGCGCAACCGTGATACTTGTGGAACAGCGGGGCTTGGCCACGGCCCTCGCCAGCGATCACAACCTTGTTGGTGGTGGCCAGCGTCTCGCAGCCTAGCCGCGTGTTGACGAGGCTCTGATCGGCGATGCCAAGCTTCACGTCATTGGCGATGAAGGCATCGAGAATGGCGTCGGAGATCTGGTCGCAGACCTTGTCTGGATGCCCCTCGGACACGGACTCGCTGGTGAACAGATAGGATTTGCGTGTCATTTCCGACGGCTCCTCGATGGTGGCAGGCGACGGCCCATCAGCTGGGCGTACTGTCGGACCTTTTGCAACCTCGGGCCCCTACGGTCAAGGCAGCGCGACACTATCGGCATTGCGCAGCAGCGCTCAGCCAGCCTTTTCGCCAGCCATAGTGCGCACCAGTTCGACCACGGCGCGGCGTTTGGCGGGATCGGCGATGCGCTGGAAAGCGCGGTTCAGCTCGATACCCTCGCGCGTGCCAAGAAATGTCAGCATCTCGGCTTCTTCGCTCGAGTGCTCGGCAAAACCGGGCGTTTCGATCGGCTCGTCGGCCAGCTGCAACGCATCGTAGAAATAGTTGATCGTCACGCCGAGCACTTTGGCAATGTGCATGAGCCGGCTGGCGCTGATCCGGTTGGTGCCACGCTCGTACTTCTGGATCTGTTGGAAGGTGATCTTCAGCAGTTCGCCCAGGCGCTCCTGGCTAATGCCGACCAGCATGCGGCGCAAGCGCACCCGGTTGCCGATCTGCAGGTCGACTGCATTGGCGCGTTTGCTGCCTTGCGACTCCTCGTCCAGCACCTTCAGCTCATCGTCAGCCACAACCGGTCTCCGAATTCAATGCTGCCCCCGCCGGCGATCCTCATTTTACGGATGGTCGTTTATCCATCATATTCGGTATCAATCAAGTGGACTTCGCAGTTCGTACACGACGACGCAGCATAAATAGCGCCAGCAGTGCCAAGCCGATCAGCAACTCGGCCAACAGCATTCCATCACCATAGCGGGCATAGAGCGTGGCGGGTAGTGGCTCTGGCAGGACACCGTCGATGACACCTGCCGTCAACAAAGGCAGCTGTTGCAGCACCCGGCCGCGCGCATCGACAATCGCGGAAATCCCCGTTATCGCCACGCGCACCAGCGGCAGCCCCTCCTCAATGGCACGTATCCGGGCCTGATGGAAATGCTGGTAGGGACCAGTCTGCTCGCCGAACCAGGCATCGTTGGTGACATTGAGCAGCCAGGCCGGACGGTTGCCCGGATCGACGGTTTCGCCGGGAAAAATCGTTTCGTAACAGATCAGCGGGCTCAGGTCAGGAATGCCGGCGGCTTTCAATTCACGCCGATTGGTCCCCTGCGCCATGCCGCCAGCGGTACGGGTCAAGTTCTCGAGGCCGAACAAATTGAGAATGCTTTCATAAGGCAGATACTCGCCGAACGGCACCAAGTGGATCTTATCATAGATGGCGCCGGGCTTGCCGGCAGGATCGATGACCGCGAGGCTGTTGAGAAAGCGCATCTGGGGCGGATGTGCCGTTGATCTGACATCGGGCTCGGACCGTATCGCGCCGGTGATGAGTGTCGCACGTCCCGCCAGCAGCGCACCAATCTCGGTCAGGGCCTGGGGTGTTTGCAGCAACAGAAAATTCAGCGGCTCCTCGGGCCAGATCACCAGTTTTGTGCCGGCGAGTTCGTCGATTTTGCCGGTAGCATCGCGCCGGCTCAAATCCAGCATGCGATCGAAGATGCGGCGCTGGCTGGCAGCCTCGAATTTCTCGGCCTCCGGCGTATTCGGCTGCACCAGCCGCACGGTCACGGCAGCGAGGTTGGCCGGCTCGGCCTGCGACAGCCGCCATTGGCCCCACAGAAAACCGGTCAGCAACAGGCCAAGCGCGCAGCCTGGCCACAGCCAGCGACGTAGCCTGCGCGGTTCGCTGATCAGCAACACAGGCGATGCGAAAATCAGCACGGCCCACAGCGACAGCCCGGTGACGCCGAGCAGCGAGGCGCTCTGCGCCAGCGCATCGTTCTGCGTCAGGCCATAGCCGACGGCATTCCAGGGAAAGCCGGTGAACCAGTGCCCGCGCAGCCATTCCCCGGCTGCGAAGGCGAGCGCCAGCGCCAGTATTCGCGTTGGTTCCTTGCTCCAGACCAAGCCGGCAAGGGCGGTTGCCAATGCGTAATAGCAGGCGAGATAGGCCGGCAGCCCCGTGATGGCGAACGGCATCAGGATGGCGAACTTGTCGGCCTGCACCAAAAAGGCACCACCAATCCAGTACAGGCCAAGCACCAGATAGCCAAAGCCGAACCACCAGCCGATGGCCGCCGCGGCGCGCGACCGCCGCCAGCCAACAGTGACCTCGGCTGCACCATCCAGCAGAAGCACCAGTCCCGGAAAGGTGAAAAATAGCATGGGCCAGAGCGAAAACGGTGGCATGGCCAGCACCGAAATCGCGCCGAGCCCACCGGCGGCCGCCCATCGGCGCCAGCCGACAAGGCGCTGAAACCAGTTCAGATGGCTTTGAATCACAACCCCCGGCCCGCCTGCATTTAGATATTCTCGGCCGAGCCGTCGGTTACGATGGTGCCCGGATGGGCGCGATGGATGCGCAGCTTCTTGATCCGCCGCGGGTCGGCATCGAGGATCTCGAACTCGAGGCCGGAAGGGTGATGGATCAGCTCGCCACGCACCGGCACGCGGCCGATCAGTGCCACCACCAGGCCGCCGAGGGTATCGAAATCCTCAGCCTCCTGAGGATCGGTCACCAGCTTGAAACCGACGCGGGATTCGAGATCGCTGATCGGCGTGCGGGCAAGCGCGATGAAACCGTTCTCGGCATCGCCCTGCACCAAATCTTCCTCGTCGTCATGCTCGTCCTCGATCTCGCCGACGATCTGCTCGACCAGATCTTCGATCGAAACCAGCCCGTCGGTACCGCCATATTCATCGACCACCATGGCCAGATGCACGCGTGTCGACTGCATACGCAGGAACAGGTTCAGCGCCGGCATCGAGGGTGGCACATAGAGCACCTGGCGGCGTATTTTGGTTGCAAGAATTTGCTGGCTGAGATCGGCCCGCGTCAGATCGATGCTGGCAAAATGCATTGGCGTTTCGGCATGGGCTGCCGCGGCCGCCGCGATCGGCCCGGTGCTCGATTGCTCGACCAGCCAGCCGACCAGATCCTTGATGTGCACCATGCCGCGCAGGTCATCGAGCGTCTCGCGGAACAGTGGGATACGCGAATGGCCGGCCTGCTGAAACACCTGCACCAGCTCGGACAACGGCGCCTGCTCATCGACGGCGTTGATGTCGGCGCGCGGCACCATGACGTCGAGTACGCGCAGCTCGCCAAAGCGCAGGATGCGCAGCAACATGTCGCGCTGTTGCGGCGCCAACACCTGGCCGCCCTGGCCCTCCTCGCGCAGCGCCTTGTCCAGCACGTCGCGGATGGCGCGCTTGTCGGCATCTTGGAAGCCCAGCCGCTCGCGCAGGCGGGCCAGCCAAGTGGCGCCGCTTGCCGGTTCGTTGCGGGCTAACGGAAGATCAGTCTCGAGATGGTCCTGGTTCGTCATCGGTATCGTCAAAATACTCGTTGAGAGCTTCGTCCAAGATTTCGCCGCTATGGGGGTCGGCAATGTTGATGCTAGCCAGCAGCCGGGTTTCCAGCTGCTCCATCGCCTCGGCCTCGGCATCCCCCTCGTGATCCTGGCCGAGCAGGTGAAGGACGCCATGCAGCGCCAGATGGCAAGCGTGATCGGACATCGGGATGCCGTGCTGGTCAGCCTCCTCGGCGCAGGTTTCATAGGCCAGAATGACATCGCCGAGCAGCCCATCATCCGGCGATCCGGCCGCGGGAAAGGACAGGACGTTGGTCGGCCGGTCCTTGCCGCGATAGGTGCGGTTCAGCTCGCGCACCTCGTCGTCCGTGCCGAGCGCTATGACTACCTCGCGCGGGTCATGTTCAACCGCCAGCTGCGCGTAGGCTGCCGCCGCCAGCCCCGCAATGCGGTGCAAATCCGGCACCTTGTTCCAGCGCTCGTCGGTCACCACCAGTTCGACCCGCAGCGGAGCCGGCAGCAGCGGTTGGCGCGGACGGTTTTGTCTCGGCGGCCCGGATGGCATCAGGATTCGCTCGCATCTTCGTAAGCAGCGACGATCTTGGCCACCAGCTCGCGCCTGACGACATCGCCCCTGGTAAAGGTGATGGTGGCGATATCATCGATATCTTTCAAGAGCTTGAGCGCCTCTGACAGACCTGAGATCTGACCCTTGGGCAGATCCACCTGGGTCGGATCGCCAGTCACCACCATGTGCGAACCTTCGCCTAGCCGGGTCAGGAACATTTTCATCTGCATACTGGTGGTATTCTGCGCCTCGTCAAGAATGACGAACGCGTTCGACAATGTCCGTCCACGCATGAAAGCGAGCGGCGCGATCTCAATCTCGCCGGTCTCGAGTCCGCGCTCGACCTTTTCGGGCGGCAGCACGTCGTAGAGCGCATCGTAAAGCGGGCGCAAATACGGGTCCACCTTGTCGCGCATATCACCCGGCAGGAAACCGAGCCGCTCGCCCGCTTCCACCGCCGGCCGCGACAGGATCAGCCGCTCGATCATGCCGCGCTCCCAGCACTGCGCGGCATAGGCCACCGCAATGTAAGTCTTGCCGGTGCCGGCCGGGCCCGAGGCGAGCACAAGGTCCTTCTGCTCCAGCGCCTTGATATAGGCACTCTGCATCTGCGTGCGCGCGGCGACCAGCTTGCGGCGTGTGCGGATTTCACCCTTGCCGCTGCTGTTACCGGGGGCAACGCCCGTGCCTTTGCCTGGCTCCCTGCCGGTGCCCGCCTCAGCGTGCGCACCCGCATGCCGGATGGCGCCTTCCACATCGGCGGGCACGACCGGCAAGCCTTTTTGCGCCCGGGCGTATAAATCTTCCAGCACCTTGCGGGCGATGTCGCAGGCGTCTTCCGGGCCGCTGAGGCTGAGCAGATTGCCATGCGCGACGGCTTCGACGCCGAGTCTGGCTTCGAGCACGGCGAGGTTGGCGTCGAACTCGCCGAACAGCACGGCGGCGAGCGCATTGCTCTCAAAAGGTATCGTCAGTTTTCGCTCTGGCTTTGAAGGCTTGCCCCGGTTTCCCGGCGCCGAAATACTTGGTCCTTTCGTCCCTGCCAAGAGCTATCTCCTTGTTATTGATCAATTAATTGAAACGATCTCGCCACCGAGACTATTCATGCCGGATGACTTTACATGAACCGGAACGATCTGGCCAATCAGGCTCGAATCGGCCTTGGCGTGGACTGACTGGAGGTAGGGCGAGCGGCCAATCAGTTGGCCAGGATTGCGGCCGTTTTTCTCGAACAGCACCGGCAGGGTGCGGCCGATGCAGGCGGCGCTGAATGCCTGCTGCTGCTCCACCAGCAGCGCCTGCAGGCGCGCCAGCCGCGCGGTCTTGACCTCCTCGGCGATCTGGCCGGCCATGCCCTCGGCTGGAGTGCCCGGTCGGGGGCTGTATTTGAAGCTGTAGGCCATGGCGTAACCGACCTTGGCGATGAGCCCGAGGGTTGCTTCGAAATCTGCTTCGCTCTCGCCGGGAAAGCCAACGATCACGTCGGTCGACAGAGCGATGTCGGGCCGCGCAATCCGTACACGCTCGATCAGCCGCAGATAGTCCGCGCTGGTATGCTTGCGGTTCATGGCAGCAAGAATCCGATCGGACCCGGACTGGAACGGCAAATGCAGAAACGGCATCAGCTTGTCATTGTCGCGATGCGCGGCAATCAGCGCCGCGTCCATGTCGCGCGGATGGCTGGTCATGTAGCGGATGCGCATGATGCCATCGATCGCCGCCAGCCCCTCGATGAGCCGTGCCAGACCCCAGTCGAGGCCATCCGTGCCAGTGCCATGATAGGCATTCACATTCTGCCCCAGCAGCGTCAACTCGCGCACGCCATCGTCGATAAGCTGTTGTGCTTCCTCGATAATTGTCGCGGCCGGCCGCGACGTCTCGCCGCCACGCGTATACGGAACAACGCAGAAGGTACAGAATTTATCGCAGCCTTCCTGCACGGTGAGGAAGGCGCTCGGCCCGCGTCCTGCAGTCGCTCGCCTGGGCAGGTTGTCGAACTTCGATTCGACCGCAAAATCGGTATCGATCAGGCTGTGTCTGTCCCGTCCCACCCGAGCCAACAGCTCCGGCATGCGGTGATAGTTCTGTGGGCCGATCACCAGATCGACACCCGGCTGCCGGCGCAGCATTTCCGGCCCCTCGGCCTGCGCCACGCAGCCCGCGACGGCGATCTGCACCGCGTCCCCGGCCGCCGCTCGTGCCAGCTTGATCTCGTTCAAGCGGCCAAGCTCCGAATACACCTTATCGGCCGCTTTTTCGCGGATATGGCAGGTGTTGAGGACCATCAAATCCGCCTCGCCGGGCGTTGCTACGGCGCGATAGCCGAGCGGTCGCATGGCGTCCTCGATGCGTTCGGAATCGTAGACATTCATCTGGCAGCCATAGGTCTTAACGAACAGCTTTTTGGCGGCCGGCGCGGCGGGTTCGGGAAGGGGCAGACTCATGGTGAACGGGCATCCGTTAAAGGTGGTCGGAGCGGTATAGAGCGACGGTGCCAGGCGGTCCAGGGGTCGTCAGAAGGTGTCGCTTGCGGTCGGATAGGGTTGCCGGCGGTCGGCGCGTGTCAGGGCCGGGTGATTGGCGGTTGGTTAGCGATTTCGGTGTGGCACTTGTGACTCACACCGCCCTGAACACATCCCGATACCCGGTCGCCGCCTGGTCGAAGATCACGTCACGCCGTGCCAGCGGCCGGGCCATCGCCAGCCCCTCCAAAGTCCGGCACCGCGACAACGCCACATAGGCCTGGCCGTGCGCAAACGCCCCGCGGCCCATGTCGATATAGACGTGGTCCAGCGTCAGGCCTTGCGCCTTGTGGATGGTCAGCGCCCAGGCCAGCCGCAGTGGTAGCTGCTTGAAAGTACCAGCCACCTGTTCGACGATTTTGTCTTTGCTGGCGTCGTACTCGTAGCGGATCGCCTCCCAAGTCGTGGGCTCGACCTCGTGCTCCTCGCCGTCAATGTCGATCCAGACCCGGTCGCCCTTCAAAGTGGTCACGCGCGCCACCGTGCCGTTGACCCAGCGCTTGTCGGGGTCGTTGCGGATCAGGATGACCTTGGCGCCTTCTTTCAACAGCAGCGCCTGATCGGTTGGATGCGCCCCATCGGCATAGCTGCCGGTGATGGCGGCCTCGCTGATCCAGTCCTTGCCGGGCAACTTGGCCAGGAACGATTGGTTAATCTCATTCGCCACCTGATTGGTCGGCGTCAGAATAACGTAGGCGTCTTTCTTCTCGAGGTCGTGGAAACGCTGCACCCGGCCGTTCAACAGGGCCATGTCGGTGGCGCTCGGCGCGCCCTCGCGCAGGCCGTTGAGCGCTTCCAGGAACGGCCCGCCGCTCTGGCGGAATACGGTGGTCAGCTCGATCAGGCGCGACTCGCTCTCCTTCAGCCCGGGCGCATCGAAAAAGAACGGCCCGCCGAACTTGTCGTGCAGATAGGCGCGCAGCTCCCCCTCCTGCACCACCGGTGGTAGCTGATGCGGGTCGCCGAACAGCACCAGGCGCACGCCGCCGAACGGAACATTCGGGCGCTTGCGATTGAGCCGTAGCGAGCGATCGATGCCCTCCATCAGGTCCGAGCGCACCATCGACACTTCATCGATGACCAGGGTTTTCAGCTTGCGCATCAGGCCAAGCTTGCGCGACGGCTTGATGTCCTCGAGCTTCACCAGACGTGGCGGCAGGCCGAAAAACGAATGGATGGTCTGCCCGCCGACCTGTACGGCGGCAAGGCCCGTTGGCGCGACCACGATTGAGGTGGCGTCGTCCTCCTCGCGCAAGGCACGCAGCAGCGTCGACTTGCCCGTGCCGGCCTTGCCGGTGACGAACAGATGCCCGTCACCGTTCTCTATGTAGTCGCGCGCGGCCTCGAATTCCGGCGTCGGGGTAACGCCGCGCGGCCAGCGTCCCCGGTGTTCGTGGATGGTCTTGCGCAGTTGGTTCACTCGACGCCTTCGACGATGACCAGCTCAGCCACCGCAGCTCCCAAGCGCTTGGCCTTGGCGGCCTGATACTCGGGTGAATGGAAACAATCGTGCGCGGCCTGCAGCGACGGGAACTCGATCACGACGTTGCGCGGGCGGGCCTCGCCATCGAGCGCTTCGAATTTGCCACCGCGCGCGAGATATTTGGCGCCGAACTTTGCAAAGGCCGCCGGGGCGACCGCCACATACTCCTTGTATTTCTCCGGATCGGTGACGGTAACGCGGGCGATCCAATATCCTTTTGCCATGCTAGCCTCGATATGTTGTGGGACTTCGGGCACACTACGGCGCGGAACTGACTTGGCAAAGCGAGAAACGGGACCTCCACACCATGATGACGCCGACTCACATCTTGCTCAGCTGCGGGCTGCTGACGCGTCGCCACAGTCCGGCACGCAATTGGGCGGTGTTTGCCGGTGGGGTGGTGCCGGATCTGACCATGTTCGGCTTGTTCGCCTGGGACCGTTTCGTGCTGCGGCTGCCCGAAGAGACCATCTGGAGCCAGCGCTACTGGACCGATGCCTGGCAGATCCCGACCGCGATCGGCCATTCCATCCCGTTGTTCGGGCTGCTGTTGGCGATTGGCCTGGCGCTGCGCTGGGAGGTCGTTGCCGCGCTCTGCCTGTCGGTGATGCTGCATATCGCGGGCGACCTGCCGACACACTTTGACGATGGGCATATGCATTTGTGGCCGTTATCGCGCTGGGTCTACAGCTCGCCGGTGTCCTATTACGACCCGCGCCACTACGGCAACATCATGCACTTTGTCGAGCTGGGTATCATGGTCGCCATGCTGGCCGTGTTGTGGCGCAGGTTCGATGCGAAGTGGGTGCGGGCGATCGCCGGCCTCGGCATCGTCACAGCCATCGCCGTGCCGCTCTATTTCACGCTTACCATGTCGCATGGCTGAGAGCGGCCGCAATTTCGCGGACGATGGCTTGTGCGGCGTCCTTCGGATCGTCGGCCGCCGTGATCGGACGGCCGACCACCAGATGGGTCGCGCCATCGCCGATCGCCCTGCCGGGCGTCGTCACGCGCGCCTGATCGCCGGCAGCGTTGCCGGCCGGGCGGATGCCGGGCGTCACGATCAGGAAGCCTTTTGGCACCACCGCGCGGATCGCGGCGGCTTCCTCGCCGGACGCCACGCAGCCATCGAAGCCGGCTTCTGCAGCCATCCTGGCACGGCGCAGCACCAGCTCGCGCGGGCTGGCGGCGAGGCCCTGCTGGGTGAGATCGTCTTGCGTCAGACTGGTCAATACGGTCACCGCCAGCAGTTTGAGCTGGCTCGCGCCGCGCCCCTTGACGGCGGCATCCAAGGTCTTGCGGTCATGTCCGTGCACGGTGAGGAAATCGAGCCCGCGTGCGGAAATATTGGCCGTCGCCTTCTCGACCGTGTTGCCGATATCGAGCAACTTCATATCGAGGAAGATGTGTTTGCCCTGGGATTTCAGTTCGCCGGCCAGCTCCAGGCCACCGCCGAAGACCAGCTCCAGGCCGATCTTGTAGTGGGTGACGCTGTCGCCGATGCGCGTGGTTAGCTCCCGCGCGGCGGTAGCCGTGGGCACATCGAGAGCGACGAACAGACGATCACGCGCGCTCATGCCGTCCGCGTCCGAATGTTCGAATAGTCGTTATCAGCTTCGGCCTTGGACAGGTCGTGCGACAGCCGAAGGTTCATCCAAAAGCGGCCGTCCGTGCCCAAGTAACGGCCTAGCCGTATCGCTGTATCTGCCGTGATGTTACGCCGCTCCCTGACGATATCGCTGATCCGGCTTGGCGGAACACCAATAGTTTCGGCGAGTTTCCGAGCGCTAATTCCTGTCGGAATCCGGAAATCTTCGCGCAAAACTTCGCCAGGATGGCAGCGAATTGGGGTCATGCCGATAGCCTCAATGATAGTCAACGATTTCGACGTCAGCGGCGCCTTTTTCGGTCCAGCGAAAGCAAACCCGTTATTGGTCATTGATCCAAATGCTGTATTGGACCTTGCGGCTGCCTTTCAGCGACTCAAGCCTGTTGTCAGGCAAAGTAGCAAGATCAGACAGGTCCTTGGCCGCCTCGATCATGCTGAGTTTTCAGATCGCAATTTTTGCAGAGGATCGCCGAGCCGCCGGACATTTTCCAAGGTGAAAGAAATCGCGCGTCGCTTGGTCGGAATTGCTCTGAATCGCCATCTGGGTGGCCCCGTAGGAGATTTCCTGATGAACTCTTCAACATGTCAACAGAGCCCCAAGCGGAACGCGCCCCAGCAGTTCTCAATTTGGGGCACGGCGTCTGAAGTAGGGGCGAGACTTGTCTCGCCCGTCTCGCCACACGGCACACGCAGCGGCTGTTACACCCCGGGCGAGACAAGTCTCGCCCCTACGTTTTGGTGTCCTGCCCCCACATTGAGAATTGCTGAACGCGCCCAATAAACCAATACTACGTTATACGGAACACGTATTATCTTGATTCGCAACGGTCAGCTTTCAATCCGTGCGCGGCAGCTCCCTTATCTCCACGGTGCCGCCAGCTTCGTAAGTTGGATTGCCTGCGAGCATCGCCTCGGCGTGCTCCAAATCCGGCGCATCGATCCGTATAAAGCCCGTCAGACGCGAGGTGATCTCAGAGGCCGGACCGACCTTGCAGACGCAAACGCCACCGCCAATTGCGCTGCCGCCACGCAACACGCCTGCGGTTTCTAGCCTTGCGAGATACGGCCCCCAGCCGGACTCATCTTCCGCAATCGCGTCGTCGTGCATCAGGAACAGGAAATCCGCCACGCCAATCCCCCCAAGTCGAGGTTCGACTACTCCGCCGCCGCGCTTCCGCTCGAGCCGGTGCCGCCGCCCTTGCCGTCGAAAAAGCTTGCGACCTTGGCAAAGAACCCGGTGCTTTCCGGGTTAGTCGCCTTGTCGGACGCTTTCTCGAACTCCTGCATCAATTCGCGCTGGCGGCGGTTGAGGTTCTTGGGTGTCTCCACTTCGACCTGAATATACATGTCGCCGGTGGTTTTGGAGCGCAGCACTGGCATGCCTTTGCCCTTGAGGCGGAACTGCTTGCCGCTTTCCGAGCCCTCGGGGATCTTTACCCGCGTGCGCTGGCCTTCCACCGTCGGCACTTCCACGGCGCCGCCGAGCGCGGCCGTCACCATCGAGATCGGCACCCGGCAGAAGATGTCGGCGCCGTCGCGCTGGAAGAATTCATGTACCTTGATCGAGAGGAAAATATAGAGATCGCCGGCCGGACCGCCGCGCATGCCGGCTTCGCCCTCGCCGGCAAGCCGGATGCGCGTGCCATCCTCGACGCCGGCGGGAATGTTCACGCTGAGCTTGCGTTCCTTGGTGACGCGCCCGCTGCCCGAGCAGGTTCCGCAAGGATTATCAATGACCTCGCCGCGCCCGTGGCAGATCGTGCAGGTGCGCTCGATGGTGAAGAAGCCGCCATGGCTGGAGCGCACTTTGCCCGCGCCGTGGCAGGTCTGGCAGACGCTGGGACGGGTGCCGGCGCGCGCGCCGCTGCCCGAGCAGGTTTCGCAGGACACGCTGGTGGGCACGCGGATTTCCGCGGTCTTGCCGCCAAAGGCCTCGTTCAGCGTCACTTCCATATTGTAGCGCAGGTCGTCGCCGCGCTCGCGCCCGCCTCGACCGCCGCTGGTGCTGGTTCGGCCGGAGGCGCCGCGCCGCGCCCCCGGCTGGCCCATGAAGTCGCCGAACAGGTCGTCGAAAATATCCGTCATGGAGGCCGAGAAGTCGCCGCCAAAGCCATGAGCGCCGCTCATGCCGCCCTCAAAGGCGGCGTGACCGAACTGGTCATAAGCTGCGCGCTTTTGCGCATCGGACAGCATCTGATAGGCCTCGTTGAGCTCCTTGAACTTGCGCTCGGCATCCTTGTCGCCGGGATTGCGGTCGGGATGGTGCTGCTTGGCGAGGTTGCGAAAAGCGGTCTTGAGGTCCTGCTCGGTCGCGCCCCGCTTGACGCCGAGTATTTCGTAATAGTCGCGCTTGGCCATGTCAGCGCGTATCCTTGTGATTAAGCTGTCGGATCATTGGCAACAGACCTGAAGGTTGGACACTGCACTCTCCTCTCCCCTCGCCCATCTTGCGAGGGGAGAGGAGCCGCTGAGTCCTCGCCGTCATGCGGCTCGGGCGACATCCTCTCCCCCGCCAAAGGCTGAGGAGAGGAGAAATTACGCCGACTTCTTCTTGCTGCCGTCCTTGACCTCTTCGAAGTCGGCATCCACCACCTTGTCGTCGCCGGCCGCATCGCCGCCGCCGCCGCTTGCCGCCGCGCCGCCCATGTCCTTGTACATGGCCTCGCCCAGTTTCAGCGATGCCTGTTGCAGATGGTTGGTCGCGGCACGGATCTTCTCGGCATCGCCAGCACCCAGCGCCGCCTTCAGATCGCCCATGCCGGTCTCTATGACGCTGCGGTCTGCCGCGGCAATCTTGCCGCCGTGGTCCTTAAGCGCCTTTTCGGTGGAATGCATCACTGACTCTCCCTGATTGGTGGCGTCAACCAGATCGCGGCGGGTCTTATCCTCGCCTTTATGCTTCTCGGCGTCGTCCATCATCTTCTTGATGTCGTTGTCGCTGAGACCGCCCGAGGCCTGGATGCGGATCTGCTGCTGCTTGCTGGTCGCCTTGTCCTGCGCACCGACATTCACGATACCGTTGGCGTCGATGTCGAAGGTGACCTCGATCTGAGGCACGCCGCGCGGTGAGGGCGGGATGCCGACCAAGTCGAACTGGCCCAGCATCTTGTTGTCGGCCGCCATCTCGCGTTCGCCCTGGAAAACGCGGATGGTCACCGCGTTCTGGCCATCCTCGGCAGTCGAGAAGACCTGGCTCTTCTTGGTCGGGATGGTGGTATTGCGATCAATCAGCCGGGTGAACACGCCGCCCAGCGTCTCAATGCCGAGCGACAGCGGCGTGACGTCGAGCAGCAGCACGTCCTTGACGTCACCCTGCAGCACGCCGGCCTGAATGGCGGCGCCGATGGCGACCACTTCGTCCGGGTTGACACCCCTGTGCGGCTCGCGGCCGAACAGCTGTTTGACCACTTCCTGCACCTTGGGCATGCGCGTCATGCCGCCAACCAGAACCACCTCGTCGATCTCGGCAGCCTGCAGACCGGCGTCCTTGATAGCCGCCTTGCAAGGCTCGATGGTCTTTTGGATCAGATCGTCGACCAGGCTTTCGAGCTTGGCGCGCGTGAGCTTCATGGTGAGATGCTTCGGCCCCGACTTGTCCGCCGTAATGAAGGGCAGATTGATTTCGGTTTGCTGCGCGCTCGACAGCTCGATCTTGGCCTTTTCGGCCGCCTCCTTCAGGCGCTGCAGGGCCAGCTTGTCGTTGCGCAGGTCGATCGCCGATTCTTTCTTGAACTCGGCCACCAGATACTCGACCACGCGCATGTCGAAATCTTCGCCGCCAAGGAAGGTATCGCCGTTGGTCGATTTCACCTCGAACACGCCGTCGCCGATCTCCAGCACTGACACGTCGAAGGTGCCGCCGCCGAGGTCGTAGACGGCGATGGTCTTGCCTTCTTTCTTGTCGAGGCCGTAAGCGAGCGCGGCGGCCGTCGGCTCGTTGATGATGCGCAACACCTCAAGGCCGGCGATCTTGCCGCCGTCCTTGGTGGCCTGGCGCTGGGCGTCGTTGAAGTACGCCGGAACCGTGATGACGGCCTGCGTCACCTCATGGCCGAGATAGGCTTCGGCGGTCTCTTTCATCTTCTGCAGGATGAAGGCCGAGATCTGCGAGGGCGAGTACTTCTTGCCGTGGCTGTGCACCCAGGCGTCGCCATTGTCGGCGCGCACGATGTCGTAGGGCACCAGGCCCTTGTCCTTGGCCACCATCGGGTCGTCAAAGCGCCGGCCGATCAGTCGCTTGATGGCAAAGAATGTGTTCAGCGGATTGGTCACGGCCTGGCGCTTGGCCGGCAGGCCGATCAGACGCTCGTCATCGTCGGTGAAGGCGACAATGGACGGGGTGGTGCGCACCCCTTCGGCGTTTTCGATTACCTTCGGCGTCGACCCTTCCATAACGGCGACGCAGGAGTTGGTGGTGCCGAGATCGATGCCAATGACTTTAGACATGGAATATAGTCCTTCATGTTGCGGCTGACCGCCCGGACCCGGTCCGGCGTCCTGAATACTCTTGACGACCAATGCCAGACTTATTGGCCTTGGCCAAAGAGAAAGCGGTCCCCAACGTTGCCCTGGGAATCAGGTCTCTGGGGCTATATAGGGGGCACGAATTGGGCGTTCAACGGGTCGTGATGCCGGCGCCTGCAAATTTGTGACGGTGTTGCCGCGCCGTCGACCCGAGTATCGAGCCTACCGCGGACGGAGCGTCGTGTCATGGATTTGGTCGAGGGGTTCGCGCACTTCCCCCAATATCTGCGACCGATCGAGCAGGCGGCACTGCTGGCCGCAGTGATGGATGTGCTTGAAAAAGCCCCGGTCTTCACGCCCACCATGCCGCGCACCGGCAAGCCCCTGTCGGTGGCGATGTCCAATTGCGGGCCGCTCGGCTGGGTCACCGACCAGGCGCGTGGCTACCGCTACCAGGCGACGCACCCGGTTACGGCCAAGCCCTGGCCCGCCATGCCGACCGAACTCTTGACGCTGTGGAACGATTTGGCCGGCTATCCGCATCCGCCCGAGGCCTGCCTGATCAATGTCTATCATGACAAGGCCAGGATGGGCCAGCACCAGGACAAGGACGAGGAGGATTTTTCGGCCCCCGTGCTGTCGGTGTCGTTGGGTGACGATGCGGTGTTTGCACTGGGCGGGCTGAAGCGAACCGACCCCCGGCAGCGCCTGACTCTGTGCTCGGGCGATGTCATGCTGCTGGCCGGCAAATCGCGGCTCGCCTATCATGGCATCGACCGGCTGCTACCGGGCACCAGCCTGCTGATCCCAGGCGGCGGGCGCATCAATCTGACGCTGCGACGGGTGACCAAGGCTGGGTGAGCCGGCGCCGAGCCCCCAACGCTTTGTTACCGAATAGCGGCTAGACTCTGCCCTTCGCGGAGCCTTCGATGAGCAGCACCCACAAACCCTTTCCAGCTGACCTGCGCCTGTTGACGGGCTTGCGGGCGTTCGCCGCCTTGATGGTGGTGCTCTATCATTTCGCCGCCCGCACCGCGCCGGGATCGGGCTTGCATACCACCCTGATCGATCGCGGCCATCTCGGCGTCGATATCTTCTTTGTGCTGTCGGGCTTCATCCTGGCGCATGTCTATCTGGCGCGCTGCCAGAGTGGACAGTTCAAGGCCGGGCAATTTCTCATCAACCGGTTCGCGCGCCTCTACCCCATGCATCTCGCAATGCTGTTGCTGGCTGCTGCGCTGGGCTGGCGGGCGATGCGGCAGGGCCTGCCGCTGGCGGTCTATGGTCCGCAGCTGGGGCTCGATCCGGTCACCGGTGATGGTTTCTGGTGCAATCTCATCAGCCATCTGACGCTGACGCACGCCTGGGGCACCACCAGCGGCTATGCCTTCAACGCCGTGTCCTGGTCGATCAGCGCCGAAGCGGCGGCCTATCTGCTGTTTCCGGTCATCGCGGCAGCCAGCCTCGCCTTCGGCACGCGGCCCCTGCTGCGTATGGCGGCAGCCGTTGCCCTGTATTTTGCCGCCGAAGTTGCCGCGCAACGCGTGCTTGGCGCCAGTCTCAACGACCTCACCTGGCGCTTCGGCATCCTGCGCATCTTGCCCGAATTCGCACTCGGCGTGGCTGCCTACGGGCTCGGCATCGCCCGGCCGATACCGCGGCATCTGCTGCGCTGGCTGGCTCCGGCGGCCCTCGCGCTGACGGTGACGTTGCTGGCATCGGGCGCTCCCGCCTTGCTCATGCCGCCGCTGTTTGCCGTCCTCATCCTCGCCATTGCCAGCACCGAGCGCGAGCACCTGCTGCCGCCAGCCTGGCTGTTGAACCCGCTAATCTATCTCGGCGAGATCTCCTATTCGACCTATATGCTGCATCAAGTGCTCGGCAACGTCCTGTTCAACGCCATCGCGCGGCATTGGAACTATGACCCGCACGCCTTGCCGGTGTCCCTGGTGGTGGCCGTAGTGGTCCTGATCCTGCTCGCCTCGGCGGCCACCTACCACCTGATCGAGCTGCCCGGCCGCACGTTATTGCGTGGGATGATGCGCGGTTCGCCCCGCCAGACGGCCTCCGTGGCCTCTCGCCGCGAACATGCTGAGCTCAAACCACAGCCAACGCGCTAACCAGCCAGCTCCTCGGAGGGGAGTCGGCTAGCACCAGCAAAAAAGCAAAAAGGGCACCCTTTTTGCATCTGCCCAAGACAAGCCTAATTCCTCTGCCACGCAGGCCGTGCTAAGGGACGGTTAATTGTCGGGGGTTCCACGCATGCGTTGGAAGATCGAGCTGCTGATCATTGTCTTTGTCGGGCTCAGCCTGGCAGCGTTGTTTCGCACTGCCGCTTTCGCCACCTACTTCATCCCGTCCGAGAGCATGGTGCCGACGCTAGAAGTCGGTGACCGGCTGGCGGTATCGAAATTCGCCTATGGCTGGAGCAAATGCTCGCTGCCACTGACCAATATCGGCATCCAGATGAACGGGCGCGTGCTTGGCTCACTGCCGGCGCGCGGCGACGTGGTGGTGTTCGTGCATCCGTTCGATGGCCGCACCATGATCAAGCGAGTGATCGGCTTGCCCGGCGATCGCATCCGCCTGCAGCGCGGTCGGCTTTACATCAACGGCGCGCTGGTCGAGCGGCGACTAGACAGCACCTACCATTATCGTGAGCAGCAGGGCAGCGTGGTCGGCGTCACGCGCTACACCGAGACGCTGCCCGACGGCCGCGAGCACATCATCGTCCAGCGCTCCGACTATGCCAGCATGGAAACCATGCGTGAGCTGCAGGTGCCGCAAGGCCATCTCTTCATGATGGGTGACAATCGCGACAATTCCGCCGACAGCCGGTTCGAATCCATGGGCCCGGTGCCGGTCGACAATCTGATCGGCCGCGCCGATACGGTAATTTATTCCAACCACGAGTGCCAGAGCGAGCCGGGGCTGTATTGCGCGCCCAGGCGGTCATTGTCGGCAATCGAGTAGGTTCTGGGTCAAGCTTTGCGCGACCGAACGTGAGACGACCACAATTGGCATCCCGTGCGCGGCGCTGAAGTTTCCTCGCTTGCGCTCGACGACTCCCGTTCCGGGAGCCGGCCGCCGAGCCCGTGCTGCGGCGCATCTGGGACGACATCGTTTGCTATACCCATCCAAACTGTCATCCCGTGCGCAGCGCAGCGTTTTGACGGTGCGATGCAGACACGGGACCTCATGGGGCTCCTGCCGTGTTGGACCACGGCTTGAGCCCGATGCGGTCCCGGATCAGCGCTGACGTTTCCTTGCTTGCGCTCGGCGACTCCCGTTCCGGCCGCCGAGCGCATTGCAGCCCATCCGCGATGCCATTTGCGGGTCGGGATGTTTGGACTCTGTTCTAGATCGTCGAAGGTTCGTTCAAATCCGCTGCGGGCGCATCGCCCGCCACAGGCTGGGGCGTTTCTGACGGCGGCTCCGCAACCACCTCCGCCGCCTTCGGCACCTTGGCCCCGCCGCGCGCCACCATCACCACGGCGGGACGCAGCGTGCGCTCGCCGATCATGAAGCCGGCCTGCAGCACTTGCACGATGGTGCCGGGAGGAACCTCCGGGTTCTCCTGCTCCATGACCGCCTGATGCTTGTTGGGATCGAACTTTTCGCCTTCCGGATTGACGCGCACGACGCCGTGCCGTTCCAGCGTCGACAGCAGCTCGCGCTCCATCAGCTGCACGCCTTCGAGAAAGCTTTTCAGCGCCGCGTCGCTGGCGGCGGCTTCGGCCGGCACATGATCGATGGCGCGCTGGATGGTGTCGCCCAAGCCGATGACATCGCGGGCAAATTCCGAGATGGCGTATTTCGAAATGTCCGATTTCTCGCGCTCGGTGCGGCGCCGCACATTCTCCAGCTCCGCCATGGTGCGCAAGGTTCGATCCTTGGCCTCGGCCAGCTCTGCGGTCAGCTTGTCCTTGTCCGCCATCAGCGCGGTTACAACCTGATGGCCGAGATCGGACGAGCGCTTCAGATCGGTATAGTTTCCGGCATCGCCGTCGTCGTCCGACTTGGCATCGCCGGCGCCTTCGCCGCTGATGATTTTGGCGCGCAGGCGTTGATTGTCGCCGCGCAGCTTCTCGATCTCCTCATCGCGCTCTTCTAGGGCGCGCTGATAGAACGATTTCATGACGTTGGATTTGTCGATCGGGCCGGCCGGGGCCGCCGGCTCGCCGCTGCTCGGGGACTGCACCTCGCCCGACAACGTTGCCTCGCCCGGCTCGGCGGGCGGGCGCTGCTGGTCTTTGCGGATGGAACTCATGGGCTGGTCCTGCTGTTCTTGTTGGCGCGCCGCTCATGGGTGCGCGCGATCAATAGGTCGATATTGTGAGTAGGTGAGGTGAAATCAAGACGCAAGCTTGCCGACCAGCTTGGCGGTGAAATCGACCATCGGAATAATGCGGGCATAATTCAGCCGCGTCGGCCCGATGACGCCGAGCACGCCGACGATCTTGCTCTGGGTATCGCGGAATGGCGCCACCACCAGCGAGGAACCCGACAGCGAGAACAGCCGGCTTTCCGAGCCGATGAAAATACGCACGCCCTGCGCCGTATCGGCGGCGCCGAGCAGATCGATCAACTCCTTTTTAGCCTCCAGATCGTCGAACAGCCGGCGGATGCGATCGAGATCCTCGATGGCGTGGATGTCGGTCAGCAGGTTTGATTGACCGCGCACGATCAGGCTCTTGTTCTGTTCGCCACCCGACCAGGTGGCCAGCCCCAAGCTGATGACGCGGGCGGTCAGCACGTCCAGCTCGGCCTTCAGGGTCGATTGTTCGCTCTCCAGCCGGCCGCGCGCTTCGTTCAGCGTCAGTCCGGCGAGCTTGGCGTTGAGATAGTTGGAAGCCTCCTGCAGCGCCGATGCCGGCAGGCCTGGCGGCAGGTCAATGACGCGGTTTTCCACCCGGCCATCGTCGCTCACCAGCACGGCCAGAGCACGCACCGGATCGAGGCGGACGAACTCAGTGTGCTTAAGGCGGATCTGCTGCTTTTCGGCCAGCACCACACCTGCGCATTGCGACAGGCCGGAGATCAGCTCGCTGGCCTCGGTCAGGGTTTCCTCAAGTGTGCCGGTCTGGCGGCGGCCCTTCACTTGCGTCTCGATCTGCTGGCGATCCTTGTCGGAAAGGTCGCCCACCTCCATCAGCCCGTCGACAAACATGCGCAGGCCGGTCTGCGTCGGCAGCCGGCCGGCCGAGGTGTGCGGGGCGTAGATCAGGCCGAGGCTTTCCAGGTCCGACATGACATTGCGGACGGACGCGGGCGACAACGTCATCGGCAGATGCCGGGACAAATTGCGAGAGCCCACCGGCTCGCCGGTGGCGAGGTAGGTCTCGACGATCTGGCGAAAGATCTCGCGCGAGCGCGCATCAAGGTCGGCAAGGCCGGAACGGGTGTCGGTCATTGGCGATGTTGTAGGGCGGTGTGGGGCGGTGTGTCGAGAGCTTCAGCGCGACCCACCGGTGCCCACATACCTTTTGTGACGCCCGACGCGCCCGCTTTACGCCGCGACCTTCTGCAGCGCGCCGACGATGTCACCGACGACTTTGTTCACCAACCCGGCGTCGTCGCCCTCGGCCATGACGCGGATCAGCGGCTCGGTGCCGGAAGGACGGATCACCAGCCGGCCGGAGTTGCCCAGTTGCAGCCGGCCTTCTTCGATGGCCTGCTTGACATGAGTGTTCTCGAGCGGCTCACCCTCGCGGTAGCGCACATTTTTCAGCACTTGTGGCAGCGGATCGAAGCGTTTGCACACCTCGCTCACCGGTTTTTCCAGTTGGATGGCGGCGGCAAGAATCTGCAGCGCCGCGATCAGGCCGTCGCCGGTGGACGAGAAATCCGACAGCACGATGTGTCCGGACTGCTCGCCGCCGACATTGTAGCCGTGCTTGCGCATGTATTCGACCACATAGCGGTCGCCGACCGGGGTGCGCGCCATGGAGAGCCCGATGCCTTTCACATAGCGCTCGAGCCCCAGATTGCTCATCACCGTGGCGACGATGCCGCCAGCCGCCAGCCGGCCACGCCGCTGCCAGGTCTCGGCGATCACCGCCAACAGCTGGTCGCCGTCGATGATCTGGCCCTTCTCATCGACAATGATGACGCGGTCGGCGTCGCCATCGAGCGCGATGCCAATGTCGGCGCGCACCTCTTTGACTTTCTCGCACAAGGCTTCGGGTGCCGTGGAGCCGCATTTCTTGTTGATGTTGGTGCCGTCAGGATCGACGCCGATCTTGATCACCTCGGCCCCCAGCTCCCAGAAGGCGAGCGGGGCGACCTTATAGGCGGCGCCGTGCGCGCAATCGATCACGACGCGCAGGCCGTCCAGCTTCAGGTTGCGCGGCAGCGTGCGCTTGGCAAACTCGATGTAACGCTCCTGGGCGCTATCGATACGCGTGGCGCGGCCGATCCGAGTTGAATCTGCCAGCAGTTCGGTCGACGGCGCATCCATCAGCGCTTCGATCTTTTCCTCGATCTCGTCGGAGAGCTTGTAACCGTCCGGCCCGAACAGCTTGATGCCATTATCGGAAAACGTGTTGTGCGAGGCTGAGATCATGACGCCGAGGTCAGCGCGCAGCGAGCGCGTCAGCATGGCCACAGCCGGCGTCGGCATCGGGCCGAGCAGGAACACGTCCATGCCAACCGAGGTAAAGCCCGACTGCATCGCGGACTCGATCATGTATCCGGAAAGACGCGTATCCTTGCCGATCACGACGCGGTGCCGATGCGTGCCGCTTGAAAACATGTGTCCCGCCGCCATGCCCACTTTCAGGGCGATTTCGGCGGTCATGGGATGTTTGTTGGCCTGCCCGCGGATGCCGTCGGTGCCGAAATAGCGTCGTGCCATGATATCCCCCGAAGTCGTCTCAGTCACCAGTTCGGTGAATCTGGCCTAGCAGACTGGCCCGGTCCTAATCAAACATTGTAACCGAATGGTTGTTATTTTTCTTGCCGCCAGCGGTCCCCGTTACAGGAACCGCCGGCCGCAAACTCAAGTTGACAAACCGGGCCGGCCAACCTACGTCATCGCGTCCATGCCCGGATGGCGGAATTGGTAGACGCACTAGCTTCAGGTGCTAGCGCCCGAAAGGGTGTGCAGGTTCGAGTCCTGTTCCGGGCACCATGTGTTTCGAGGCGGATTGACGCCTCCGTTTGATGGTCAGCAGTCAGATAATCAAACTGTTGACCGGAGCAACGAAACGGGTTGGAGCAACGCCGGAGCAACATGTGAGGCTCCTTGCGGCGGTATGACTCGGCCTTTCCGCTCTTGACGAAACCCGCGAATAAGCCCGGAATGACGCCTCCATTGACGGGGGCGACCATGCAAGACCGCGACTTGACCAAGGGTGAGGCAGCAGCGTTGCTCGGGAGCAAGGACGCGACCGGCAAGGCCATCGACAGGCTCGTCACAGACGGGCTGCTGACCCGTTACGACCGGCCTCGAATTGGAAAGCGTTACCTGGAATCCGAGGTGCTGGCGCTGAAGGCGGGACGCCATACGAAGCCGGAGCAACAGCCGGAGCAACGGAAAGCGACTCGGGAGCAACGCGAACAAGCCCATGAAGAATGCATTTTTGCAACACCCGGCACCAACCCCGTCAAGGCTGCGCACGCCGTCAACGAGCTATGGTCTAGGACCGGCATAGATGCTGTGCTGCGAAATAACCGCAGGCCGGACGATAGGCTTTGCGAATGGCCAGCCTTGGTGGCGTCCCCCTACTTCGGTCCTGAGCTTGAAGGGCGCGAAGGCATCATCGTCCGTTGGGATGTGCTGTCAGAAATGACGCATGCTTTTGTCGTGGCAACCATCTGTCGCGACCAGCAAGCTGCCATGGCTGAATTGGCGAGGATATACCCCGAGGCAGTCAAGCCATCGGCGTGATGCGGAGCCAAATTCCGAAGCAATTTCAACGCCAGACGCACGAAAGTAATGGTGCGTCAACTGAAAATATGGTAGAGTCTTGAAATAGCGAAGGCCCGATGAGTTTGCACCTCACCGAGCCTTCTGAGCCTTCACCCTGCTTAAACAGGATTGAGCCTATGTCCAACAATACCTCGCCTCACGGGGCGAATCAACCCGTGCACGACCACGTTTCGAGTAACCCTCGGAATTTGCTGTCACATATTTTCTCCTCGCCCCTGCACTGCATAGCGTTCGCCTTGGTGTCGTGCTCAGCCATCACGAACGGCTATGCCGCTGCCACAGCCTCAGCCGGCGCCATGGCGCTAGTCGCCGTTACCGCGTCGGTCTGTTCCGATGTGCTGAAGTCCAGCCTGCCAGTCGTCACTCGACGCCTGTTGAAGGCCGGTGACTGGGCAACAGCCACGGCATGCGCAGCCTTGCTCATCATCACCCTGATGTTCTCCGGCTGGATGGCCATGAGTGCCGCCCTCGGGACTCGCATCGAGTCGAGCGGTGGACGTGCCAGCATTGAGTCAGACCGCGCAAGGATTCAGGCCAGCTATGACGGTGCTGTTGCAACGCTGAAGGCCCTGGATGCCACACGCGGCATTGCGGAGCTTCAAGCTCTGTTGGCCAACGGCGCCGGAGTTGATGCCGCAACTTGGACCAGGACGGCCCATTGCACTGATGTGACGCGAGCAGCTTCGCAGTTGGCCTGCAAGCCCTTCGCAGACGCCAGCGCAGAGCTTGGCCGTGCCCAACGTCGGCAAGAGGTTGAGGCCGTCATCAAGGGTGCATCAGCAGCCCTGGCAGCACTACCAGCGCCCAAAGTGCCGGATGCCGGAATCGTCGCAGCCCAACGCGCTTTAGGCTTGTTCGGGCTCAAGGCGAGCGATGAGTCCATCCAGACCGGAGCGGCGCTGTTGTTTGTGCTGTTGCTGGAATTGGGTAGCGCGCTTGGGTTTGTGGTGGCAGACGCGTTGGCAGCCCGGCAGCCCGTAGCAGCCCAAAACGTCACAGAAGCCCATGGAAGCCCGGAAGCCGACCGGCAGCCCGTAGAAGCCCGTGGCAGCCCAGTGGCAGCCCAAGGCCTTCCTACGGCCTCACAGAAGCCCGTAGCAGCCCAACAGCAGCCCGTGGCAGCCCGTAGGAGCCCTCACTGGCGTGAGCCAGGCCCAGTGGTAGCCCAGACGGGCTACAGCGGCCCACAGCAGCCCGTGGCAGCCCATGGGCTTCTGGTAGCCCTGGCAGCCCAAGGGGGGCTGTATGAGGGGACACAGCACGACTTGGCAGCCCAGACAGGTTTCAGCCGCACCGGGCTTCAGCGGGCGCTTGCTGAGGCCGTGGCAGCTGGCTCGGCCCGTGTCTCGACAGTGAAGGGGCATAGCACCAGGGTTGAGCTAGTTCGGGGTGGCCTCAGGATGGTAAATTGAAAACTTCCAAGGCAAACATGAGCGCATGGAATTGCTGGGGGAGTGCCAGTTTGAGCTTTGGGCCCGAACTAGGGTAGTGGCGCATGCTCAGCGGCGTGGCCTAGCATGGCGCGCTAGCCTAGGGCGTGAGCTGTTGGCTCCCCTTGGCAGCTGCTGTCTTTGACAAAATGGCAGTGTGACATGTTTGCAACAACTAAAATGTCACACTGTTGCATTTGAGGCACACGGCACAGACCTCATCAAGGCCACCAAGCTCCGGCCAGCCCTGCAAGCCACGCTGGCCAAGGAACGTGGTGCGGGCGGAGGAATTAGTCTGCCAATTGGCGGGGAAATTCCTCCTACAAAAGGCCACCCGCACCAAAAAGTCGAAGGTGGCCCCAGCCGTGGCCGTCCAACTAAACCCGCCACCAAGCTCCGTCCAGCCCTGCAAGCCACGCTGGCCAAGGAACGTGGAGAAGCTGTCGAAGTTAGTCCGCCAATTGGCGTAGAAACTTCGTCATACGCGAAGTCACGTAACCTCCCCTATGCCGAGCGTGGCACCAAAGGCCAAGGCGTAGGTGGTGGCCGTCCAACCAAACCCGCCACCAAGCTCCGTCCAGCCCTACAAGCCACGCTCGCCAAGGAACGTGGTGAAGGAATAAGTGTCCCAATTGGGACAGAAATTGCTTCCAAGACAAGGCCCAAGAAGGCCGTCGAAGGTGGCCCTAGCCGTGGCCGTCCAACCAAACCCGCCACCAAGCTCCGTCCAGCCCTACAAGCCACGCTCGCCAAGGAACGTGGTGAGGGAATAAGTGTCCCAATTGGGACAGAAATTCCCCCGACCCAAAAGCCGCATCGGAAAGTCGAAGGTGGCCCTGGACGTGGCCGTCCAACTAAACCCGCCACCCATTCCATCATAGGAATCGCCGAGTTGACGGGGGAGTCCGAGAGGACAGTTGCAAGAACGTGGCGAAGGAGAAGGAGGCGCGGGGAGTGGTGGGCAGAATTTTTGGTCCACATACCCGCCCAACAAAACCCCACACAGAAATTACCGCGACGCCACCCCCAGCCCCCGC